>JAZKEV010000465.1:0-5280 GCA_040386765.1 Verrucomicrobiota bacterium | reverse complement strand
GAGGAATTTCTGGCGCTCCCACGCATCGGCGTACCGCGTGCGGCCCCAGTCGAGGGTCGAGGGAGATACGGAGGCCGAGGCCAAGGGCGTTGAAGCGGGAGCGGACATGACGGAAGCAGTATCGTGCGCGGAGGAGTGGAGCGCAAATCCTGAGCGGCGGGTTAAGGATAACCCGCCCTACCCTTACCGCTTCGCCAGGATTTCGGCGATCCAGCGGCGGTGGGGGCCGGAGAGGGTGATGGTGTCGATGTCGGCGAGCGGAACCCACACAAGCTCGGGGGCGAATTTCTTTTGCGCAGCGGCGGTGGGCGCGGGCGCGAGGTGGATCGACTCGGTAATCTGGTAGCGGGTGATGCCGCGCTTCTTTTTAGCGAGCAGCTCGCCGCGGGCGGCGCGGGCTTCGTCGACGCCGGCGTGCTCGGCGAGCGGGAGCTCGTGCATGTTGGCGAAGCGGCGGGCGGAGGCGGCGGAGCGGTGCAGGAGGAGCGCGCCGTCGCGCTCGCACCACACGCGGGTGACGGCGCGCTGCTCGATATTTTTCGGCGCGAGGCGCGGGTATGCCTCGGGCTCACCACGCTGGGCGGCGGCGCAGAACGCGCGGACGGGGCAGGTGAGGCAGAGCGGATTGTGCCGGAAGCAGACGGTGGCGCCGAGCTCCATCATCGCCTGGTTGTGGTCGCCGGGATTGGTGGGAGAAACGAGGGCGTCGGCGAGCGGCGTGAAGGCTTTCGAGGCCGTGGCGGAGTCGCGGTACTCCGTGCCATCGGCGGTGAGGCGGGCGAGGATGCGGACGACGTTGCCATCGACGCACGCGACCGGTTCGCCGAAGGAAATGCTCGTGACCGCCGCAGCGGTGTAGGGGCCGACGCCCGGCAGCTCGCGCCACTCGGCGGGCGTGCGCGGCGGGGTGGGGGCCGCGACGACGGCGCGGGCGAGGCGGTGAAGATTACGGGCGCGCGAGTAGTAGCCGAGGCCCTCCCAGAGCTTCAGCACCTTCGCCTCATCGGCGGCGGCGAGCGCGGCGAAGTCGGGCAGCGCCGCGAGCCAACGGGCGAAGTAGGGCAGCACCGTCTTCACCTGCGTCTGCTGCAGCATGAGCTCGCTCACGACTGTCTTGTACACGGAGGGCGAGTCGCGCCACGGGAGCTGGCGGGCGTGCACGCGGTACCAGCCGAGGAGGGCGGCTTGGAAAGCGGATTTCGCCGCGATGAGGGCGTCGGCAGGCGAGGCTTTCGGCATGGGTCGGAGGATTGGCCGCAAAGAGCGGCGACGGGCGCAAGGAAAATGCCTGCGCGACGGGTGCGTTTTCTTTTTTGCGCTTTGCGCGCGTTTTTGCGGCCCTGTGGGGACTGGCCAAAAATTTCTCCGACAACGAGGAGGCACCCAAGAAGCTCGCGTCCTACACGGTGAAGCTCGACGACGCGCAGATGGAGACGCTGCGCAAGATCTGCGTGGCGCGCGGCTGGACGCCCTTCGCGGTCGAGTACACGCGCTTTGCCTTCAAGGCGGACCACCAGAAGGTGAACGTGAGCGCGTACACGAGCGGCAAGGTCGTGATCGCGGGGAAGGGCACGGAGGACTTCGTGCGCGACGTGATCGAGCCCGAGGTGACGGGCGCGGCGAAGCTGGGCTACGACGACGTGCTGCATCCGGACTGGTTTGAGTCGCACGCGGGGCTCGACGAGAGCGGCAAGGGCGACTTCTTCGGGCCGGTGGTCGCGGCGACGGTGATCGCGGACCGGTCGGCGATCGAGGGGTGGATCAAGGCGGGCGTGAAGGACTCGAAGAAAATTTCCGAGCTGCAGATCTTCAAGCTCGACGCGGTCATCCGCGACACGCGCGGGGTCGCGGTAAAAACATTTCAGCTCGGCATGCCCAAGTATAACGAGCTGATGGCCAAGCCGCGCGCGAACTTGAACCTCCTGCTCGCGTGGCAACACTCCATCGCGCTGTTGGACGCATTGCAGGAAAAACGCGTGCCGTGGGGGCTCCTCGACCAGTTTACCGAGCAGCCACTCGTGCAGAAGGAGTTAAAGCGCAAAGGCCTCGAGGGCTTCGAGCTGAAGATGCGGACGAAGGCCGAAGAAGACCCGGTGGTCGCGGCGGCCTCGATCGTCGCGCGCGCGGAATTTCAGCGGCAGATGAACCAGCTCTCGCGGAAATTCGGCGACAAGCTGCAGAAGGGCGCGGGTCCGCTGGTGAAGGAGCAGGGCGCGAAGATCATCGAGAAATTCGGCGTGAAGGCGCTGGCCGAGTTTGCGAAGCTGCACTTCCGCACGGCGTATGAAGTGGTGTCGGCGGCGGGGAAGCTGGATGAGCTGCCGCTGAAGGAACCGAAGGCGAAGATGGAGTGGTGAGGGCGACGGAGGCAGGAAGCGCAGGAATGATTAGCCGCAAAAAGGCGCAAGGACCGTCCTGCGAGCGCAACTCGCAAGGCGCCTATGGGCGCTCGGGAGACTTTCGTTGGCACGCCGGATAATTTTGCGCCTCTTTGCGGCCATTACTTTCTCTGCCCGCGCAACGCGCGACGGTTTGGCGGGAACGCCTCGCCCTACTCCAGACCTCAACGCGATGGGGCGGTTGAGAGGCGGGTGGTTTCGTTGGCGGTGAGGTTGCGGATGTAGAGGGTGAAGTCTTCGTCTTCGCCTTCGAGGAGCTCGGGAAGGGCTTCGCGGAAGTCGGGGCGGCGGATCCACTCGCGGATGTAGTCCTCCCAGGATTTCCAGAGACGGAGGTTCTGTTTGTCCATGTCCTCCTCGTAGACGAGGAGGTAGGCGCGCTCGAAGAGGGAAATGAGGATACCGAAGATGGCGAAGCGGCGCTCCTTTTGCTCGGGGGTGAATTCCTGCCCGGTGCCGCGCTCGCGGCGGAGGAGCTGGAGGTCGGAGTTGTCGAGCACGAGCTTGAGGAACTCGCGGTACTCGTCGGAGAGGCGCTGGAAGATTTCCTCCTGCTCGTTGCGGCGCTCCTTGCGCTGTTCCCAGATGAAGACGATGAGCGCGAAGGGGAGACCGATGACGGTCACCACATAGCTGAGGAGCTCCCAAATCTCGCGCGCATCCATGGTTGGGTAAATTACGAGGGCGGGCGGAAAAGGCCAGCGCGGGTGGATTTCGTCACGCGCTTGCCACGCAGCGGTGCGTTCCCTTTGAACAACCCTGCCATGAAACGCCGCCAATTGCGCGGCTTCGACCTCAAGCACATCAACGGAGTGACCAGCCTCATCGGCGTCGATGAAGTGGGGCGCGGCGCGTTTGCGGGGCCGGTGGTGGCGGCGGCGGTGGTGGTGACGCGGGATTTTTTGGAGAGCCGCTGGGTGCTCTCGAAGCTGGGGCGGACGGTCAACGACTCGAAGCAGCTCGATGCGGAGCAGCGCGAGGAGCTGTGGCACGAGTTCGAAAAGCTTTCCGCACAGGGCCTCATCCACGCGAACTACGGCGCGGCGGGCGTGGAGGAAATCCTCCAGCTGAACATCCTCGGCGCGACCAAGCTCGCGATGCAGCGGGCGCTGGGCGGCATCTATCCGCCGGAGGCGTTTGAGCCGAAGCGGGAGGAGCCGGATCTTTTTTCGAGCACGGAGGAGCGGGCGTCGTTTGCTCCCACGGTGTCGGCGCGGGTGCTGATCGACGGGCTGGCGTTGCGCGGTTTTCCGTATCCGCACACGGCTTTCATCAACGGCGACGCGCGGTCGCTGTGCATCGCGATGGCCTCGATCGTCGCCAAGGTGACGCGCGACCGGATGATGGTGGCGATGGAGACGACGTTTCCTGGGTACGGCTTCGCGCAGCACAAGGGCTACGGGACGGAGGAGCATCGCGACGCGGTGCTGCGGCTGGGGCGGTGCGTGGAGCACCGAGAGGCGTTTTTGCGGAAGCTGCTAGCGGTGCGGGTGGACCCGGCGCAGATGGATTTTTTGTGAGGGGTGGCGGGTGTCTGGGTTGAGTTCGTAGTTCCGCCTTTGGACGGAACCCGAAATACCTTCCGCCTGAAGGCGGAACTACCAACCACGAACCGACAAGGCCGCCACCCGATGGAATAGTTTCAGCCTTTCCGTTCTTCCGGGTTTGCGCTTTTTGTCACTGATGGCCGGCAAAAAGAACTCCTCGCTGGATCGTGTGCTCGGGCGGCTCGATACGCTCGACTCGGTGAATCTCGCGAATCTCGTGCAGCGGCTCGCGCGCGAGCGCGGGGTCTTCGAGGAGATCTTCAACACCTTGCAGGAGGGCATCCTCGTGGTGCGCGACGATGGGGCGATCGAGTACGCCAATACTTCGGCGCACCGGCTTATCGGCCTGGGCAACGACGAGCTGGCGGGGCAGACGCTCTGGCGGCTGGTGCCAGGGCTGCGGACTTCGCTGGGGGCGGCACTGGATGAGACGGGCGGCGGCGCGGCGCCGGTGGTGGCGCGGGAGTTTGAATTGACCTATCCCGAGCCGAAGACGGTGCGGCTCTACATGGTGCCGTTTCGCACGTCGATGGGCCCCAATGTGCGACGGTTTGCGGTGATCGTAACCGACATCACGAAGGAGAAACAATCGACCGAGGCGCGGATCGAGAGCGAGCGCACCTCGTCGATCCTGCTGCTCGCGGCGGGCGTGGCGCATGAGCTGGGCAATCCGCTCAACTCGCTCACGATCCACCTGCAGTTGATCGAGCGAAAACTGAAGAAACTGAAAGCCACGAAGGAGACCGAGTCGCTGGCGGAATCGGTGCGTATTTGCAGCGGAGAGGTGACGCGGCTGGATGGGATCATCGCGAATTTTCTGGAGGCGATCCGTCCGCGTCCGCCGGACCTGGCGGATACGGACCTCGAGGAATTGCTGGCGGAGGTGCTGCGGTTTCAGCAGCGCGAGCTGGCGGATCGCGGGATCGCGGTGGAGGCCGAAACGCACTCATTACCGCAGGTGCTGGCGGACCGAAACCAGATCAAGCAGGTCTTCTTCAACATCACGAAAAACGCGATGGAAGCGATGCGGCCAGGCGGGAAGCTGGCGATCAAATCGCGCGCGGACGACGACTCGGTTTTCCTGCTGTTTGCGGACAGCGGCAGCGGAATCAAGCAGGAGGATTTGATGCGGCTGTTTCAGCCGTACCACACCACGAAGTCGGGCGGCAGCGGGCTCGGCCTGATGATCGCGCAGCGGATCATGCGCGATCACGGCGGGCTCATTGGCCTCGAAAGCAAGGAGGGGATCGGGACGGTCGTGACCTTGCAGTTTCCGCGAAAGGACCGGCGGGTGCGGATGCTGTATTGAGGGCAGGGGGAGGAAGCTGAGAGCT
>JAZKEV010000464.1:0-1581 GCA_040386765.1 Verrucomicrobiota bacterium | reverse complement strand
CGGCGGTGCGCTTGCCGTTACGCGTCTGGAGCATGAACAGCTTGCCTTCCTGGATGGTGAACTCGATGTCCTGAACATCCTTGAAGTGCTTCTCGAGCGTGGCGCGAACCTTGAGGAGTTCGGCGTAGCTCTTGGGCATGACGTCCTTGAGCTTGAGCACGGGCTCGGGAGTGCGGACGCCGGCGACGACGTCTTCGCCCTGGGCGTTGACGAGGAACTCGCCGTAAAACTCGTTGGTGCCGTTGGCGGGATTGCGGGTGAACGCAACGCCGGAGCCGGAGGTCTCGCCGGTGTTACCGAAGACCATGGCCTGAACGTTGACGGCAGTGCCCCACTCGGTGGGGATGTTATACTTGCGGCGATAAACCGAAGCGCGGTCGTTCATCCAGGAGCCGAACACGGCGCCGGCGGCACCACGGAGCTGGTCCCAGGCGTTGTTCGGGAACGCTTTTCCAGTGCGCTCTTTGACGAGGGCCTTGAAGCGCTTGATGAGCTCCTGCTGGTCGGCGGCGGTCAGATCGGAGTCGATGATGTCCTTGTGGTAAACCTCGTGCTTGAAGTTGTGGATCGTGTGCTCGAACGGATCGTGGTCTTCGCCTTCGCGTTTCTGGACGCCCATGACGACGTCGCCATACATCTGGATGAAGCGGCGGTAGCAGTCGTAAGCGAAGCGGGAGTTGCCGGTGGCTTTCTCGAGGGCAACGACGGTCTCGTCGTTGAGGCCGAGGTTGAGGATGGTGTCCATCATGCCGGGCATGGAATCGCGGGCGCCGGAGCGCACGGCCACGAGGAGGGGCATGCCGGTTTTGGCGCCGAAGGTGGTGCCCATGATCTTCTCCATGTTCTTCACGCCGGCTTCCATCTCGGCCTGGAGCGAGACGGGATAGCTCTTCTTGTTGGCGTAATAGTAGGTGCAGACCTCGGTCGTGATGGTGAAGCCGGGAGGCACGGGCAGGCCGATACGGGTCATCTCGGCGAGGTTGGCGCCCTTGCCACCGAGGAGGGCTTTCATCGAGCCGTTGCCGTCGGCTTTGGCGGCGCCCCACGTGTAAACGTATTTGGGCGCCTTGGAGGCGGATTTCTTCGCGGGAGCGGACTTCTTAGCTTTGGATTTTGCGGCCATGTGGATGGGTTATGCGGTTGAGAAAACGAACGGGTTGCGTCGAGCGCAGAAGGGAAGACTGAAAACGCGCGCGCCGGGGGCTGTCAACGGCGCAAGGAGGCGGTTTGTCCGCCTGCGCGGCGACGCGAAATAGCGGGATTAAAGCGCGCAGTTTTAGAGCTCAGTGATGACCAGAGCGGGGACACTTACAACGACGTGCGGCTGAAGATGGCGGCGGAAGGGAAAACGGGCGCAACTTCGATGGACGACCTGCAACGCCAGGGAAAATTAAGGGTGTTTAGGCGTGCCCAGCCGTTGCGCGGTGTAGATGCCAGTTTTTCCGTTGAAAGCGTAGGCGAGCCAGCAGGCGACCGCGAAGTAAACGGCATAGTGTCCGCCGAAAAGTTCGACGCCCATGAGCGTGCAGGCGAGGGGGGTGTTGGTCGCGCCGGCGAAGACTGCGATGAAGCCGAGACCGG
>JAZKEV010000463.1:12891-16052 GCA_040386765.1 Verrucomicrobiota bacterium | reverse complement strand
ATCAGCGAGCTGCAGACGGCATTTCAGATGGGCTTCCTGCTCTTCCTGCCGTTCCTCGTCATCGATTTTCTCGTCTCCTCCGTGTTGATGGCCCTGGGCATGATGATGATGCCGCCCGTCACCGTCGCACTCCCGCTCAAGCTGCTGCTCTTCGTCCTCGTCGACGGCTGGCATCTGGTCGTGCGCTCCCTCGTCCAAAGTTTCGGGGCCTAAGCTCCACACTCCTCTGCTCAAATGAATCCCGATCTCGCCATCGATATTTTCAAGTCGACCGTCATGTTTGCGCTCTACGTCGTGGCGCCGTTTCTCGGGGTCACGCTCGTGGTCGGCCTCATCGCCAGCCTCGTGCAGTCGGTGACGAGCATGCAGGAGCAGACGCTCACGTTTATTCCCAAGCTGATCGCGCTCGCCGGCCTGATGCTCGTGCTCACGCCCTGGCTGCTGCGCTCGCTCTCCGAGTTTACGATCACGATCATCACGCGGATGGGCTCGCTCGGGATCTGACGACGGTACTCTCGCTGCGGACCCTGACCGCGGCCAAGGCCTCTCGTGTCACTCGATTACTGCTTCGCCTGGATGATGGTGCTGTTTCGATCACTCGGCGTGATCATCCAGCTGCCGGTGATCGCAGGCCGGCCGCTGCCCATCACGGTGCGCATCGCCCTCGGGGCCTGCCTTGCCACGCTCCTCGCCGGTCTCGTGCCAGCGGCGTCGTTGCCGCATGATCTTTGGGGATTCGCCTCGGCTTCCATCATGGAGATGCTGCTGGGGCTGGCGTTGGGTTTCGTCGCCAAACTCGCCTTTTCCGCGATCGATATGGCGGGCCGCACGATCTCTACCGAAATCGGCCTGATGGCCTCCCCTGGCATGGGCGTGCCCGAGCCGGCGAATGAACCGCTCGCCGCGCTGCTGTCCGCCTTTGCGATCATCCTGTTTTTCCTTTTCGGCGCGCACCAGGGAGTTATCTCCGCTTTTGCCAAGAGCTTCCAGATCGCTGGCGCCGGTGCCGCGGCGTTTGCACCGGGGGCAGGGGACTCGCTGATCCGCTCGACCGGCAAGGTGTTGGAACTCGGCCTGCGCATCGCCGCGCCCTTTATCGCGATGAATTTTCTCATCACGCTCGCGTTTTCCGTGCTCGGTCGCGCCGTGCCGAAGATGAACGTCTTCGTGGTGAGCATTTCCGCCCGCGCTCTCGTGGGCTTTGGCTTGCTGGCTGGAGCGGGCGCGCTGATCGCGCGCTACCTCTTTGTGGAACTGGGCGAAACGCCTTTCCGCATGCTGCAGTTGGTGCAGAAGTGAACGGAAGCAGGGTGGGGCCGCACCGCGGCGGACCGACTGCAGTTCCTCTCCCGTAGAGTTTACTGCCCGAGCTTTGTGGCCCTGCGCGTGAGCGCAGGGATGCCTTTGTATGCCCGGTAGAATGCGCGTCTCGGGGAGCCGTGCGTCCCCAGACCTCGTATTCCGGCACGGAGGTTCGTTGATGATTAAATCTTGGCGAGTGATGTAACCCTGCTCGGAAGAGCAGGGATTTGCCACGCTCACTCCCAAGCAGGCCTCGTCGGCGCGTTTTATCCACGCTTGAGGCAAAATTTGCCGCTGTTTTTCCAGCCCATTCGGGATCGCGTTGAACCTATTCCGTCGCCGCACAGTGAAATGTTTAAAATGCTGATAGTAAGCGGTTAAACGTAGGCATAAAATCCATGGCACCGGCGTTGCTAATTCTGGTACGCGATTCATGGAAGATAACGACCAAGACCAAAAAACCGAGCAAGCCACGGGCAAGCGCCTGGAGGATGCTATGGAGCGTGGTCAGTTCGCCAAGTCGCCGGAGATCACCGTTCTTTTCCTGCTCGCCGGCCTGTTGGGCGTGCTTGCGATGACCGCGCAATCGGCTTCGCGCGAAGTCGCCGAGTATTCCGTTTCGGTCTTCAGCCGTTTCACCGTCACTGCCCTTAACCGCGACACCGTGATGGTGCCGCTCACGGAAGCGATGATGACGTTTGGGCGCGTGATCGCGCCGTTTTTCATCTGCATCGTCATCGCCATCCTGATCGCGAGCGGCGTGCAAAGCGGCTTCCGCCTCACGCCGAAGGCTCTCGGTTTCAAGCTCGAGGCACTCAATCCCATCACGGGCTTCGGCCGCGTGTTTTCAAAGGCCGCTTTAATGCGCGGCGGTCTCGATATGATGAAGCTCATCGCGATCGCGCTGGTGCTGTGGTTCGGCGCGCGCGGCCTGATGTACGACCCGCTTTTCTCCGCGCCGGTCGAAGCCGCGTATCTCGGCCAGTTCCTCAATCACGCGACGATCCTCTTCCTCAGCCGCCTGATCCTCGCTCTCGGGATCGTGGCCTCGATCAGCTACGCCTACGAGAAGTTCAAGATGTCCCGCGACCTCATGATGACGAAGCAGGAAGTGAAGGATGAACATAAGCAGGCGGAAGGCGACGGTCACACGAAGGCCGCGATGCGCCGCATGGCCCGCCGCCTCCTGCAGAAGCAGATGCTCTCCGCGGTCCAGACGGCCGATGTCGTCGTCACCAATCCCACCCACTATGCCGTCGCGCTGAAATACGAGCGCGGCGTCGACCAGGCTCCCGTCGTGCTCGCCAAGGGCGAGAATCGCTTCGCGCAACGCATCAAGGCCCTTGCCGCCGAGAACGGCGTGCCCGTCGTCGAAAACAAGCCCGTGGCCCGCCTGCTCTTCGCGGTGGGCAAGGTCGGCGAGACGATCCCCAGCGAGCTCTACCAGGCCGTCGCCGAGATCCTCGCCGTGGTTTATCGCACCCACCGCTACTACTTCCACCGCCTGAAGGCCCGCCGCATGGGCATCGCCGCCTAAACCATGGCTGCCGTTGCTTCCAATCCCGTTACCGCGCTGCTGAAGCGGGCCGACCTGATCTTCACGGGTGGGCTGTTCGTCACCGTCCTCCTGCTGATCCTGCCGATCCCGGCGATCCTGCTGGATACGCTGCTCGCGCTCAATCTCGGCCTCTCCCTGCTGGTCCTTCTCGCGATCGTGTATGTGAAGGATCCGCCGGAGTTCTCCAGTTTCCCCACGCTGCTCCTCTCGCTCACGCTCTTCCGTCTCGCGCTCAATATCAGTACGACGCGCCAGGTGCTCGTCCATGGTTATGCCGGCGAAGTGATCGAGGCCTTCGGAC
>JAZKEV010000463.1:6938-12881 GCA_040386765.1 Verrucomicrobiota bacterium | reverse complement strand
TTCGTCATTCAGGGCAACTACATCGTCGGTGCGGTGGTGTTCCTCATCCTGATCGTCATCAACTTCGTCGTCATCACGAAGGGCGCCGGTCGTATCGCCGAGGTGAGCGCGCGCTTCACCCTCGATGCGCTGCCCGGTAAACAGATGGCGATCGATGCCGAGCTCAATGCCGGCATCATCGATGAAGTCACGGCCACCTCGCGCCGCGTGAAGGTGCAGAAGGAAGCCGATTTCTACGGCGCGATGGACGGTGCCTCGAAGTTCGTCCGCGGCGACGCGGTCGCCGGCATCATCATCACGCTGGTCAACATCATCGGCGGCTTCGCCATCGGCGTCCTGCAAATGGGACTGTCCCTCGGGGAAGCGCTCCAGAAGTTCACGCTCCTCTCCATTGGTGACGGCCTCGTTTCTCAGATCCCCGCGCTCATCCTCTCGATCGGCGCCGGTCTTCTCGTTACCCGCGCCTCCGATAATCAGAACCTGGGCACCCAGCTCGCCAGCCAGCTGACGCGTTATCCGCGCGCCATGCGTATCACCGGTGGCATGCTGGCCGCATTCGGCCTGATGCCCGGTATGCCAATGATGCCGTTCTTCGTGCTGGGCGGCATGGCCGCTTTTCTCGGCAAGATCATGAACGACCAGGAGGACAAGACCGGCCACGCCCACGGTGCCGAGGCTGCAGCGGCGGCTAAAGGTGGCGCCGGCGGCGGCAACAAGGGCGGCAAGCCCGGCGAGGCCGCTGCCGCGACTCAGTCGGCCCCTGCACCCGCGCCGGGCAGCCCTGAGGATGTGCGCAAGCTCATCGAGGTCGACGTCTTCGCCATTGAGATCGGTTACGGTCTGCTCGGCCTCGCCGATGCCAAGACCGGCGGCGAACTGCTCGCCCGTGTCACCGGCGTGCGCAAGACGCTCGCCCGCGAAAAGGGCATCGTCGTGCCGCCCATCTCCGTCCGCGATAATCTCGAACTCGAGCCCAACGACTACCGTTTCCTGCTGCGTGGCAAGCCCGTCGCCCGTGGCCAGCTCATGACCGGCCGCTGGCTGGCGATGAATGTATCCGGCTCCAAGATACGCCTCAAGGGCGTGCCCACCCGCGAGCCCGTTTTCAATCTCGACGCCACCTGGATCGACGAGACCGAGAAGAAGACGGCTGAGCTCAACGGCTTCACCGTCGTCGATCCCGCCTCGGTCCTCATCACACATCTTTCCGAGACGCTCAAGGCCAACGCGCACCATCTCATCGGCCGTCAGGAAGTGCAGGCCCTCGTCGACCATCTCAAGCAGACCCAGCCTGCGCTCATCGCTGAGCTGCTGCCCGATCTCGTCACGCTCGGCATCATCCAGCGTGTGCTGCAGAATCTCCTCCGCGAGAACGTAGCGATCGTCAACCAGCCGCTCATCCTCGAGGGCATCGCCGACTTCGCGTCGCTCTCGAAGAATCCCGACGATCTCAGCGAGTTGGTGCGCCGCCGCCTCGGGTTGTATTTCGTTCCCGAATACGAGTGCCGACCCGGTGTCGTCCGCGCCGTCACGCTCGATCCGCGCCTCGAGCAGTGGCTCGCGTCCAAGGTTCACCGCTCGCCGACGGAAGTCGGCATGGCGCTCGATCCCGCCACCGGCCGCCATCTGCTCGAGCAGATTACGAAGCTGACCAACGACATGATCCAGCAGGGGCAGCCCGCCGTGCTCGTCGTCTCGGCTGAGATTCGCCTGCCGGTGAAGCGCTTCTTCGAGTCCTCCTTCCCCCGCGTCACCGTCCTCTCGTATCAGGAGCTGCCCTCGGCCACCGAGATCGAGAATGCCGGCATCATCACCGCGCCGCAGCACGTCGCCCGCGCCGAAGTGCCGCTCAAGGCCGCCGCTTAAGCCATGCTGAATCCAGGCAAACATTTCGCCCCCGGCACCTACAAGTTCACGGTGAAGTCCACCGAGCAGGCCGTCGCGCTCATCCGCGAGAAGCTCGGCGCCAATGCCCGGGTGATCTCCGTGCGCGAGATTCCGCAGACGGGACTGAAGAAGCTCTTCGGGAGTCCGAATCTCGAGGTCGTCGCCCAAGTCGATGCCACGCCCTCGGTGGTCGAGCCGAAGCCGTCCGGTTTTTCTCTCACATCGTCCGAGCCGGCTGAACCGTCTGACGTTGCCGCCGACACTCCGCCGGCCTTGCGCCGCCCGTCTCACCGCCAGCTCGAGCCGCTGCCGCCGTCGCTCGGCCTCACCGGCCTCCTGCGGCGCTCCGGCATCACCGAGACCGCGCTGCATCGCCTGCAGTCCGGTGTGAACTGGCCTGAGCTCAATTCCCTCCCGCTGCATCGTGCGCTCGCCGAGACGTCGCGGCTCCTCCGCACGCAGGCCGAGTCCCGTCCGTCGCGCGCACCGCTTTCGCGCGCCGCATTCCTCGGCTCGCCCGGGGTGGGTCGCACCACCGCTCTCTGCAAGTGGCTCTCGCTCGAGGTCTTTCGCCGCGCGCGGCTCGGCCACGTGATCAGCGTCGAATTCGACCGGCCCAATCCGCTCGGCCCGCTTCCCGTTTTCGCCGAGGCGCTGGGCGTGCCGCTCGCACACTTCCCCTGCGAGACGTACGCGGCAGTCCCCGGTGGTTTCGTCTACTTCGATCTTCCCGGCATCTCGATCCGCAAGCCACAGGAGAATGCCCGCATCGGCGCCTTCCTCGATGCCGAGCAGATCGAGGAGCGCGTCCTGGTGCTGAATGCCGCATACGACCGCGCCTCGCTCCGCGATGCTTATGCCGCAGGTCGCGATCTCGGCGCGACGCACCTCGTCTTCACGCACCTCGATGAAGTGCCGCAGTGGGGCAAGCTTTGGGATTACCTCTTCGACGAGGCCATCGAGCCGCTCTTTCTCTCCACCGGCGCGTCGCTCACCGGCGACTGCGAAGAAGATGTCCCCGGCGCCATCGTGCGCCGCACGCTGCCTGAGGAGGACGTCGCATGAAGTTCATTTTTCTCTCCGGCGGATTCTCGGGGTTTCTCGTTGCCGGCTTCGGCAGCTATTTCGCCGGGCATGAGGCCGACCGCGTCTTCTTCGATGCGGCCGTGGGCTGCCTCGCCGGCGCGCTCCTCTTTCGCTGGTTCTGGACGATCCTCGTGCGCGGTATGCGCGAGACGATCCTCGCCCGCCACGCTGCCGCAGCTGCCACCGCCGCAGCCGCTGCTGCCGCACCCACTCCCGCCGTCACCACTCCGGCGCGCCACAAATAATTTCACACCCGTCACTGACTTATGAATACAGCCCTCGCAACGAACCCTGGCACGGATGCCACGCCCGCCGCCGCCTGGCGGGCATATCAGGGTGTTTCGCCGGCCGCCGTCGATGAGAAGGATCTTATCGAACGGTATCTGCCCTTGGTCCGCAATGTCGTGGACCGCATCAAGCTCAACGTGCCCGCGCACGTCGATGCCGACGACCTCTACAGCGTCGGAATCACCGGCTTGATCGCCGCCGTCCGCAAATTCGATCCGAACCAGGGGAGCACCTTCGCGAGCTATGCCGCGATGCGCATCCGTGGCGCGATCCTCGACGAGCTGCGCCGCATGGATTGGTGCCCGCGTCGCGCGCGCGCCCGCTCGCGCAAGCTCAAGACGGCGATCAACGACGTCGAGCAGAAGCTCGGCCGCGCTGCCACCGACTCCGAGGTCTGCGCCTCGCTCGGCCTTAGCCCTAAAGAATACGAGAAATGGGTCGAAGAAGCTAAACCGGTCACCTTCATCGCCATCGACCAGAACCCCGATAGCGAGGAACGGGGGGGCGCGTCCCTGCACGAGTTGCTGGCCGACGAAGCCGACAAGACGGGCCGCGACAACCTCGAGAAGGCGGAGCTATTGCAACTTCTCTCTCAAAGAATCGCCGAGTTGCCCGATATACCGAAGAAGATTCTCGCCATGTACTATTTTGAAAACATGCGCCTCGCCGAAATCGCCGCCGTTTTCGGACTCACCGAGTCGCGCATCTGCCAGATCCACGCTCAAACCATCCTCGGTTTGCGCGGCTGGCTGCAGCGCATGAAGGAAAAGTGACCCTGATAAATCCCAAACTCCAAAGCTCCAAACGCCAGAACGATTTCGGACGCAGAGAGATTTCCCTTGGGATCTCTTTGGCGTCTGGAGTCTGGGCTTTGGGATTTAGTCCGCCGTTATGCTGATCCTCATCGGCTCTTTCATCGTCCTGGCGTCCACCATCGGCGGTTTTATTATCGCCGGGGGCAATCCGCTCGTGCTTCTGCACGTCTCGGAATTCGTCGTCATCCTCGGTGTCGCGGCGGGTGTGCTCGTGATTGCGAGCCCCGGCCATGTCTTGAAGGAGATCGTCCACAAACTGAAGGAGTGCGTCACCGGAAAGTCGCCGGGCGAGAAGGAGTTCAGCGACCTGCTCAAGCTCCTCTACGAGATCTTCATGGTCGGCCGGCGCAATGGCCTGATCGCGCTCGAAGAGCACATCATGGATCCGAAGAAGAGCACGCTCTTCCAGAAGTATCCCTCGATCCTCAATCATCACGAGCGGCTGGAGTTCATCTGCAATGGCCTCAAGCCCGTGATCGACGGCAAGATCAAGCCCGACCAGCTCGAAGATCTCATGACCGCCGAGCTCCGCGCCAAGTCGGCCGAGGCCGAGCATCCGGTCCACATTCTCCAACTCGTCGGCGACTCGCTCCCTGGCATCGGGATCGTCGCGGCGGTGCTCGGTATCATTAACACCATGTCCGCCATTTCCGAAGGCCCCGAGAAGGTGGGCGAGAAGGTGGCGGCCGCGCTCACCGGCACGCTCCTCGGCATCTTCGTCGCCTACGGCTTCGTCAACCCGCTCGCTAACCGCGTGAAATTCAACAACGCCTCCGACGAGCAGTTCCTGAAGTGCATCATGCAGGCCGTCGCCGGCTTTGCCAAGGGCCTCGCCCCGCTCACCGCGGTGGAAGTCGCCCGCCGCTCGCTCGACAGCCATGTCCAGCCCGGCGCCGCCGAGCTCGAAATCGCCCTCAAGGCGATGGCTCCCGCCAAGTAAACCTCCACACTCAACCCTTAACTCTCAAATCGCATGGCTGGAGGAGGCGGTGGTGCATGGAAGGTGGCTTACGCGGACTTTGTGACCGCGATGATGGCGCTATTTATGGTGCTGTGGATTTCCGCGCAGGATAAGGAAATCCTCATCGCGACCTCGCAGTATTTCCAAAATCCCTTCCGGTCGCCCATGGATGCCACGTCCGGCGTGATGCCTTTCAACAGCAACAAGACGACGACCAGCTCCGGCGCCGGGCAGGGCACCGAGAAGGAGCAGGATCGCAACAAGCAGATCCAGATGACGTTTCTCAATTCCGTCGCCGCCGATTTCTACCGCTTGCTGCACCTCGATCAAAATCTCGAGGGCAAGCCCATCGACGTGCAGGTGACGACCGATGGCTTGCGCGTGACGCTGTTCGATCGCGCGAAGACCCCGCTCTTCGTCAAAGACAGCACCGAACTCACGGAGTGGGGGAGTTTCGTCCTGCAGAATCTCGCGTGGACCATCGACCGGCACCAGTTCAACGTCACCGCGTCGCAAGCTCGTGCACTACGCCGTCGAGCCCAAGCTCATCGAGCGTGTCACCGGCTATTCCGATACGAAGCCCATCGCGGGCGAGCTGCCCACCGCCGACTCCAACGACCGCGTCACCCTCAATCTTACGCTCACTGCGAAAAGTCGCTTCAAGGACAGCAAGCTCGTGGATGATCCCGTGCCCGTCCTGGTCGAGCCCAAGCCGTCGCCATGAAATCTTTCCTCCAAGGCAAGAAGACCCTCGCTATCGAGGGCCTCCGTGCACCCGCTGCCCTTGCCGCCTCACAGGCGCCGAAGTGCGAAGTGCCGCGCGGGCCCGTCTCCGTCTCCACGCCCGGCGCCTCGAGCGCGCATGTGGAAGTGGTCAAAGAGGGCGACAAGGTCGTCCGCCTCGTC
>JAZKEV010000463.1:0-6928 GCA_040386765.1 Verrucomicrobiota bacterium | reverse complement strand
TGATACGGCTGGAGTAGGACGGGGATCGATCCCGTTGTTTGGTCGGATCCCGCCAAGGATGGCCGGGCTGACGTAAGTCACCGTCCCTGCGGTCATCTGCACGGAGCTTTTTCGCCCCGGCAATTCCTGCCGTACCTCCATGGGCAGAGCTTTCCGAACCCCGGAAAGTTTTTCTCGGCGAATTTTGAGATACTTTATTACGCAATGTATCAGTTACTTACGTAACATGTAGGTTCGCAGGCACACGGATGGCTTAAGTAGCTCCATCCATGAACATCGGACTCTACCAAAGTGCCTCAGCCCTCTCTGCGCTTGAGCGTTGGCAGGATTCGGTGTCGCAGAACATTACCTCGGCGCAGACGAACGGCTACCGGAAGCGTACGATCAATTTCTCCACGCAGGAGGGCGGCGAACTGCACGCCGACCCGCGCTCCAAGGTCGGTAGCGGTGAGGCGATGACGATGTCGTTCCCCAAGGTTAATACCGGCATCAGTTTCGTCACGGGCGAGACGCAGCCCACCCGCCGCGAGCTCGATGTCGCGATCCAGGGCGAGGGATTCTTCGAGATTCAGCTGGAAGACGGCGCGAAGGGGTATACGCGCAGCGGCGAGTTCCGCATGCGCACCGACCGTACGCTCGTCACGTCGAGCGGCCACGAAGTCCTCAGCGATAGCGGCTCGCCTATCGTGCTGCCCGCGGGCGCCAGCTCGGTCACGATCAATCAAGACGGCACGATTTTCAACGGTGACACCCGCGTCGGCAAACTCTCCGTCCAAAGCTTTTCCGATACCAGTGCACTGATCCCGATCGCGGGCGGCTTCTTCATGGCGGGGCCCGGTGCCCAGCCTCAGGCGGTCGACGAGCCCGAGCTGCTCCAGGGCTACCTCGAAGGCAGCAATGTTTCCCCGCTCCGCGAGATGGTCGACCTCGTCCTCATCTCCCGCGCGTACGAGGCCAACCAGAAGATCATCAACACGGTCGACCAGCAGATGCAGAAGACCCTCGAAGCGCTCGGTTGAGCGCACCGCTTTCCATGTATTTCCCAGACAGACAACCAACATCACGACTGACTGGCCGCGCGCGCTTTGGGGGCGCGCCGGCCCCTGTCGTGAAACGCGTCACGGACACCACGAAGAAGCCCGCCGCTTTCCGGGGCTACGAGCCGTACCTGCTGCCCTCTTACCCGTCCTCCTATCGTCTCTCCCACGTCCGCCGCGGTGATTCCGCCTCCCAGCCATGAATCTTTCGCTCTACTCGGCCGCCACCGGCATGGAGGCGCAACAGCTCAACCTGAACACGATCGCGAACAATCTCGCGAACGTGAACACCCCCGGCTTCAAGCGCAGCAAGATCGAGTTTCAGGATCTGCTCTACCAGAAGCCCCGCGCCTCGGGCTCGGATTCGGGCGGCGGCAATCTCGTGCCCACCGGCGTCGAGGTCGGCAACGGCTCCCGCGTCGCGGCGACGTCGAAGGTCTTCACGCAGGGCCAGCTCACCTCCACCGGTGAGAAGCTCGATATCGCGGTGCAGGGCGACGGCTTTTTCGAAGTGCAGCGTCCCGATGGCACGATCGGTTTCACCCGCGCCGGTTCCTTCAAGCTGAGTGCCCAGGGCCAGGTCGTTACTGTCGATGGTTTGCCGGTGCTGAGCGGCTTTCAGCCGATCCCGCCCGGCGCCGCTTCGGTTTCCATTTCCGAGGATGGCCAGGTTACGGTGCAGGGCGCCTCAGGCACCCAGACGTTTTCCCTTACGCTCGCACGTTTCGCCAATCCCGCGGGTCTGCGCAGCCTCGGTGGCAATCTCTACGAAGAGACGGCCGCCAGCGGCACGCCCGAAGTCGGCAAGCCCGGCGAGCAGGGCTTCGGCCGCACGATTCAGGGCTACATCGAGGCCTCCAATGTGAACCTCGTGGAAGAAATGGTGAACCTCATCGTCGCCCAGCGCGCCTACGAGATTAATTCCAAGTCCATCCAGACGTCGGACGAGATGCTCCAGAACGTCGCCAACATGAAGCGCTGATGAAGCTCGTGACCGCCAACTCTCTCCGCGCTTTTCGGGTGTGCGCCGTTGCCGCCAGCGTGCTCGGCGCCGCGCACGTCCTTCGCGCCGATACGCTCGCGACCGGCTCCGCTGCCGTCGTCACGCAGGAGGCCGCTGACGGCTCCTCGACGCCGTTCACCCGCGATCACCTGATCGCCTCGCTGACGCAGGCGATCGCTTCGCACTTCAATCTCGAGGGCGATCTCCAACTCGAGCTCCTCCGCACGTGGACGCCGCCGGCGCGCGTCGCGACCTCGTGGGACATTTCCGTGGTCGAGTATCCTTCCGTGACGTCCTCGTCGATGATGGTGCGGTGCCGCATCCTCGCCGATAAGGTTCAGGTCACCGAGACCACCTTTGTCGTTCGCGCCCAGCTCTGGCGCGATGCCTGGGCCACCCGCCAGCCGCTGACGATCGGCGCCAGCTTCGATGCAGGCGTCCTCGAGGCCCGCCGCGTCGATCTCTTCCGCGACCGCGATGCGCTGCCCGCCGCGGTCGGCGATCGTTCGTATATCTTTACCCGTGCCGTTCCCGCCGGCCGGCTCCTCACGTGGCGCGATATCGCGCGCCGCCCGCTCGTCCGCAAGGGCGACCTCGTTGAAGTCTCCGCCGTCGACGGCCTCCTCGCCGTCACGATGAAAGGCCTCGCCATGGAAAATGGCGCGCAAGGCGACACCGTCACCGTCCGCAATCCTATCTCGCGCAAAGATTTTGTCGCGATGGTCATCGATGAAAACCGTGTCCAAGTCCGCTTTTGATCGCCGCGTCGCTCGTCGCGACCGTGCCTCCCTCCACGCCGCGTGGGTCTTCGCTGCCTTTGTCGCCGCGATCGTGGGCCTCTTCGTCTTCAGCTCCCGCGCCCGTGCCGAGTCTCTCTGGCCCACGAGCACGCAGGGCACGCGCAGCATGTTTGCCGATCGCAAGGCCTCGGCCAAGGGTGACATCCTGACGATCATCGTCGCCGAGTCCGCGGTGGCGCAGAGCTCGCAGAGCAAGACCTCCAAGCGCGACTCCACCGTGGAGGATGCGATCACCCGCTTCATCTATCCTGGTCTCGGTACGCACAAGGGTGCGCTCCCCGGCATCGGTGCCACGGGAAAGAGCAGCTACTCCGGTGGCGGCGACGTCGCTAATTCGCAGAGCATCTCTTCGCGCGCCGCGGTCCTCGTCACCGACGTGCTGCCCAATGGCAATCTCGTGATCGAAGGCGTGCGCGTCGTCACCTTCTCCGGTGAGACGCAGTATGTCGTCCTCCGCGGCCTCGTCCGTCCCGACGACATCGCCCGCGACAACGCCGTCGTCTCCACCAATATCGCCGACGCTCGCGTCGAGTTCCACGCCGAGGGAACCCTCACCGAAGCGCAGAAGCGCGGCTGGCTCGCCAAGGTGTACGAGAAGCTCCGTCCCCTCTGAGAAACTGAGCCATGATCGCACGGATGCACTCTCTCTCGCACGGAAGCGCGCTCTTCAGGATTCTTTTCCTGTTCAGCCTCTCCGTCTCTTTCCTGCACGCCTCGCGCGTCAAGGACCTCGCGCTGGTCGAAGGCGGCCGCGATAATCAACTCGTCGGCTACGGCCTTGTGGTCGGTCTCGCCGGCGACGGCGATAGCAACGCGGTCTCGACCCTGCGCAGCATCGCCAACGTCCTTCAGCGCTACGGCATCACGGTCGGCGCATCCGACCTCAAGGCCAAGAATGTGGCCGCGGTCATGATCACCGCCGACATCGGGGCCTTCCTGAAGCCTGGCGCACGCATCGATGTGAATGTCGCCTCCATGGGCGATGCCAAGACGCTCCAGGGCGGCGTCCTTCTCCAGACTCCGATGCTCGGCGCCGATGGCCGCGTCTACGCGGTGGCGCAGGGCCCCGTTGCAATCGGTGGCTTCTTCGGTGGCGCGGGTGGCGCCGGTGGCGCGACCGTGCAGAAGAATCACCCGACCGTCGGTAATATCTCCAGCGGCGGCATCGTGGAGCGCGAGGTCCCCGCGACCTTCGTCCGCGACAACACCGTCCGCCTGCTCCTGCACAATCCTGACTATACCTCCGCTTCGCGCATCGCCGACGCCATCAATACCAAGTGGTCCGCGATCGCCAACCCCCTCGATGCCGCGACGATCGCCGTGACGCTGCCCGAGGGTTATCGCGGCCGCGACGTGGCCTTCATCGCCGATCTCGGCCAGATCGAAGCCGCGCCCGATACGCTCGCCCGCATCGTGATCAACGAGCGCACCGGCACCATCGTCGCCACTTCCACGGTCCGTCTCTCGCACGTCGCCATTGCGCACGGTTCGCTCACCATCACGGTCAGCAACAACATGGGCGTCAGCCAGCCCAATGGTTTCAGCAACGGCCAGACCGCCGGCGTGCAGAGCACGCAGACCAATGTGAACGAGACCAAGGGCGGCTTCCAGGTGATCGCCGAGCCGCCCTCGATCGAGCGCCTCGCCGCCGCATTGAATGCCCTCGGCGTCTCCACGCGCGAGATGATGGCCATCTTTCAAACTCTCAAACGCTCCGGCGCCCTCCAGGCGGAGCTGGTGATTAACTAAACGCCGATCGCTACCATGAACGTCGCTTCCATCGCCACTAACCGCGCGGCCGCTCCCTTCAATGCCGCTGCGCTCCGCAATGCTGAGCCCGCCGAGCAGCGCAAGGCCGTCGCCGCGCAGTTCGAGGCCGTCCTCGTCCGCCAGCTTCTGGGCAAGACCATGACCTCGATGCTGGGTGGAGAGGGTGGCGGCGTCTCCGGCAGCGTCTTTGGCGACATGCTCGCCGACACGATGTCCCAGCAACTCACCGCGGGCCAGGGCCTCGGCTTCGGCCGCATGCTCGAGCGGCAACTCGCGCCGCGCAGCGTCTCGCCCGCGGCTGAAACGCCAGAATCACAACCCAAAACGGAAGCTAAATGAGCACATCCTGGGAATTCATCGCAGAGCGCCTGCGCGACGAGCTCGCCGACTACGGCGGGCTCCTCCACCTGTTCGAAGAACAGCAGCTCGCCCTTTTCAATCGCGACGCGGACTCCGTCCTGCGCCTCGCCACCGACATCGATGCGCATGCCCGCACGCTCTCCGATTCGCGCACGCGCCGGGAGCAGGCCGTCGCCTCATTTGCCGAGGAGAATGGCCGCCCGACCACCACGTCGCTCCGCTCCATGCTCGCGCTGATCGAGCCCGATGCGCGTCCGCTGCTCGAGGCCTTGATCACCGAGGTCAATCTGCTCCTCCACCGCGTCCGCCGCACGAGCCGCCACAATCACTCTCTGCTCTCCCGCGCCGTCGAGGTGCATCAGGAGACGCTGCAGCAGCTCCGCCCGAACTCGTTCACGAAGACCTACTCACCGGCAGGCCGCGTCTCGGTCGCCTCCGCCCATTCCGCCGCCACCCTCCGCGCCGCGGGCTAACGGGGTTTCGGTTAAATTTTTTATCTCTTCGCTCCCATGTCCGGCCTCTACGCCAGTCTCAACACCACGGTCAAGGCGCTCGCTGCGCAGGGCCGCGGCATCGAGATCGCTGGCAAGAATCTGTCGAATATCAACAACACCGCGTATGCGCGCCAGCGCGTGGTGTTTGGCGATCGCGGCACGTTCGTTACGTCCAACGGCGCTGAGAGTCTCGGCCTCGAGGCGCTTAGCGTGCAGCAGCTCCGCGACTCGCTCGTCGACCGCCAGGTGATGCGCGAGGTCGCCCTCAAGTCCGGCTTCGAGTCCGAGCAGAGTGCTTACCAGCGTGCGCAGGCCGGCCTCGGCCAGAGCATCGACCGCTCTGCCTCCGCGGGCAGCACGACTGAGGCGGGCGATAGTGGCATCTCCGCCTCCATCGACGATTTCTTCAACGCCTTCCAGAGCTTCGCGGCCCGTCCCACCGATACCGGCGAGCGCCAGACCCTGATCCAGAAATCGGAGATCCTGGCCGACCGCTTCCAGCTCGCCGATTCCCGCCTCGCGCAGGTGCAGGCCGACCTCGGCGCCGAGGTGGCCAGCGATGTCACCGAGGTCAATCGCCTGCTCAGCTCCATCGCGGAGCTCAACGGCCAGATCGGTCGCTTCGAGATCAATGCCGCCGGCTCCGCCGTCGACCTCCGCGACCAGCGCCAGGCCCGCCTCGAGGAACTCTCCGCCAAGATGCCCATCGAGGTCCGCGACACCGCGAGCGGCCAGGTGCAGGTATTCGCGCGGGACGCCGATGGCGCGGAGATTCCCCTCGTGAATCTCGCCACGGTGCAGGGCACGGTGGCGTTCAACGGCACGCAGATCACCGCCGGCTCCCCCGCGACCACGGTCGCGCTGGGCGGCGGTTCGATCAAGGGTGCGCTGACGGCCCGCGATGGCGCCATCCAGACGCTGCGCAACGACCTCGACCAGCTCGCGCGCCAGCTCGTGACCTCGGTCAATGCCGCCTACAACCCGACGGGCTCGACGGGCAACTTCTTCGATCCCGCCGGTGTTGCCGCCGGCAGTATCAATGTGGTGAATACGCTCACGGCCTCGACGCTCAAGGCGAGCGACGGCGGTGCAGCCGGTGAGAATACCATCGCCCTTGCCGTGGCCCAGCTCGCGAACCGGGAGTTTTCCACCGCTGGCGGTGACCATATCGACGGCACGTTTGCCGGCCACTTTAGCAAAACCGTCAGCAAGATCGGCCAGGCTCTCGCGGGCGCCAACTCGCGCGTCGAGGACCAGTCCAACATCGAGCGCCTCATCCGCTCGCAGCGCGACAGCCTGAGCGGCGTCTCGCTCGATGAAGAGATGGCCGACCTCATGAAGTACCAGCGCGCGTTTCAGGCTTCCTCCCGCGTCTTCAATCTTATCGACGAGCTGCTCGATACCGTCGTCAACGGCCTCGGCCGCTAATTTTCACTCCGATGCGCATCACCAATAACACCGTCT
>JAZKEV010000462.1:0-4338 GCA_040386765.1 Verrucomicrobiota bacterium | reverse complement strand
GCGACCGCGCCGCCAAGGATGAAGCCTCGCGCATCGACCGCTGCGATTCGCGTCGCGTTCACCCGTTTGCTCTCCCGCGCCAGCGCCTGCACGATCGCGCGAAACGCATCGGGATCGCCAAAAAGCGTCGTCACATCCCGAAAGTTCACCTTCGGCTTCGGCCAGTCGCGCACCGTCCGCACCCGGCTTTTGAGAAATAGGGCGAGTTCGGAGGGATTCATCAGCGGGAAAGGAAATGAGGGAGTAAGGGAGCGCGGGAAAAGGGCACGAGCCCAAATTCCGTCCTACGTCATTCCTTCACATTCGTCTTTTCACCACCAGCTCCGGTCACGTGCCACGCGCAACGCTTCGCCCAGCGACGGCAGATACGGGTGCCACAGCTTCTCCCATTCTAGACTCACCGGGCCAGAAAAGCCCTCGCGGTCGAGCGTCGCGAGCAGCGGCCCCACCGGAAACCCACCGTCGCCCGGCAGCACATACGTAAAGGGATGACGCGCGCTTGGCACGGGGACCGAGTCCTTCACGTGCACATGCGCCACCCGCCCGCGAACCGCCAGCCACGTCAGCAGCGGGTCTTCGCCCCCTTTCCGCCAAGTATGATGCGCATCCCACAGGACCGTCGCCTCCGGCAGGGCCGAGAGAAAGCGCTGCAACGCCTCCGCCGTGAAGAGCGAGTCGTGCGTCTCGATCATCACCTCACACCGCCAGCCATGCTGCTTTCGCATCCCCTGCCACCAGTCTAGGGTGGCGCGGGCCTGCGCAATCTCCGCCGCGTCCATTGTCTTGCCACCGTCGAAAACCCGCAGCCAGCGCACGCCCATCGCCTCCGCCCACGGCGCCAGCCCCACCAGCTGCGCTTTGTCCGCCTCGGTCGCACCCACGAGCTTCAACGACGCATTAAGTGCAACGACTCGCACGGATTGGCCCTGCAGCCACGACGCCAGTTTCTCCGGCGTGCCAAACGCTCCCGCGAAATACCCCGCAAGGTCCACCGTGCTGCCCAGCGACCGCAGCTCGATGGTCGGCAACCCATACTTCGCCGCCAGCGCACACGCCTCCTCCAGGCCCATCTCCGGGCAGCCAAGGCTCGAGAAGCAGCGCAATAGACCCATGCGAACCAGCGTGGGAGATTTCCTCCCGCTAAAACAGGAAGATCGATACCGCCGGGCAAAAATCAGCCCACTGCCACCCCTCCCCGCCTCCGCCCCGTTCGTCCATTCCCCTCCGCCGCCCGTCTCCCCTCTTCCGCCCCTCGTTCTCTCCCCTCCCTGGCCCGACCGCTTCTCCGCCACCCCAAGAATGACATTGGAGCTTGCCGCGCCCCCGGCTCGCGGAGAAACCACTTCTCCCCCCGTTTCCCTCGTTACTTGGTTACTCAATCCTTTATTCCTTAGAACCATGCCAAGACCCGTCACATTGTTCACCGGCCAGTGGGCAGACCTGCCTTTAGACAAGCTGGCTCCTCTCGTCAAAAAAATGGGCTACGATGGTGTCGAGCTCGCCTGTTGGGGCGACCACTTCGACGTCGATGCCGCCGCGACGAGCAAGAAGTATGTGCACGATAAGTGGGCCCAGCTGAAGGACCACGGCCTCACGTGCTACGCCATTTCCAGCCATCTCGTCGGCCAGGCCGTGTGCGATAATATCGACGAGCGCCACAAGTCCATCCTCCCCGCCGATGTGTGGGGTGACGGCGATCCCGAGGGCGTCCGCAAGCGCGCCGCCCGCAAGCTCGCCCTCGCCGCCAAGGCTGCCCGCGCCTTCTTCGACGCCAAGCCCGGCCGCGGCTCCAAGGATGATTTCCCCGCCGTCGTGAATGGCTTCACCGGCTCCTCCATCTGGCACTCGATCTACGCCTTCCCCCCGACCTCGCAGGCGTATTGGGATGCTGGTTACGCCGACTTCGCCAAGCGCTTCGGCCCGATCCTCGAGGCCTTCGACAAGGCCAACGTGAACTTCGCCCTCGAAGTCCACCCCACCGAGATCGCCTTCGACATCGCCAGCGCCCAGCGCGCCATCGAGGCCGTGAAGGGCCATAAGCGTTTCGGCTTCAACTACGACCCCTCGCACCTCGGCTACCAGGGCGTCGACTACGTGAAGTTCATCCGCGCCTTCGGCGACCGCATCTACCACTGCCATATGAAAGACGCGTGGTGGGGCCATGGCGACGGCACGGTCGGCGTCTTCGGCGGCCACGTGAGCTTCGGCCATCCCAGCCGTCACTGGGACTTCCGCTCGCTCGGCCACGGTGATATCAACTTCGAGGAGATCATCGTCGCCCTCAATGACGTCGGCTACCGCGGCCCCCTCTCCGTCGAGTGGGAAGACAGCCGCATGGACCGCGTGCACGGCGCCACCGAGGCCGCCGCCTTCGTCCGCAAGACCGACTTCCCCAGCAGCGCCATCGTCTTCGACGCGCAGTTCGACAAGAAGGGCTGACGCCCTTCGGAAGTAGCGAGTAGTGAGTAGCGGGTAGCGAGCATCACGCAGTCTACCCCTTCTCACTCTCCCCTACTTCTACTCGCTACTCACTACCCACTACTCGCTACTTTTCCTCAATGAGCACCAAAATCGCCATCATCGGCGCGGGCGGCATGGCCGCTTATCACGCCCAAGGATTTCGTGAAGCCGGCGCCGAGATCGTCGCCCTCGCCGACGTCAACGGCGCGGCCGCCGAAAAGGCCGCCGCCCGCCACGGCATCAGCCGCCACTTCGGCGACGTCGCAGAGATGCTTCGCGCCATCCCGGAGATCGACGCCGTCTCGATCATCGTCCCCAACAAATTCCACGCTCCGCTCGCCCTCGCCGCTCTCAAGGCCGGCAAGCACGTCTTCTGCGAGAAACCTCCCGCGATGAGCGCCAAGGAGATGGCCGTGATGAAGGCCGCCGCCGAGAAGCTGAAAAAGACCCTGATGTTTAACTTCAACAATCGCGCCCGCCCCGAGAGCTACGCGATGATGGAGCAGATCCAACAGGGCTCAGTCGGCACGATCAACACCTGCCAGGCCAAGTGGATCCGCCGCGCGGGCATCCCCGGCTTCGGCGGCTGGTTCACCAACAAGGCCCTCTCCGGCGGCGGTCCCCTTATCGACCTCCTCCACATGATCGACCTCGGCCTCTACTTCATGGGCTACCCCGAGCCGGCGCACGTCCTCGCCAAGACCTACAACGACCACATCACCGACAAATCCTTCAAGGGCCCGTGGGGCATCCCCGATGTCGCCAAGGGCGTCACCGATGTCGAGGCAGCCGCGCACGGCTTCGTCACCTTCAAGACCGGCCAGGCCATGTCCTTCGCCGTCTCGTGGGCCGAGATGAACAAGCGCGAGGAAGTCTCCGTCGTGTTCCAGGGCTCCAAGGCCGGCGGCATGGTGCAGCGCCTCTTCGGCATCGACGGCCTCGACAATACCGCGATCGACGCGTGCGAGCTCTACACGCAGGAGCACGGCCGCCCGGTGAACCGCAGCATCATCGTCCCGCCCGATGCCCCCATGGGCCGCGTGCGCTCCGCGATTAACTTCGTCCGCGCGCTCGAGGGCACCGAAGCCCCGCTCAATACCCCCGATCAGGCGCTCTCGCTCATGAAGCTCATCGACGGCGCCTACAAGTCCGCGACCACGGGCAAGCCGGTGTCGCTGTAAGATAACAAACGTAGCGAGTAGTGAGTAGCGGGTAGCGAGCATCACGCATCGCCGCCGCCAGCACCTACTCGCTACTCACTACCCGCTACTCGCTACTTCTTCGAACCATGAAACTGAATCGCAAACTCCGTATGGGCATGGTCGGCGGCGGTCGCGGCGCGTTTATCGGCGCCGTCCACCGCATGGCCGCCCGCCTCGATAACGAAATCGATCTCGTCGCCGGCTGTTTCTCCGGCGATCCCGAAAAATCTCGCCTCTCTGGTGAAGACCTCTTCCTCGAACCCTCCCGCATCTACGGCACCTACGAGGAAATGGCGCAGAAGGAAGCCGCACTCCCCGCCGACAAGCGCATCGACTTCGTCTCGGTCGTCACGCGCAACAACACGCACGCTCCCGTCTCGAAGCTTTTCATGGAGTCGGGCTTCCACGTCATCTGCGACAAGCCCCTCTGCTTCACGCTCAAGGAAGGCCTCGGCCTCCGCAAGGTGGTGCAGAAGACCGGCAAGGTCTTCGCCCTCACCCACAATTACACCGGCTACCCGATGGTGAAGGAAGCCCGCGAGTGGGTCCGCACCGGCAAGCTAGGCAAGCTGCTCAAGATCGTCGTCGAGTACCCGCAGGGCTACGCCACCAGCGCCTTCGAAGCCGGCAAGGTCAGCAAGATCGCCAACTGGCGCATGGATCCTTCGATCTCCGG
>JAZKEV010000461.1:0-15739 GCA_040386765.1 Verrucomicrobiota bacterium | reverse complement strand
GGACGACCGCGAAGAGCGCGTGCAGTCTGGGGCCTACTATGCGGGCCAGGGTCCTGATCCCGTCGCTCACGCGGCGGGCTACGGTGATCGGGGTGTGTCGTAATGTGGCTCCTCTATTTCCGGGATAAGTTGGGGTGGGCTGGGATCGTTTGGGGTCCTCGTTGGCCAAGGCGACGGCGGCGTTCAGATGGAGGGGAGAGCCACGAAATACACGATACACATGAAAATCAGAAAGGGCTTAGACGCGGAGGGGGGGCGACCATGAAGAGCGGCTGCAAGCGGGGGCTTACTAGGCGAGCGAGCCTTCTGATCCCGCCGCTCACGCGGCGGGCTACACGATCCGGGAGCGGCCTAAGGTGGCTCCTCTATTTCCGGGATATGGCGGGCTAAGCTGGGATCGTCTGAGGGTGCGCTTTCGCCAAGGTGGCGGCGGCATTCAGGAGGGGAGAGCCACGAAATACACGAGACACATGAAAATCAGAAAGGACTCAGACGCGGAGGCGGGACGACCATGAAGCGGCTGCAAGCGGGTGCTTACCATGCGGGCGAGGCTCCTGATCCCGCCGCTCACGCGGCGGGCCACACGATCTGGGGCGGGGTAAGGTGCTCCTCTATTTCCGGGATAAGGCGGGGTTAGCTGAGATTGGCTGGATGCGCACTTTCGCTGAAGGCTACGGCAATACGCGTAGGCGCGCACTAAGTGCGGGTGCGATAATCTCAAAGTCTTGGCGCGCTTCTTCCGCGATGGCCTCACCGGGGACGGTTCGCCCTACCTTCAGGCAGCTGGCTCTTTTTTCGCGACCCTCGCCGCCGTTCGGTTGTCCTCCTGCACTTCTCCGGGCAGGCGCACTCTATATATATCCTGCTTACTTCGCGGGCTTTTCCCAGAGGAAGCTTTTGTGCTCGGCGAGGGTGCTGCCGTCGGTGGCGAGGAGGGTGAGTTTCCAGGCGACGGGGTTGGCGTCTTTGCCGCCGGGCCAGTCGGCGCCGGTGAGGCCGAGTTGGAAAACGGTTTCATCCTTCTTAAGCGTGGCGGGGAAGGTGAAGGTCCTGGTCTCGGGGTTGTCGGGTCGGATGACCTTGAGCTCGAAGCGGGAGGCGGCGGTCGTCGTCGATTTCACGCGGACGAGGAAGTAGTAGCCGTCGCGGGAATCGGGCTGGGTGCGGACGACGATTTCGCCGCCGGTATGTTCCGGCTTGCCGAAGTACTCGCCGATGCGGTGGAAGGACTCGGCATCGCGCCAGGCGGGCCACACGCGGACGAACTCGGTCCCGGCGGCAAAGGCGGAGGAGATGAGGAGTGGAACCACGAAACACACGAAAGACACGAAAGGACGGAAACGTGGGCGATGACTCAGCATACGGAAGAGCGTGGTGGAAAAGAGGGCCGTGGGCAAGGGCGGGTGAGGCGGCGGGTCAGCCAGCGGGTATTACTTCTTTTCTTCCAACCGGACGAGTTGGTAGCGGCGGAAGACGAGAGGGGCGGGCTCCCAGTTTTTCACAGAGGGGTGGATGAGGTAGGTTTGGGCGCCGACGTAGACGGGGGAGATGGGCGACTCGGCGAGGAGGAGGGCTTCGGCTTTTTGGAAGAGCTCGAGGCGCGCCTTGGCGTCGACAGTGGTGCTGGCGGTGTCCATCAGCTGCTCGTACTCGGGGTGTTTCCAACCGGTCCAGTTGTAGGCGCTGTTGCCGGTGAACATGCCGAGGAAAGTGACGGGGTCGGGGAAGTCGCCGGTCCAGGCGGCGGTGGAGATGGTGTAGTTGAGCGTCTGCATGTTCTGCACCCAAGTCTTTTGCTCGACTTGGGAGATGGAGATGCGGAGGCCGAGCTCTTTCTGCCACATGGCCTGGAGGGCTTCGGCGAGGCGGGGCATGATCTCGTCGTTGCGGCACTGGAGGTCGAGGGTGGGCAGGCCTTTGCCGCCGGGGAAGCCGGCTTCGGCGAGGAGGCGGCGGGCTTGCTCGAAATCGGTGCCGACGCTGGCGCGTGCGGTGTAGCCGCCGGTGCCGGGCGGAGTGAGCGCGGTGGCGGGCTCGCGGCTGCCTTGCAGGACGGCGCGTGCGATGGCGGGGCGGTCGATGGCGAGGGAGAGCGCGCGGCGCACGCGCGGATCTTTGAGAGGGGCGCGCTCGGTATTGAAGCGGAGGAAATTGATCTGGGAAACGGGATCGATGCGGAGTTGGTCAGGGGCGCGCTCGCGCCAGCCGGCGATCTTGGTGACGGGGAGATTGAATGTGACGTGGAGCTGGCCGGCGCGGAAATCACGCTCCTCCACATCGGGATTCTCGATCGGGAAAAAGATGAGGCGGTCGAGCTGGTTTTGCGCGGCCTCGCGGTGGTGCGGGTTTTTGGTGACGACGATGCGGGCATTGGGCCGCCATTCGGTGAGGGTAAAGGGGCCGTTGCCGACGAGGTTGCCGGGGCGCGTCCAGGCGGAGCCGCGCTTCTCCAGGCCGCCGTGCTGCGCGAGCACGCGGGGATTTACGGGAAACCAGGCGGGCATGGCGATGAGCGCGGCGAGGTAGGGCGTGGGGCGCTCGAGGGTGAGGACGAGGGTGCGGGGATCGGGCGCGGTGAAGCCGAGGGCAGAGGCTTCGGCCTTCTTGGAATTGTAGGCCTCGGCGCCCTTGAGCGCGAACAGGTACCAGGCGTTGTCGGCGGCGAAGGTGGGGCTGAGGATACGGCGCCAGGATTGGACGAAATCGTCGGCCACGAGCGCGTCGCCATTGGACCACTTCAGGCCTTCGCGGAGGCGGAAGGTCCACGTGAGCCCATCGGGCGAGGTCGTCCAAGATTCGGCGGCGGCGGGGAGAGGGGCGGTCGTGCGCTCGTCGAGGACGGTGAGGCCTTCGAAGAGAGCGGTGGCGATGATCTGGTCGTTGAGGACCGAGGCGAGGTGGGGGTCGAGGTCGGCGGGCTCGGCGGCGTTGCCGATATTGAGGGTGCGGAGGGGGCGACCGTCGGCGTTGGTGGAGGCGGTGGCGGGGTCGCGCTTGCCGCAAGCAGAGAGGAAGGCGGCAAGGAGGCACACAACGGCGCAAAAGAATGGGCGCATGGCAGTAGCGAAACGAGGGAGGGGGCGGGTCGCAAGCGAGCGGAAGCGATGGGGGAGCACAATTGGCAAGTGCATGGCGCGTGTGGTGTGGGACGAGGGCGTTTGAGGCACCAAGCCTAATGGCCACAAAAAGGCGCAAAGGGTTCGGAGGGCGGTGGGAAGCGTGCGTGCGCCCATAGGCGCTCCACATGGCGTCCGTCGGGCGGGGTGATTTTTTGTGCCATTTTGTGGCTAACTGATTGGGGGTATGCGGTATGGCGCTAAGTGGTGAGGGCAGTGGTTCGGGGTGGTATTGGGCGGCGGTCGGGTCGTAGCATTTTTTCCTAAGAAACCGGCCCTTTGCGCGTCTAACCTGATACCCCGATGTCCCCAACACTCCCGACTGCGCGGGTTTCCTCGGATGAAGACTCCGGTTTCCTGGCACGTACGTTTGCGGAACAACAAGGTCCGCTCACACGCTACGCCACGCGCTTGCTCGGCGATGCCGATCGGGCGCGCGACGTGGTGCAGGATACGTTTGTCAAACTCATGGGGCAGCCGGCGGGTGCAGTGGAGGGGCATACGGTCGAGTGGTTGTTTACCGTGTGCCGGCACAGGGCACTGGATGTCATGCGAAAGGAGGGCCGGATGAGACGCTTCGAAGATGGACAAGTGGAACGGGTCACAACGGCCGAGCCGAGGCCGGGTCGCAGCCTGGAGCAGGCTGAGACGCAGGCGGCTGTGCTGCGCCTGATCGACCGGCTGCCGCCGAACCAGCAGGAAGTGGTGCGGCTCAAATTTCAGAATGGATTCAGCTACAAGGAAATCTCCCGGATCACCGAGCTGTCGGTGAGCAACGTGGGATTTTTGATACACACCGCCGTGTGCCGACTACGCACGGAATTCGCCGCCCAGCGGCCGTAAGGAGAAGAACAAACCGATGAACGACTTTGAAATCATGCCGGACGATCCTAGGCTCACCGCCTACGCGCTCGGCGAGCTGGAGGGCGACGAACGCGCTTCCATCGAGGCGGCAGTGCGGGCGAATCCCGAACTGCGCGCGGCGGTGGAGGAGATTCGCGCGACGGCGGCGCATGTGGAGACGGCGCTGGCGGCGGAAGCGGCCGCAGACGTGCTCGGCGGCTCCGGGCTGAGGGAATTCGACGGGGCAGGGGCGGAAGCCGGGGACTACCCGGACGCGGCGGAATTGCGGCAGCGGCGCGGGAAGATCGTACAGTTTCCCCAGCTCTACTACGTGCTCGGCGGACTCGCGGCGGCGTGTGTCGCGCTGTTTGTGCTGGCCAATCGCGAGCAGTACGAAGCGCGGGAGCGCGCGCAGAAGGAAAGCGCGATGCTCGCGCAACAAAAGGCGGCAGAGCGGCAGGCGGTGGCGAGATCCGCCGGGATGGTGGTGCAACTCACGCCGATGGCGCCCGTGAACGCCGGGGGCGACCCGGCTGCCCCGGATGTTACGGGGAAGCGGCCCATGGTGGCGGCCACGCCGGTGGTCGAGCCGACCATGCCGGTTACGGAAGCCGCGCCGACTGCCCCGGTGGTGGCGCAGGCGGTCGAGCCGCGCGCGGTGGAGGCCGCGGACGCGAAATCGGGCATGGGCCTGGCGCTGCTCGATCAGGCGCAATCGGTGGCGACGGCGGAAACGACGAGGCGTGACGAGATCACGCCGGGTCAGCGGCCCATGGAGGCGAAGTTTGCCTTTGGCGGGCCGGCGGAGCTTTTCCCGGCTGCGACGCGGATCTTTGTGCCGCCGGTGTCGGGCGCGGAGTCGGCGTCGGGTTACTCGAAGACGCCGGCGTCCAATGCCGAAATCGTCACGCTCAGCACGGTGGAAGTCACCGCGCCGCGCGAGCGTGGACAGGCGCTGACGAGCGCGGGGCGGAGAGTGGCGTCGGCCGAGCCGGAGTCGGAGCGCAACCACCTGCCGCGGCCGCCCTCGGGGGCGCGTTTCGGCCGGCATGAGGCGGACTTCGCGGTGGTGCGGGACAATGCGTTTCAACGCGCGCTGTTTCACCCGCAGTCGACGTTTGCGGCGGATATCGACACCGTGAGCTATTCGACGCTGCGGCGGACGATCGGGCAGCGCGAGCTGCCGGCGCGCGAAGGCGTGCGGATCGAGGAGCTGCTGAATTATTTCCCGTATAACTACGCGGCGCCGAAACCGGCGCGGGCGCTGTCGTTTCTCGAAAAGCTGAGCGGCGAGGACTCGGCGCCGCCGTTTGCGGCGTCGCTCGAGGTGGCGGAAGCGCCGTGGGCGCCGACGCACCGGCTGGTGCGCGTGGGCCTGCGGGCCCGCGACGTCGCGACCACGGACCGCGCGCCGGCGCACCTCGTGTTTCTCCTCGATGTCTCCGGCTCGATGAACGAGCCGAACAAGCTGCCGCTGGTGAAGGAGTCGCTCCGGCTCCTGCTCGGCAAGCTGCGCGCGGACGACCGCGTGGCGATCGTCACGTACGCGGGCAATGGCGGCGTGGCGCTCGCCTCGACGCCCGTGGCGCAGATGCGCGAGATCCTCGCGGCCATCGACGCGCTGACGCCGAGCGGCGTGGCCAACGGCGCGACGGGCATTCGTGATGCGTATGCGATCGCGCAGGCAGGCTTCACCGCGAATGGCATCAACCGCGTGATCCTCTGCACCGACGGCGATTTCAACGTTGGGCCGGCGAGCGAGAGCGCGCTGCTGGATGTGGTGCAGGAGAACACGCAGCGCGGCGTCTTTCTCACGGTGCTCGGCTTCGGGATGGGCAACTACCGCGACTCCACGCTGGAGCGGCTGGCCGACCATGGAAATGGGAGCTACGGCTACATCGACTCGCGGCGCGAGGCGCAGAAGCTGCTCGTGGAGCAGGTGAGCAGCACCCTCGTGACGATCGCGCGCGACGTGAAGATCCAGGTGGAGTTCAATCCGCTGAAGGTTTCGAGTTACCGGTTGATCGGCTACGAGAACCGGCTGCTGAAGAAGGAAGATTTCGACACGGACACGGTGGACGCGGGCGAGATCGGCGCGGGACACTGCGTGACGGCGCTTTACGAAATCGTGCCGGTGGGCGCGGAGAAGCCGGTCGACGGCGAGCCCTCGCGCGCGGGCGACCTGAAGTACATCCGCTATGCGACGGAGGATGCGTATAGCACGCGGCTCGCGATGCCGATGTCGGGCGATGCGGTGAGCCGTGAACTACTCACGGTGAAGGTCCGCTACAAGAAGCCCGAGGGCACGATCGGGCTGCCGCGGATGTCGGAATTTGCGCTGACGGATCGGGGCGCGACCTTTGCCAAGGCGAGCGCGGACTTCCGGTTCGCGGCGGCAGTGGCGCAGTTTGGGATGATCCTGCGGAACTCGGAACACCGCGGCACGGCGACGATGAGCGACGTGATCGCGTGGGCGACGGCAGCCGCGGCGGGACCGACGGACGACCCGGGTGGCTATCGCGGCGAGTTCATCGAGCTGGCGCGGCTCACGCAGGATATTTTGCGGAGCGAGTGAGGCGCGGCGCTGGGCTTGGTTGTTGGAGAACGCCTCGGATTACGAAGAGGGAACAGGAAGAGCGGGAAGGTCGGGAAGGCGGAGTTTTTCTTTCCGTCCTTTCCGCGCTTCCTGTTCAATTTGTTTTCGGTCGCGGGGATTTGAGGAATGATCGCGGATTGGAGTTGGATTTGCCGGGGTGGGCCGGTGAGGTGGGGTGACATATGAGAGCGGTTTTATTGTGCGTGCTCGCTTTGGCGGCCTGGAGCGGCTCCGGGCGAAGCCCGCTCGACCTGAAGGTGGAGGCGGAGACGCCGAGGGAATTTTATGCGTGGATGGAGGCGACCTTGGTGAAGCAGCCGCGGGAGGTCGCGGAGGAGTTTAACGAAGCGGTGGCGTGGATCGTGGCGCACGCGCCGAGCAAGATGGCGCTGAACGATCCGCGGATGATGGACGACAAGTTTCACCCGATCTGCCGCGGGCTGCACCGGCGGTCGTTGCGCGAAGTCATCATGGAGGGCTACGGCGTGGCGAACCGGGTGATGCTGGCCGGAGTGATTCAGGAATCCGACAAGCTGGTGATGGCGCTGAACCACGATGAGCAGATCACGCGGCTGCTGAAGGAGCCCTCGCGCTTCGACCGCATGGTGGCGCAGCGGAGTGCGACGATCGCGGAAGTGAAGGCGACGGTGGAGCGAAACCGGCGGCGGATCGCGGAAATGGAGGCCGGGCATCCGCGGCATCGGTCCAACGATTTTGTGCAGTTTCTGCGCTGGCGGCTATATATCTTTATACTGCCGTGAAGACCGACGACCTTCCCCGACTCGCGCGAAAGCGCCGGGGAGTGCTCGTTTTCGGTTTCGCGTTGGTGATCGGCGGCATCACGCCGGGCTGCTGGCAGACGCGGCGCACTCCGCCTGCTGTTGGCGGGAGTGTGTATCGGGTCGTCGAAGCGCCGGTGATCGCGGCGAAGGGAGATATAACGATCCATGCGGAGGAGGCGAAGGTGCCGATCGATGCGCTGGAGCCGGCGAAGCCGCTGCCGCCGGTGGCCGAGGCGGTGTATCCGACGGAGGCGCGGGGCCGGCAGAAGCTGCCGATGCTGGTTGGAGTGCGGGTGACGGTGGGCACGGATGGTTTGGTAGCGGACGTGGGGGAGAGCCCGGTGGCATTTTCCACGCCGGGGCCTTTTGCGACGGAGTTTCGGGTGGCGGTGGAAACGGCCGTCAGGCAATGGCGGTTCAAGCCGGCGGAGTTGCAGCATCTGGTGCCGAAGCAGGGCGGGCCGCAGGGATGGTACTGGCAGGTGACGCGGGTGGAAAAGCAGGACTACACGATGGACTTGCAGTTCACCTTCACGCCGTCGGGCGAGATTGTGGCGGAAAAACGCTGAAGTGGGTTTTTCTTTGTGCGATCAGGTGGGCGGCGGGTGCCTAGTGGTGTTCCATCATGACGACCGAGATTGACGATTCCGAACTGCTGCGGCGCTACGCGGCGACGCGCGACGAGACGGCGTTTGGCGAGTTGGTGCGCCGGCACGTGAATCTCGTGTACGCCTGCGCGGTGCGGCGGGTGGGCGGCGATGCGCATCTCGCGAAGGATGTGACGCAGCAGGTCTTCTGCGATCTCGCGCGGCAGGCGGGCGCGCTCGCGGAGCGCGCGGTGCTGAGCGGCTGGCTGTATACGAGCACGCGCTTCGCGGCGGCGAAGGTGGTGCGCGGCGAGCGCCGGCGGCGGGCGCGCGAGGAAATCGCTTTTACGATGAAGGCCAACGACGACGACGACACGGCAGCGGTGGAGTGGGAGCGGTTGCGTCCCGTGCTCGACGACACGATCGACGAGCTCGGCGAGCAGGACCGTGAGGCCGTGGTGCTGCGGTATTTCGAAGGCCGGTCCTTTGCCGAGATCGGCGCGCGGCTGCGGCTCACAGAAAATGCCGCGCGGATGCGCGTGGAGCGGGCGCTGGAGAAATTGCAGGCCCGGCTGACGCGGCGGGGGATCGGCTCGACGGCCGCGGCGCTGGGCCTCGCGCTGGCGGGGCAGGCGGCGACGGTTGCGCCCGCCGGGCTCGCGGGCGCGGTGACCGCAGGGGCGCTGGCCGGTGGAGCGACGGCGGGCGGCGCGGGGGTATTCACGACTTTTATGAGCATGACAAAACTACAACTGGGATTGGCGGGCACGCTCGCGGTGGCGGGCGTGACTGGAATGGTGATGCAGGCGCAAACGACGGCGGCCTTGCGGGGCGAAGTGGCGGCGCTGCGCGGTGAAAACGCGGCCGGTAAAATCGCGGCCCTCGAGGCCGAGAACCTGCGGCTAGCGCGGCAAGCGGTGGAGGTGGAGCAACTCCGCAGCGGCGATGGCGGGCTGGCCAAGCTCGCAGCTGACGTGGAGCAAGCGCGGGTCACTGCCCGGCACCACGAGACAACGCGCCGGACCCAGCGCCAGCTCGTGGAGGAGAAAGTGGCGATTCAAGACCTAGTGCTGGAGAAGCTCGACCGTCTCCCGAAACCCAAGCTTCAGGAGCGACCGCTGTATCCGTTGGCGTTGCGGAATGCGGGCGTGTCGGGCGAGGCCACGGTGGACTTCACCGTGAACGCAAAAGGTGAGGTGGAGAATGCGGAGGTGGTCGGAGCGTCGCACCCGGAATTCGGCACGGCGGCGCTGCGAGCAGTGAGCACCTGGAGTTTCGCCGCGGGCAAGAAAGGCGGGGGCGACGTGGCGACGCAGATGCGGGTGCCGGTCGTGTTTGAATACGGCGAACACGCGACGGGAACCATGGTGGAGAGCGCGCGGCCCAAGGCGGACGGATCGCGGGTGGTGCTCCAAAACTTTGTCGTGCGGACGAAATAGCCATGGCTGCCGCGCGCTGGGTATCGCTTGGCTTGCTCGGGCTGGTTGCGGTAGCGGGCGCGGGAATCGCGCTGCAGCGTTACGAGGCGGAGGTCCTGCGCCGGGAAATCGAACTGTTGAAGGAGGAACGCACCTCACTGGGGCGGCTGCAAATGGCGAATGACCGGCTGAGGGCGGCGCAGACCCCGGCGGAGGAGGTTGCGCGGTTGCGGGCGGACCGGGATGCCGTGCTGCGCTTGAGGGCGGAATTGGAGGCGATGAAGCGCGCGGCGGCTGCGGAGAAACGTTGAACGCCGCGCGGGCGTTTGGCAGGATGGGGAGACGGATTTGCCGGGGTGGTAGCCTTGGTGGCTGAGACCCTTATCCCTTTTTATGAACCTCGCCAAACGACTGCCAGCAATCATCACCCTCCTGCTGGCGAGCGCGCTGGGCGCGACGCTGCAAGCGCAGACGCCGGTCGAGAAGCGGACGGCGAGCGAAGCGAAAAAGACAGTGGCCAAGGCAGGTGATCAACCGCCAACGCCGAGGATGATGACACGGCCAACGTATCCGGGCAAGAGGCGGGCCGCGAAGAAGAGCGGAATTGTGCTGATCGACTTCACGATCGAAACTGACGGCCGGGTGCAGCGGGCCGGGGCAGCGTGGTCTTCGGACCGCGGTTTTGAGGCCGAAGCGGTAAAGGCGGTGAGCAAATGGAGGTTCGAGCCGGCGATCATCGACGGTCGCAAGACCGCGACGCCGATGCAGGTGCCGATCGTATTTCAGTTTGGCGACCTACGAGTGCCGTTGAATGAGGCCGCGAAGGCCGTGCCAGAGGGCGTGTATCGCATGAGCGAGTTTGTCGTTTCAGTGAGGTAGCGATAAGGCCGTGCGGGAAGCGCCCGGGGCGAAAGAAATCTTGTGCGGTTTCGCCGGTGGGATCGGCTATGAGGTGACACGCTATGATGGACGATCCCGCATTGCTCAGGCGCTATGTGCGCGACGGTGACCACGAGGCTTTTGCCGAACTGGTGCGCCGGCATCTCGACCTGGTGTACTCGGTGGCGCTGCGGCAGGTGGGCGGCGATGCGCACCTCGCCAAGGATACGGCGCAGGTGACCTTTGCCGCGCTGGCGAAGAAGGCGGGCGCGCTGCTCGAGCGGCCGACCGTGGGCGGATGGCTTTACCGGACGGCGCAATTCACCGCGATCGATACGGTGCGGCGCGAACGGCGGCGGCGGGCGCGCGAGCAGGAGGCCTTCGATATGAGCGAAATCACACGCGGCACGGACGAGACGGACTGGGATAAAGTGCGACCGCTGCTCGACCGCGCGATCGGCGAGCTCGGCGAGGCGGATCGCGATGCGGTGGTGATGCGCTTCATCCACGGATGCTCGTTTGGCGAAGTTGGCGCGCGGCTGCGGCTGACGGAGAATGCCGCGCGGATGCGCGTGGAGCGCGCGCTGGACAAACTGCACGCGGTACTATCGCGGCACGGCGTGCGCTCGACCGCAGCGGCGGTGGCGACGGCTCTCGTGGCGCAAGCCGGCACGGCGGCGCCCATCGGGCTCGCGGGCACGGTGACGGCGGGTGCGCTCGCGAGCGGGGCGGCGACTGGCGTGGGCGCGTGGGTGGGCTTTATGGGAGCAACAAAACTACAGATCGGAGCGGCGGCCGCGATCGCGGTCGCAGGTGGTACGGGTTACTGGGCGCAGGCCAACGACCAGGCGGAACTGCGGCGCGAGATCGCGCAGGTGCAGGCGGCGACGCCCTCGCGCTTGACCCTCGACCAGGAGCGGGGTCGGCTGGTGGCGACGGCAGCCGAGGTGGCGGACTTGCGTCGTGACGACGTGGAACTGGCGCGGCTGCGCGACGAGGCCGACGCACTCCGCGGGCAGGTGAAGGCGCGCGTGGAGGCGGCGAAGGCAGCGCCTGCCACGAAGGTCAGCGCGAAAGCGGCGGATGGCAGCGGGACCACGTATCCTTTGAAGACGCTGGATGTGAAGCCGACGGTTATATTTCAGGCACGTCCGATCTACCCTCAGTCACTCCGGGCCTCGGGCGAGCGTCATGAAGTGGTGCTGGATTTCAAAGTCGACGTGGATGGCACCGTGGCTGATCTGAAAACGGTGCGCTCGACGCATCCGGAGATCGCGGAGGCCGGGGCGGAGGCGGTGAAGAAATGGCAGTTCATGCCCGGAGAGAAATCCGGGCTGCGCGTGAATACGCGGATGCAGATGCCGATTGTCTTCACAATGTCGAAGGAGCCCGTGGTCGCACAACCGTGGTTCAACCCATGAGCAGCCGCGTGCGAGTCTGGAGGAGTGGGGCGCTGCTCGTGCTGCTGGCGGCGGCCGTGGGTGGCGTGTGGTCGCAGCGGTACGTCACGGAGGAGTTGCGCCATGAGCTGGCTCGCGCCAAAGAAGCGCAGGCGGACGGGAAGCGGCAGCAGGTGGAGAACGCGCGCCTCGCGGCCGGCCAGCAGAGCGCGGAGGAACTGGAGCGACTACGGAGCGATCGCGTGGCGTTGCAACGCTTGCGGGCCGAGGTGGAGGCGTTGAAGACGTCGTTCAAGAAAGCGCCGGCGGCGCCAGCGCAAAACACCACGAAGGGAGTGGAGGGGGCGGGGACATTTGCCGACGGGCGGACGGCCAAGGCGGAGGAGTGGAAGAATGTCGGGCGCGCGACACCGGTCGCGGCATTTGAGACCGCGCTCTGGGCGGCGGCGGCGGGCGATGTCGATGCGCTGGCCGCAGGGATCATGACGGACGTGACGACGCGGCCCGAGGTAGATCGGCTGTGGGGGCAGCTTTCGCCGGCGGAGCGCCTGCAATACGGTTCACCGGAGCGGTTGCTCGCGGCTCTGACGTTGAAGGATATTCCGCTGGGTACGGCGCAGGTGTCACACACCCAGGTGCTCAAGCCGGGCGAGTATGGCTTTACCGAGGAAACCGCCAGCGTCGTCGCGGTGGTGATCGACGCGGATAAAAAGCGGCGACCGCTCGGGCTCTTCCTGCGGCGGGCAGGCGACGAGTGGCGTCTGCTTCTGCCCGCGAGCGCGGTGAGGAAATACCGCGAGCAGCTTACGGCGAAGTGAGCTCGCGGTCGTAGCGCGCCTCGAGCGCGGTGTGGTGGGGCCAGAAAGACTGTGGTGGCGTGCCCTCGAGCTCGGCGATGAGCGTGGTCACGTGCGCATGCCAGCCGGCGGCGGTGCTGATCTTTTCCCCGCGATCGGTGATGCGGCGGTGCACGATGGTGAGCTTCACGTCTTTCTTGCCGGAGGGCGTGAGCTCGAAGGTAACCTCGGAGGGATCGGGATCTTCGCTGCCCCAGCTGTAGGCGAGGAGATGGGGAGGCTCGAGGCGCGTGATGCGGCAGGGGTGTTTGAAACCGTCCTTGAGCTGCGCGTACTTAGCGGGCGGCTCGGTACCGGCGCTGCCGGCGAGATCGGAGTGCTTGAAGCAGAGCTCAACCTTGCCGCCGACGCGAAGCTCCATCGGGCCATCGGCGAGCCATTTGCGGCGCTTCTCCGGCTCGGTGAGATAGGCCCACACGCGCTCGATGGGCCCGGGCAGCAAACGCTCCAGACGAATCTCGCCGGGGGCGATGGCGCGCACCGGCAGTTCGTTAAAGGGTGGTTCGTCGAGCGAGCGGGCGAGACCCTCGACAATCGTGGTCCAGCCGCCTTCGGTTTGATCGCGGTAGTCGGCCCACTCGGGTCGCATCTGGTGAGTGAGCGTGAGTTCGCAGCCAGCGCCGTTGGGTACGATCTCGACCGTGACGCGATCGACCTCGGGAGAGACGGTCGGCATGCCGAAGGTGAAGACGAGGCGGCGCGGGCGGTCGATGACGAGGTACTCACCGGCATGCTCGGCGACCTGGTCGCCACGGCGCTCGGTGACATTCCATTTGCCGCCGACGCGGGCATCCATCTCGGTGCGGATCATGGTGCCGCTCTCCGTGGCGAAGAGCCAGCGGGCGGCGCGGACGGGATCGAGCCACGCAGCGAAGACGCGCTCGGCAGAGGCGGAAAAACGGCGGGTGACTCGGACGACGGGTGCAGGTTTGGCGGTCATGATTTTTTCTTTTGGTTTCGCGCATCCTCGGCCCGCAGCTCGCGCTCGAGGGCGTCGAGGCGGCGTTCCCAGAAGCGCTTGGTTTTGGCGAGCCAGGCATCGAGCTCGTCGAAGCCGGCCGGATCGATGGCGTGAATGCGGTGCTGGCCCTCGGCGCGGACGCTGACAAGACCCGCTTCGCGGAGGACTTTCAGATGCTGGGAAATCGCCGGCGCGCTGAGCTCGAACTCGCCGACGATATCGCCGGCGGAGCGATCGCGGACGGCGAGCAACTCGACGATGCGGCGGCGGGTGGGATCGGCGAGGGCGGCGAGGCTGAGCATGGGATATATAATTAAGTTAAAACTTAATTAAGCAAGGATGAAAATGATTTCACGAGAAGGAGAGAAGCGAGGTGCCGTGAGACTGACGGGCCTGGACTCAGATTTTTTGACCGCGGATGGCGCGGATTTGGCGGATACGCGAAGCGACGACCGGGGCGTGAGGCGTGGCTAAGAAAGTGTCGTCAGCGATAGCGCAGAGGGGCGATGCAGAAGAACGAGTGCGGTTTGCGCGGGGCTCGTTACAATAGCGGCGTACCTGTGCGGCGTGACGGCTCGGCGGGGACGCCTAGTCCTATCTCGGAGAGTTTGCGCGTGGAGGTGAGGAGGGATAGTCGAGGAGGAGATGACTATCACGTTGATCCGACATGGAAGGCCTCGGGCGGATTTTTCGACGCGGATCAATGGGAGTCAGTTTGCGGCGTGGTTGCGGAGGTATGATGAAGTGGCGGTCGATGCGGGGCTGCCGCCGCCGGACGAGGTGAGGCATACGGTGGGCGGTTGTGGACAGCTGCTTGCCAGCCCTACCTTGCGAGCGCGGAGTTCGGCGGAGCTGCTGGGATTTGAGGTGGAACTCGTGGCGGATGCGGTGGAGGCGCCGTTGCCGGAGCGGATTTTCTGCCCGGTACGGGTGAAGCCGGTGACGCTCCTTGCCCTCGCGCGAATCGCGTGGCTGACGGGCGCGGCGCGTGCGCGAGAAAGTCCGGGCGATGTGCGGCAACGCGTGCGACGACTGGCGGGGACTTTGGCGGAGCACGCGAAGAACGAGACCGGCAGCGTAGCGCTGGTGGGCCACGGCTACGCGATCCGGTTTCTCACACCCGAGCTAAAGGCGCTCGGATGGCGGTGCGAGCGCGCGAACGGCGTGGGGTATTGGTCTTGGGCGCGGTTTGAGCGCGGGTGATTATCTGACTCCGTATGCCGAGTAGGCAGCCCGCTTGCTGGTGCGGGTGAGTGGTCGGACGAGCGCCTGCGAGCAGGCGGCCTACCACGTTGGCTGGGCTCCTGGGGTCCCGCCTCTTCCGAGGCGGGCTACATTCGATCTGGACGATCCGCTGCGGCGCGTAAGGCCGCTTCGGCAATGGAACTTACTTTTCCGAGACGGCGAAGATCTCCACGGGTTCGGCGCGGCCTTTGACTTGGACGGAGCCGAGGGGGCGGGCGGATAATTTTTCGGGGGCGCGGAGCGCGGCGAGCGTCGCGGCACTCGTGATGATGTTGGTACCATACTCCGGAGTGCGGGTGAGGGACTGGAGACGGGAGGCGACGTTTACGCCGTCGCCGATCACGGTGTAGTTGAGCCGGCGATGGGAGCCCATATTGCCAGCGACAACGCGGGCGGTGTTGACGCCGATGCCGAGGGCGAGAGGCGGGCGACCCTCACTGGCGAGCTCGCGGTTGAGGTCGGCGAGGGCGCGCTCCATCGCGAGGGCGGCGGCGAGGGCGCGGTCGGCGGCATCGACTTGTGTAACGGGTGCGCTAAACAGCGCCATGATGGCATCACCGATAAATTTATCGAGCGTGCCGCCGTAGCGATCGATCTCCGCATGCATGCGGTCGAGGTAGCGGTTGAGGAGGGCGAGCAGATCGTGCGGCGGGAGCTGTTCGCTGAGCGTGGTGAAACCGCGGAGATCGGTGAAGAGGATGGTGACCTCGCGCTCTTCGCCACCGAGCTCGGCACCGTCGCGCAACAGCTGCGTGGCAATCTCGGGGGAGACCGTTTTGCCGAGCAGATCGCGGACGCGATCGCGCTCGGTGAGGCCAATGGACATTTTGTCGAAGGCCTCGGAGAGGCGGCCGAGCTCGTCGGAGCGATAGGATTTATTGCGGATGCTGTAGTCGCCGGCGGCGACGCGACGGGTGTGGCCCACGAGCTCGACGATGGGGCGGGCAAGGCGACGCGAAAATACGACTGCGATCACCGCAGCGAGGGCGAGGCTGCCGAGTGTGACCCAAAAGATGAGCCACTGCAGGCGGCGGGCGGGACGCAGCTTTTCGTCG
>JAZKEV010000460.1:0-4253 GCA_040386765.1 Verrucomicrobiota bacterium | reverse complement strand
GTCCAGCCAATGATGGGCAAGCGCCTCCTGCCAATCTACGGCGGCACCTCAGGCACGTGGCTCGGCTGCATGGTGTTTTTCCAACTCGCCCTTCTCCTCGGCTACACGTGGGCCGCATGGCTCGTGCAAAAGAGCGCCAGCTTCCAAACCCTCGCCACGACCGCGCTCGCCTTCGTCGCCGCGCTTTCATTCCACCTTCCGTCCGATCAAGCCGACGCCACCGCGAGCATCCTCCGCGTCGTCTGGCGCCTTTCGCTTTACTGCCTGCCCGCGATGGTCCTGCTCTTCAGCGCCTCGCCGCTCCTCACGGGTTGGCTGCGCCGCCGCGGCGAAGAAATCCCCTACTACCTCTACGCCATCTCCAATGCCGGCAGTCTCATCGCACTGCTGCTCTATCCCTTCTTCGTCGAAACCAAACTCGGCCTCAGTGAGCAGGCGTTTTTCTGGCACGGTTTTCTCATCGTCGCCGCCGGGCTCCTTGCCGCCGCGGGTTATATTTTGCGCCAAGCGACGCCTGATCGCGACCTTCCGCCCGCACCCGTCGCCGCTGAACCTCTCGCTGCCCGCACTCTCGCCTCATGGCTCTGGCTCAGCGTGCTTACCTGCGTGGGCCTGCTCGGCGCCACCTACCAGCTCGCCGCCGAAATGGGTTCCAGTCCGCTCGCATGGGTCGGTCCGTTTGGCGTCTATCTTTTCAGTTTCATGGTCGTGTTCTCCGGTCGTTGGGTGCGCTGGATGACGCTCACCACGGTCGTGTGGCTGGCCGTGAGCCTCACGGGCTTCATGGTCGCGAAGGGTTTTACCGCCCACACCGTCAACGCCACAACCGCGTGGTGGCTGCTCTCGCTCACCGCCAGCGGTAGTTTTCTGGGCAATGCCCTGCTCCACAACCTGCGCCCCTCGCAACGCTTCGAGCGCTTCTATCTCGTGCTCGCCGTCGGTGGTGTGCTCGGCGGTGTGCTCTCCAGCGCGATCATCCCGTATCTGCTCTCCCAGCCCATCGAGTTCATCCTCGCCTCGGTTGCGCTACTCATCACCGGTATGTTGTGGCTCACCGGCCTACGTTCGCCCGGCGTCGCGGTGGTGACGGCCTGCGTGCTGCTCATTCCGGTCCTCGGCCTCGGCCTCAATCAGGCCAGCCACGAAGCCACCGACGGCGGCAAAATTCGCCATGTCCGTGATCTCTACGGCCACATCATGATCAAGACCGATAGCCGTAGCGTCGTCCTTTCCAGCGATACCACCACGCACGGCACGCAGCTCACCACCGATGCCGCCACCCGCAAACACCCCACGCTCTACTACTCCGAAAGCTCCGCGGTCGGCCGGGTCTTGGAAAAACTTCAGTCCACCCACCCGCAAATCTCCGTCGGCGTGGTCGGCCTCGGCGCCGGCACGCTCGCCGCCTACGCGCGCAAAGATGACATCTTTAATTTTTGGGACATTGATCCCAAGTCGCTGCGCGTTGCCCGCGAAAATTTCACCTACGTCGCCGATAGCGCCGGCAAGATCGACCTGATCCTGCGCGACGGTCGCAAAGCCCTCGAGGAATCAAAACAAGACTACGACGTGATCGTGATCGACGCCTTCACCGGCGACGGCGTGCCCTCGCACCTGCTGACGCGCGAGGCCCTGACCGTTTACTTCCAGCGTCTCGCCGCCCGCAACGGCCTCCTTGTCGTGCACGCTTCCACGCGCTACTCGAAACTCTTCCCCGTGGTCGACGCCACCGCACGCACGCTCGGTCTTTCGGCCCTCGACGTCGTCACCGAGATCTCCGCTTCCACCGAAACCCGCGACTGGGATCCCACACGCACCGAATACATCGTGGTTGGACGCTTGGAGCAGATGCGCCAGCTCCCCGCCTGGTTTCCGCTCGAAGAGGATCCCGATCGTATCAAGCGCACGCTCACCACGATGAATGCTTCGCTGATTCCGCAGCAGCTCATTTGGACCGATGAGCGCAACGCCGCCATCGACGCCTTCGAGTTGAGCAAGTTTCTGTTTCAACCCTGAACGGATTTGCGCGCTGAGCAGCGACTGCAGCGTCGCCGGGGAGCGGCACGTTGATAAAATAATTCTTAGCTTTGGGACCGGTAAGCCGGATTCTGTGCCGCGCCTTGCGACGCTTCGGCAGTCATTTCTCTCAAACCCGCCTTGCGACGAGCCAGTCCTCCGCAGTTCGTGCGCTTGCGCGCCGTGACGACGGAGAATGCGGCATACCCGTGACTATAGGACGAGCCGCCCAGTCACCTATTTTGCCTTGCACCGGAAGGGGTTTATCGTGCCGTCCGCCTCGCGACGAACGCGGTGGGCTCTTACCCCACCTTTTCACCCTTACCCAGCGGTTGCCCGCCAGGCGGTATATTCTCTGTTACACTAAGCCGTCACCGCGCTTTGAGACGCGGCGCCTGCACTTGGCGTGAGCCTTATGCAGCATCCTGCCCTGTGGTGTCCGGACTTTCCTCTCCAAATTTCAAAAACGGACGCGGCGTTTAACCGCGTCTTGGGATCAAAGAACTTGGAGCGACTGCCAGGCCCCAAAGCTAAGACTCCCAATAAACGATCCGCCCGCAGTTCTCGCAAGTCGCGAGTTGGTTCGGACCCAGCGGACCTTTGCCGCGCGCCGCGGTTTCGACCTCGCTGGAAATCTTCAAATGACAGCCGTTGCAGTTGCCGCCGTGCGACGAGACGACCACCGGCTGGGTGCGGGTCGCGACGCGATCATATAACCGCCGCGCTGGCTCACTCACCGGCTCGCGCGCCACGACCACCGCCGCCTGCGCCTCTTTCAACTCCGCGGCGAGACTCACCGCACGTTCGCGCAGCGTTTTGATGCGTAGCTCGTGGCCGGAAATATTCGCCTTCAACACCGCTTCGGCGGCCGTGAACTTCTTTCTGGCTTCATCGAGGCCATACATCAGCTCCAGCTCCTGGCCTTCAAAATCGCCAATCTGCTTCTGCGTGGTCTCGATCTCGTGGCCCAGCGCCTGAAATTCTTCGTTCTTCCGCACCTGCGATTGCTGCGTCCGATATTTACCCAGCTTCGCCTCGGCCGAACCAATCTCGGTCTCGAGCAGCTTTTTCTTCGTTTCCAACCCCATCATTTCGGCCTTCGCGCCGTCGATTTCAGCCTTCTCTCCAGCAATCTTGGCTTCCACCGCAGCAATATCCCGGGGGACGGCCTTCAGCTGTGCCTCCAAATTCAGCCTTTTCGTGTCGCGATCCTGCAGAATTAACAGCGTTTCGATCAGGGGACTGGGCATGAAACGAGGTTCTTGCCGGTGTCCCCACCCCGGTCAAACGAAAGCTTCGTTTTAAACGCGAAGAAACCCCGTTTCTGACCCGGTTTTTTCTCAAGAAAACCCTCGCGTCTGCGTCTGTTTCGCGAGAGATTTTTCCTTTCATTTTCCACCCTCGCAAAACCCTTTCATGGCCGAACCAACCGACTCCGAACGCAACGTAATCAACCAGGCCGGCGCCGACGCCTACGACGCTTCCAAACTCGGCAAACTCGAGGGCCTCGAAGCCGTCCGCAAGAAACCCGGAATGTATATTGGCGGCACCGATGAGCGCGCGCTTCATCACTGCGTTTCTGAAGTTCTCGACAATTCCGTCGACGAACATCTCGCCAATTTCTGCTCACGTATCGAGGTCAACATCCACGTCGATGGTTCGATTAGCATCCGCGACAACGGCCGCGGCATCCCCGTCGATATCCATCCGCAATACGGCATCCCCGGCGTCGAGATGGTGCTCACCACGCTCCACTCCGGCGGCAAATACGGTCAGGGCGGTTACAAGTTCTCCGGCGGCACCCACGGCGTCGGCGCGAAGTGCGTCAACGCCGTCTCCGAATGGTTCGAGGTCGAGGTCTCGCGCAACGGTTCGGTTCACCACATGAAGTTCGAGCGCGGCAAGACCGTGAAGAAACTCGAGGTCATCGGCAAAGCCAGCGGCACCGGCACCTACATCAGCTTCAAGCCCGACGCCGAGATTTTCAAAGAGACCACCGTCTTCGTCTCCGCGCGCATCAGCCAGCGCCTGCGCGAACTCGCGTTCCTGAATTCCGGCCTCGAGATCATCTTCACCGACGAGCGTCCCGCCGAGCCCAAGCCCGAGCGCTATTACTACAAGGACGGCGTCGAGGAATTCGTTAAGCAGATCAACCAGGGCAAGACGCCACTGCACCCGAAGCCCATCCGCTTCATCAAGGAAACGAAGCTCCAGCTCGACGACAAACCCGCCGAGAT
>JAZKEV010000459.1:0-2269 GCA_040386765.1 Verrucomicrobiota bacterium | reverse complement strand
GGCGCGCTCGCGCCCGCCCAGACGATCACCGTCCCCGAGATCGTCGCCCGCCGCTCCATCCTGCTCTCCTCGCCCACGGGCAGCGGCAAGACCCTCGCGGCCTTTCTCGGCGTCTTTGATGCCCTCGCCAAGGCCCGCGACCGCGGTGCCCTGCCCACCGGCATCGCCGCGGTCTACATCTCACCCCTCCGCGCCCTCGCCTACGACCTGCGCAAAAATCTTCAGCAGCCCCTCGACGAGCTCGGCTGGGACTGGCTGCGCGTCGGGGCCCGCACCGGCGACACCACGCCCAAAGAGCGCGCCCAGCAGAAGCGGAAACCTCCGCACATCCTGGTCACCACGCCCGAGAGCCTCACGCTCCTCCTCAGTCAGCCGGGCTGGCTCGCCGCCTTCCGCAGCACGCGCTTTCTAATCCTCGACGAGCTGCACTCCCTCGCGGAAAACAAACGCGGCTGCCTCGCCATCATCGGCGCCGAGCGCCTGGAAGAAGTGATTAATTTCAATCTGGAAGTCGGCACGGCCTCCAACGCGCTCCCGCAATCCGCCAGCCCGCGCACCTCAGAGCCCGAAACCAGCCTTACCCGCATCGGCCTCTCCGCCACCGTCTCGCCCTTGGAAACCGTCGCCGCCTTCCTCGTCGGCCCCGGCCGTCCGTGCCTCATCGCCGAGGTCACGCAGCGCAAGCCCGCTCGCATCGAGGTCTTCTCGCCGCTGCGCGACCGGGCGTATCCGCCCGCCGGTTACACCGCCAGCCGCATGCTCGCCGAACTCGGTACTTTTATCGGCCAAAAGCGCACCACCCTCATCTTCACCAACACCCGCTCGGGCGCCGAGCATATCGGCCTCCGCTTGAAGCAGCTCCTGCCCGTGCTCGCGGAGAAGATCGAGGTCCACCACGCCTCGCTCGACCGCACGGTCCGCCTCGAGGTCGAGGACAAGCTCAAGCGCGGCGAGCTCCGCGCCGTCGTCTGCTCCACCTCGCTCGAGATGGGTATCGATATCGGCTCGATCGACACCGTCGTGATGGTCTCCGCGCCCAAGGGCGTCGCGCGTGCCCTCCAGCGCATCGGCCGCTCGGGTCACTCGATGGGCGAGACCAGCCACGGCGTGCTCGTCGCCAGCAATATCAACGACCTTGCCGAGTGCGCCGTCACCGCCCGCATGATGGAGCGACGCGAATTGGAGCCGGTCAAAATCCACGACAACCCGCTCGACGTGCTCGCGCAGACGCTCGTCGGCCTCGCCGTTTTCGAAAGCGTCACGCCCGACGAGGCGTTCGCGCTCGTGCGGCGCACGTATTCCTTCCGCACGCTCGAGCGCACCGGGTTCGACCGCGTGCTCCACTATCTCCAAGGCGGCGGCTCGGCGCTCGAGAAGCAGTACCAGGCCACCTTCGGCAAAGTCCGCGTCGATGCCCGTGGCCACCTCGTCCTCACCGGCCCGCGGGTCGCGCGCGATTTCTACCAGAACATCGGCACCATCGCCACCGAGAGCATGGTGCAGGTGCAACTCGGCCGCCGCAAACTCGGGCAGGTCGAGGAATCGTTCATCAAGGGCCTGCGGGTCGGCGATGTCTTCGTCCTCAATGGCCGCACCATCCGGCTCGTCGAGACACGTCTCCTCACCGCCAAGGTCGCCGCCGCCGATAGCTCCGTGCCTACCGTCCCGCGCTGGTACGCCAACAAAATGCCCCTCGCCTCCGGCCTCGCCGCCGAGGTGGTCAGGCTCCGCGCTTCCCTCGCCCCGCGCATCGCCGAGCCCGCCTCCGCGCTCGATCTCCTCCAGACCGCCTACGGCCTCTCCGCCGCCAATGCCCGCGCGCTCTTCGAGCATTTCGCGTTGCAGGCGCAAGTCTCGCGCATCCCGACCGGCGATTTCTTCCTCGTCGAGCGCTACGAGCAGAAGGGTTATCTCCACTACTTTTTCCATTCGCTCATCGGCCGCTCCGCCAACGACGCGCTCTCCCGCATCGTCGCCCAACGCGTCCACGAGACCAAGGGCGGCAATGCCCTCACCACCATCGATGACTACGGTTTCCTCCTCACGCTCCGGCCCTTCCAGGCGATGGGCCCCGAGGAGTGGAAACCGCTCTTCGCCCGCGCCGGGGCCGAGGCCGCGCTCCGTGAGGCCTTGAGCGAGAGCAATCTCGTCAAATGGCAGTTCCGCGGCGTCTCCCAGACCGGCCTCATGGTACCCCGCCGCGTGCTCGGCCAGGAGCGCGGCGCCCGCGCCCTCCAGTTTAGCTCCGAGATCATCTTCGAGGTGCTCC
>JAZKEV010000458.1:8117-8898 GCA_040386765.1 Verrucomicrobiota bacterium | reverse complement strand
TGATGATGTTCAGCCGCGACGAGGGTGCCACGTGGAGCGCGCCGGTGGATACGCCTTGGGGCCTTACGGGCGACCGACACATGGGGGTCGCGACGGCGGATGGTCGGCTGGTTATCGCATTTAGGGACAAGGCTTTGCGCGGGCCGTCTTATAACCACTTCGTCGCTTGGGTGGGCACGTATGACGATATCCGCCAAGGCCGGCCCGGGCAGTACCGGATCAAGCTCCTCCATAGCAATGCGGGCGGCGACTGCGGTTATCCCGGCATGGAGTTGCTGCCCGACGGGACGATCGTCGCCACGACGTACATTAAATACCAGCCGGGCACCGCCAAGCACTCGGTGGTGAGCACGCGGTTCAAACTGGGTGAGACGGACAGGCTGCTGAAAAAGGGGCAGTGAAGGGCGGAAGGGGCAGTCGGTCGGAAATTGGGAGGAAATAGAGCAAATTAACGGAATGGACGGAATGGAGGGTATGGACGGGGTGACACGAGGAGCGGGCTAAGGTATAGTGGGGGTGGCTGAGCGCGCGAGTGGGCGAGGTCGGAAATTTTAACGAAAGGAATGAATGATGAAGATGAGGGCAGACCGGAAGGTACGGGGACGTGGGCGGGGACATAGACAGGATGTCCTCCTCTATTTCCGGGATAAGTTGGGGTAAGTTGGTATTGGCCGGAGGAAAGAGCGGATTGGGTCAACGAGGTTGTGAGGACCATTGGTAAAACGCGGCCATTCCCATCGGCTAAGGGCTACCGGACCTAGGCAACGGGACAGGGTGTGTC
>JAZKEV010000458.1:0-8107 GCA_040386765.1 Verrucomicrobiota bacterium | reverse complement strand
GACAAAAGGCACTGCGCCACGGGAAGGGACGGTGCGGGGATGCGGGCGGGATCCCCCTCTATTTCCGGGATAATCCGGGGATGACCGGGGTATTCTGGGATCAGCCGAAGAAAAACAATGCAGGCGCGGGAGGCGGCTGCACCGACCATACCTTTAGCGGGCGGGAAACACCCCATAGTTCAACCGAAGGTTTACCCATAAACTTAGGCGTCCCGCACCTGAGACTTTTGAGCTCCAGCACCCTTCCAGCTTCCTTGGCTCTTTACTGGCATTCATTTGCGAATGTCAGCCTCGGCCTGCGCCCTCGTTCCAAAAATACGCTTGCTCCCGTCTGCCGCTTTTGGGAGGCTGTGGACTTGCGTCAGTGGGTATCCGCTTGGTTGCGGGTGCTCACCATGACTGGTCCGGCATCCCGCCGGATTGGAACGGTGGCGCCGGCTGAACCCGATTTAACACCGGGCGGGGCGGGTGGCACGGTGTCTGCAAAGGCACCCTACAGTCGTGAATTAAACCATAAAACCAATGTCTACCGCAGTCGTTAAACCCGAAATCATAGCAGAATACAAAATTCACGATAAGGATACCGGTTCGTCCGAAGTCCAGGTCGCGCTCCTTACCGCTCGTATCAATCACTTGACCGAGCATCTCCGGACGCACCGCAAGGACTTCCACTCGCGCCGTGGTCTGCTCCAGATGGCCTCGCGCCGTCGCAAGCTCCTCGATTATCTCAAAAAGCATAACCTGCCGAAGTATACCGAGCTCTTGCAGAAGCTGAATCTCCGTAAGTAACGCTTTCCTCTCACGGGCGATCCGATCCGCGGATCGCCCGTTGTTTTTTACACTCGAAGACAGGCCGGGGCATTTCCGTTTGGTTCTCAGTCCAGAACCGGGCGCCAAACGGAAATCTCTCGCCTAAAGCGAGCAGAGAAGAGCGGGTCAGAGTTACCCACAGTTCCCCAACCCGCAGCGGCGCCCCCTGGGCGTTGCCGCCGCTCCCATCCCCGGGAGCCAAACGAGCCATCGTCAGACGCGTGTCGCTGACCGGTTCGTCTCATCCGCGACACGCAGTCCGTCCCGCATCGTCCGTTATCCGTCCGATCCGGTCCGAATCCGAAAGAAAGCTAGTTATATGAAACAGAAACACTCCGTCACCGTTCCCGGCCTCGGGATCACGTTCAGCACCGGCACCTACGCCGGTCTCGCCAATGGCGCCGTCAATGTCTGCGTCGGCGAAACGAATGTCTTCGTTACCACCTGTATCGCCCAGGGCACCAAGCCCGGCCAGGACTGGTTCCCCCTCACCGTCGATTACCGCGAGAAGTACGCTGCGGCCGGCCGCTTCCCCGGCGGCTACTTCAAGCGCGAGGGCCGTCCTTCCGAGAAGGAAATCCTCACCTCCCGTCTTTGCGATCGTCCCTGCCGCCCGCTCTTCCCCGAGGGTCTCCTCAATGAAGTGCAGATCATCGGCCAGCTGATGTCGGCTGACCAAATCAACGAGTCCGATATCCCGATGGTGAACGGCGCCAGCGCCGCCCTCGCGATCTCGAACATCCCGTGGAACGGGCCGATCGGCTGCGTCCGCGTCGCGATGATCGACGGCGCTTTCGTCGCCAACCCGACGATCGAGCAGATGTACACCTCGTCGCTCGACCTCATCTACGTCGGCACGAAGAAGGACATGCTCATGATCGAGGGTAGCGCCGACCAGATCCCGGAGGATGACTTCATCCGCGCGCTCGAGTTCGGCCATCAGGCCATCCAGCCGATCATCACGGCCATCGAGGAGCTCGTGCAGGTCGCCGGCAAGGCCAAGAGCACCTTCCCCCTCGTCGGCGCCACGCCCGAGGCCCGCGCCATCATCGAGGAGCTGGTCACCACGGATCGCCTCGTCGCCGCCATCTTCGGCAAGGAGAAGGCCGACCGCTCCCTCGGCGTGAAGATGCTGAAGGAAGAAGCCAAGATCGCCCTCGCGGCGCGCCTCGGCGAAGGCAAGTTCTCCGATGTCGACCTCAACGTCGTCTTCGAAGACCTCCAGTACAAAGCCTACCGCAAGAACGTCCTCGAGAAGGGCGTCCGCGCCGATGGCCGCGATGCCAAGTCCGTCCGCAAGCTCCACGCCGAAGTCGGCGTGCTGCCCCGCGTGCACGGCTCCGCCACCTTCCAGCGCGGCGACACGCAGAACATCGCGATCACCACGCTCGGGCCGACCAAGGATGCGCAGGATCTCGACGCCCTGACCGGCGGCGTGAAGTCCAAGAGCTTCATCCTCCACTACAATTTCCCGCCGTTCTCGGTCGGTGAAACCGGCCGCTTCGGCGCCCCGGGCCGCCGCGAAGTCGGCCACGGCGCGCTCGCCGAGCGCTCCCTCGTGCCGATCCTCCCCCCGGAGGATGCCTTCCCCTACTCGATCCGCGTCGTCTCCGAGATCATGGCCTCCAATGGATCGACCTCGATGGCCTCGATCTGCGGCGGCTGTCTTTCGCTGATGGACGCTGGCGTGCCGATCATCGCTCCCGTGGCCGGCATCTCCTGCGGTCTCATGACCGAGGCCGCCGCCGATGGCTCGATCGCAAAGTGGGTTACCATCACCGACATCCTCGGTGAGGAAGACCACTTCGGCGACATGGACTTCAAGCTCGCCGGCACGACCAAGGGCATCACGGGCTTCCAGCTCGATCTCAAGATCAACGGCCTGCCCTTCGACATCGCCCGCCAGGCCATCTTCCAGGCTCGCGATGCCCGCATCGAAATCCTCAAGGTCATGCTCGGCTCGCTCCCCGCGCCCCGCTCCGACCTCAGCAAGTTCGCCCCCCGCATCCAGACGATCCAGATCGATCCCGAAAAGATCGGCCTGCTCATCGGGCCCGGTGGCAAGACCATCCGCCGCATCGTCGAGACGACGGGCGCGCAGATCGACATCGCCGAAGACGATTCCGGCAAGGTCTTCATCTACTCGAACAACGGCGACGCGATGGCGCGCGCCGTGCAGGAGATCGACGGCCTCTGCGGCGGTGGTGGCGGCCGCGATGGCGGCGGCACCCCGATCGAAGTCGGCAAGCTGTATCACGGCCGCGTGACCGGCATCAAGGACTTCGGCTGCTTCGTCGAGTGCTCGCCCGGCAAGGAAGGCCTCTGCCATATCAGCGAGCTCGCCGACTTCCGCGTGCGTCGCACCGAGGACGTCGTGAAGATGGGCGAGATGATCTGGGTCAAGTGCGTCGGCATCGACGAGAAGAGCGGCAAGGTCCGCCTCTCGCGCAAAGCCGCGATGAAGGAAATGGACGCCCAGAAGCAGCAGCAAGGTGGCGCCGCTCCGGCGGCTCCCGCGCCGGCTGCTCCTGCCGCTCCGGCGCAGCAGTAAGCGGACAAGCGCTGGCCGATCTAGTTAATATTCTCGAAGCCGCGACCTCACCCGTCGCGGCTTTTTTGTGAACCGATCCGCGCCTGCGCGCGATCCACTGCACGGAACGCCGATTCTCCGCGCCAGCCTCAAGCTCGACGCTCAAGCGCCGCCTCTTTAGCGTCGACCTCATATGATTTCGCCAGCGGAACGTCTCCGTCGCGACCGAGCCATCGCGATCCTCCGCGCATTTTTGGCGGGAAAGCTCACCAACCGTGAGTTCGAGAATCGCTATGATAAAAACCTCGAATCAGGTCCCGTGCGCGAATGGGAAGATCGTACGCTCTGGGCTTTGAAAAGCGTGGTATGGTCTTGGTACGACGATCTTTCGATCCACCGTCTTGACGGTAAACGTAAGCCTACGCCCGAACAAAAGCAATTTATCGCACGCTCGATTTTGTTTCTCCGCTCCAGCCGAACGTATGAATGGAAGCGCTATACTTTTTTTCCCTTCGGCACCTTTGTAGAATGGATAACGCTGAGTTGGCGGATCCGGCGGCTGGCAGCAAGACCTCGAGAGCGCATTGATTGGGAAATCTGGCCTTTTCGTCGCGCGGACGATTGGGAAAGCGCCAAGCGCGGCCTTTTACCGGCCGACCCGGAGGGCGAAAACGAACGCCGTTAGCCTACTTCTTTGCCAACCCCGCGGCCACTTCTCCTGCCAACCCCGCCACAGCTTGGCTTAATTGGGCGGCAAGCGAGGCTTCGCTCTTTCCATCCCAGCGCAAATCCGTCGCCCGGTAGTCGCCGCTCGCGATCGCCTTGCCGTCGTGCCCGGTCAGTTCCCACGCCGCGCGAAAAGCCACTCCGCCGTGCGTCATGCCCTCGCACGCCAGCACGCGCACCGAGAGCACCGGTGCATCCGACGCCACATGCTCGCGCCGCGAACCACCTGCGCTCACCGAGCTCGCCGCGCCCCGCGCCAGCAGTTCCTCGCGCAAGACGCGCGCCACGCCGATCTCCAGCGACTCGCCCCAGCGCGCAAACTCCCGAAACTCGATTTCGTTGCTGCCTCGGCGCACCACCATCGCCCGCGCGCGCAGGTAGCTGGCGACCTCCACCGGCCGCAAATAGATCGAGGGCGCGCTGCCGCTGCCGGTTCCGGCCGCGGCCACCCCGTCTGCGCCAGCCGGCGTCGAGAGGACATAGAACCGCGTCGGGTCCGAAGTCGCTTCCGGGATGATCGAGCATCCCGCCAACCCCATCGCCGTCGCGGCCGCCAGCGCCATCGCCGCACCCACCCGCCACACCCCGCCACGAGTCGTCTTCGTGTCCATTGTCGTCAGAGTTTTCATTGCGGCCGCTTCCTTCCCGAAATGAGCGCGTTCGGATTGCGCTCGATGAAATCCGCCAGCCGCTTCACCGAGTCGGCCGCCTCGCTCACGTGGTCAAGGGTCTCGATCAGCTCGTCGCCGAGACCGCTTTGCGAGGCGAGAAATTGCTTGGCGGTCGCCGCCGTCTCGTTGAAGGCCAGCACCGCTTTCCGCGCCTCCACCAGTGTGGCGCGCAGCTCCGCGCCGGAAGGCTCGATCTGCGCATCGATCTTCGCGATCGTTACCCGCAGGTCCGCGACCGCGCCGTTCACGCTGTCGAAGGTCCGCTTGAAGTCCGCATTATTGGCCAGCGCCGCGAACTCCGCGCCGGTCTTCTTCCATTGATCCACTAGCCCCTTGATATCGGCGGCATCGATTTGCTTACGCGCCGTCTGCGCCAGCGCCGCGATGTCTTTGGCCAGCGCCGCGAAGTTCACCTTTTCGATTTCGCCCAGCACGTTGGCGATGCGCGATTGGAGCTCGGAAATGGTCGAGGGCACCCACGGCACCACCACGTAGGGTTCACCCTGCACTGGCACGGGCAGTTTCTCGGCGGGGTCGGGTTCCTTGAAATCCAGCTCGATGAACAGCAGGCCCGTCGCCAGGCCGAGCACGCCGAGCTGCGCCCGGAGGCCGCGATCCACCATCTTCTGCATCTCCTGCTTGCTGGAGACATCGATCAGCGCCCCGCTCGGGTCTCGGACCATGTCGCGATTCAGCTCGCACACCACGGCCACCACCGAGCGGCTCTTTGCCGCGTCGTAGCGAATGCCGAGACTCGTGACGCGGCCTACGCGCACACCACGCATCTTCACGGGCGAGCCTTGGTCGAGGCCGCTCACCGATTCGTCCACATAGACCACAAACCGCTCCGGTTTATCGAAGAAGTGAAACCCGCCAAACGATAGCAGCGCCAGCGTCGCCAGCACAAATGCGCCGATCACGAAGGCTCCGATCACTGCTGGACTGACTTTGGCTTTCATCTCAGGGAATCGCAGACTGGTGACCCAGCCTGCCCTGATTTGGTTTCAGCGCCAAGCCCCGGATTATTAAATAATTTCGATTTCCATGATGTAGGCACGGCCGGGCCCAGTCCGCCGTCGTACCATCCACCCATCCCGGGGCATGTTCTGTCCTCTCTCGGCACCCGCGCCTCTCATCCCCACCCCTCCTTCTCTTCTCTCTTTCGCCCTCCTCGCCTCCCGTCCCTTACTCCTCACCATCGCCATCACTTCTCGCGCACGCACAAAAAAACACGGCGCGGATCGCTCCGCGCCGTGTCGGCTAACGTCAAAATTCAACAGGGCTCAATCCCAGTAGCCTTCGTAGAAGCGCCAGGACGTGCCCTCAGGCTGCCAGCGCGGCGGCACCCACACGGCGCCACGCGTCGGCGGCACTTCCCAGTGGCCCGCCATCCAAGTGTACTGATTGTTCTTCCAGCTCCAGTTGCCCGCAACCCACACGTGATCGGTGGAGGGACGAGCCGAGGGCACTTCCTGCTGCGCGGCGGGCGGAGATTGCATCACGACGATGGAACTCGCACCGACCGGTGAGGGCACCGTGGCGCTGCCGACCGTGACGGGACCACTCGGGGTCTGCGCAACGACGGGGACCGTCTGCGTCGCCGGAGCGGCGGGCGTGGTGTAAACGGTCGCCGGTGGCACCGCGGAAGGAGGCGGAGGCGGCGGAGCCGAGACGACGTGGGAATACGGTTCCGAAGCACAGCCGGCTAAAAGACCGAGCGCACCGCAGACCGCAGCAAATCGCGCCACGGACGATCTCGAAGAGCCGTCGGCGCCAGCGGAATTGAAGTTTTTCATACAGGTCTGGCAGACTCCCGTTTGCGCCTCTGGTTCGCGCCTGAGGCCATAACCGCTGGGGGTGTGTAACCCATCACCCTACGTCACACCGGAGCCGCCCCTGCCGGCCCGCGACATCGGCCCCATTTATCCTTGGGGGAAAATCCGGGGCATCGTGAATTCCGCCCCCAGCCCCCCACGCGTTACGGTTTGCCTCGCCCCCGCTGCGTGGCTTCGTTCACGCCAAACCATGTCACGCACTCTCGTCAAAGACGCGCTCGTCGCCGCCGCGCCCATCGACACACTTCTCCTCCAAGGCTGGGTCCGCACGCGGCGCGACGCGAAGGCCTTCTCCTTCATCGAGGTCAACGACGGCTCCTCGTTCAAAGGCATTCAGGTGATCGCCGATGCCGCGCTGCCCAACTACGCGGCCGAGATCGCACGCACCTCCACCGGCGCCTCGATCGAGGTCCGCGGCAAGCTGGTCCCCTCCAAGGGCCAGGGCCAGCAGTGGGAGGTCGTCGCCGAGAGCTTCAAGATCCTCGGCGAGGCCGATGCCACGTATCCGCTCCAGAAGAAAGGCCACACGCTCGAATTCCTCCGCGAGATCGCGCACCTCCGCCCGCGGTCGAATCTCTTCGGCGCCGTCTTCCGCGTGCGCAGCCGGCTCGCGTACGCCGTGCACCAGTTTTTCCAGGAGCGGAGTTTCTTCTACGTCCACACGCCCATCATCACCGCGAGCGATGCCGAGGGCGCGGGCGACATGTTCCGCGTCACCACCCTCGACCTCGCACACCCGCCAATGAATGAGGAGGGCAATGTCGACACCACGAAGGATTTCTTCGGCAAGAAGACCTTCCTCACCGTCTCCGGCCAGCTGGAGGGCGAGATCTTCGCCCACGCGCTCTCCAATATCTACACCTTCGGCCCGACTTTCCGCGCGGAAAACTCCAACACCTCGCGCCACGCCGCGGAGTTCTGGATGATCGAGCCCGAGATCGCGTTTTGCGACATCCACGGCAACATGTCGCTCGCCGAGGAATTCGTGAAGTACCTCATCCGCGACGCGCGCCAGCACTGCGCCGCCGACCTCGAGTTTTTCAGCAAGTTCGTCGATAAGGAACTCCTCACGCGCCTCGACTTCGTGCTCGAGAAACCCTTCGTCCGCTGCAGCTACACCGACGCGATCGAGATCCTCGAGAAAAGCGGCCGCACGTGGGAGCACCCCGTCTCGTGGGGCGCCAACCTCCAGGCCGAGCACGAGCGCTTCCTCACCGAGGAGCACTTCAAGTGCCCCGTCACCGTCTACAACTACCCGCGCGCGATCAAAGCCTTCTACATGCGCAAGAACGATGGCGAGGCCCCCGACCGCCAGACCGTCGCCGCGATGGATCTCCTCGTGCCCGGCATCGGCGAGATCATCGGCGGCAGCCAGCGCGAAGAGCGACTCGAGCTCCTGAAAGAAGGCATGGCGTTGCACCACCTGGATGAGAAAGCCTACTGGTGGTACCTCGACCTGCGCCGCTACGGCAGCGTCCCCCACGCCGGCTTCGGCCTCGGCTTCGAGCGCATGCTCATGTTCGTCACCGGCGTCG
>JAZKEV010000457.1:0-7619 GCA_040386765.1 Verrucomicrobiota bacterium | reverse complement strand
CCTCGCGGATGTTCACCTTCACCGGCTGGCCGGTGATCTTGTGGAGGTCCTTGCGCAGCGCGTCGACTTCGGAACCGGACTTGCCGATGACGATGCCGGGGCGGGCGGTATGGATGTCCACGGCGACTTCGCCGCGACGCTGGATCGTGATGTCGGACAGGCCGGCGTGGGCCAGCTTCGTCTCGATGTGGTCACGGATGGCCAAGTCCTGCATCAGCAGGTCGGCAATTCCATCCACGTACCGGTTGCGCCAGTTTTCCTCGTGCCTGCCTTTCACGAAGCGATTGAAGGAGCCGAGCGCCGGCCCCGAGTGAATCTGAAAGTCCGTCCGCTCCGCCACCTCGCCCCGCAGCGCCAGCCGCGAGGTGTGCACGAAGTACCAGCGGAAGATCAGCGCCATCTTGTGCTTGGGATCGCGCTCCGCCCGCTCGATCGTCGCCGGCGCGCGGCTCAGGTAGAACTCCCGCGTCTCCGCCCACACCGCCTCGAAGGTCCGCTTGAAATACCGCGTCTCAATCTGCTCGCGCGTCTTCGCATCGATCTGCTCGAGCGAGTCGAACTGCTTGTAGAGCTCGTACAATTTCTTGGCCCGGCCGGGGAACAGCAGGCCGCGTTTGAAGACCTGCACCTTGGCGCCCATCTCGAACATATCGCCCGCCGGCACGATATCCATGTCCTGCACCTCCGCCTCCTGCAGCATATCCTTCACCGTCTCGCTCGCGCCCGACTCGACCGTGCACTGGTTCACCGAGCCCGTGAGCACGAAATCCGCCCCCATCACAAACGAGGCCGCCACCGCCTCCGGCGTGCCGAGCCCCCCCGCCGCGCCGATGCCGATCTTGCGGGCATAGCCATGCGTGCGGCTCAGTTCGTCACGCAGGCTCAACATCACCGGCAGGAGCGCATAGGCGACACCACGGTCCGTATGGCCGCCCGAGTCGGCCTCGACGCAAACGTCGTCCGCCATCGGCACCCGCTGCGCCAGCTCCGCCTCCGCTGTCGTGATCGCTCCCGCCGCCACGAGTTTCACCAGCAGTTGCGCGGGTGCGGGACGTAGAAACTGGGCCGCCACCTCCGGTCGCGAGACCTTGGCCACGATCATCCGGGGCGCGATAACCTCGCCCGCCTCGTCGCGACGCAGCCCCTTCGCGCGCAACCACACCAGATCGATCGAAACTTGGGTAAACGCCGCCGCCTCGATCCGCGGCACGCCCAGCCGCAACAGCAGCTCCGCGACCGCATGCTCGATCTCCGGATTGAATGGCGTGGAAAGAAAGTTGGCCCCATACGCGCCCTTTCCGCCCAGCTCAGCTGCGATCCACCTCAGGTCCGCCTCAATCTGTTCCAGCTTCATCCCGCCCGTCCCGAGGAAGCCCAGCAATCCCGCCCGACCCATCCGGCTCACGAGGTGGCGCGAAGCGATCCCCTTGTACATCGCCCCCGCCACATACGCGTACTTCAAACCGTGTCGGCGCCGGAACTCCCCGCAGCCCAGACGCGCGGCCTTGATCGTCGGCATCTCAGCGACGCTTGCAGGCAAGTTAGGCGGCTGAAGTCGGACCAGATTCAACGCGCACCGACGTCAATGCCCCCCAATCAAATTGCAAGGCTGACTTCCGTGGCAGCGCGATTGCTACCACGAGTTTACCGATCTTTGCGCAACAGCTCTTGTATTGGGCGAAATGCCGGTACGTGCAGACCGCGCCAAACGCCGTCCGCTCCACTTCGCCCACCTCATAGAACGACAGCGGCGCCATCAATCCGCTCCGGAGCACCTTCCCCAGCGCTTCCTTCGCGGCCCACAAGAAGGTCAGGCTCATCTCCGCCTCCCAGCCGGCGCGCGCGAAAGCCGCCAGCTCCGCGTCCGCCACCTCGCCCCGGATCGTCGCCCCGTGCGCAACATCGTGCAGCTCGATATCCACCGCCATCGGATGCCCCTCGTCGCACGCGAGCGCCGCCGCCCAATCCCCGCTGTGCGCGATGCTCACCTGCACGTTGCCCAAACCCGCACCGCGCACCACCGGCTGGCCGAACACCCCCGCCGCCACCTGCCACGCGCGGCCATCCGCACCGGCCCCGTCGGCACCACCAGCATCACCCGCCAGCGCCGCAACCGCGACCTTGGCACAATACCGCCCTCGCAGGTAATCCGCCTGCCGCTTGGGCACGCCCGCACTCGCGAGCTTCGCCGCCTCCTCCGCGTGAAGAAATCCTGCCCTCGCCCCCTCCAGCGCATGCCACGAAGCCGCGCTCAGCACGAGCACGGCCCGCTGCCGCTCCGCTTCGCGGACGATCTCCAGCGGAAACCTCCAGGTATCGGTGAGCAACTCCACGCGCGAGATGTGCGGCTGGCCACGCGGTGTCGCAAGCCTCCGTTTTCCACCACGATAGCGATATCCGACTTGAATCCTTGAAGCGCTACCCGCTACATATTTACAAAGCCAAATGCGACTGCATCCCTGCATTTTCCGGCTGTCGCAAAGTCGAAAATCCGATGCCGAGCGACCTGAAGCGCTCGGGCTTCCTGTTTAACTACAAGATTGAGAACCCGGAGCCCATGGCGCTGCGGATCGTGCCACCGGTGCTCAAGCGCTTTCCCAAGGCCACGCTGCGCATTCTCGCCCCGCACAACTTCCTTCCGCCAGGCGTGCTGGAGTCCTTCACCCGCAAGACCGGCGTCAATTTTGAGATCCTGCCTTACGAGACCGGCGTCGAAGTCCTGGATCGCATCAACCACGAGGAGCCCTTCGACATCGCGTTGTGCAGCGGCTTCATCGTCGAGGCGCTGAAAAAGAGAGGCAACCTTGCCGAGATCAACTGGCGCGCGGTGCCCAACGCCAAGTTCCTCGCCGAGCAATTCCGCCACCTCCCTTTCGATCCCGAGGATAAGTACTCCGTCGCCCTCACGTGGAGCGCTGTCGGCATCGCCTACAACACGACTGTCTTCGATACGCCCCCCGACTCGTGGAAAGATTTGTTCGAACCCTCCGGCGACATCCGCGCCCGCGTGGGCAACCGCATCGGACTGATGGCGTCGCCGCACCGGCTTTTCGGCGCGGCACTCATCAGCACCGGCCACTCGCCCAACGCCACCGATGCCAAATCCGCCAGCGATGCGGCCGACTACCTGCGCCGCACGGCTCAGGCGACCAAGTTCAAGTTCCTGCCCTTCGACGATGTGTTCAAATATCTCAAGACGGAGGAAGTGGTCTTTGCCATGGCTCAGTCGTCCGATGTCACGCGCATCATGACAACCAATGCCGACGTCTCCTTTGTGATTCCCAAGGAAGGGAGCTGGGTGGGGTACGATTGCACCGCGATCCTGAGCAATTCCGGCCCGGCCCAGAAGGAAATCTCTCACGAGTTCATCAACTATCTGCTGCACCCCTCCGTCGCGGCTGAGCTCTCCAACTTCACCATGAAAGCCAGCACCGAGACGGCCACGCGTCCTTTCCTCTCTCCAGTGCTCAAGCACGGCCCCTCCCAACTCAGTCCCGCCAGTGGCTGGATCCCCCTCTTGATCGACAGCGCCTCGGCGGTGCAGAACAATGTCTTCCTGGAGATCTCTCCCAAGTCCCCCAAACCGTGATCGCATGAGTAACGATCCCATCGATATTTCAAGCACCTCCAGCACGCCTCCGCCTACGCGCTGGGAACGGTTCATGGCGCACTTTCGGCGCTGGTATAGCCTTCGCCGCTATTACCTCTGGTTGAGCGGGTTCATCTTCACCCTGCTCGTCCTCACCTTTGCGCGGCATATGTTCTTCACGATTCCCAGCGGCCATGCGGGTGTCGTCTTCCAGCGGTTCCTCGGCGGCACCGAGACCAACTACGTTCGCGACGAAGGCTTCCAGTTCATTTTGGCCTGGGATGGACTGACGATCTACGACGTCCGCATCCAGCAGATCTCGCACACCTTCGACATCATCAGCAAGGACGGCCTCGCGGTGAATGTGACGCTCTCCATCCGTTACCGTCCCCGCATCGAGCTCCTCGGCGTCCTGCACAAGGAAGTCGGGCCCAATTACGTTAACGTCATCGTCATCCCCGAAGTGCAGGCGCTCGCTCGCGTTACCTTCGGCGCCTATACGCCTGAGGAGATGTACACGACCAAGCGCAGCCTCATCGAGGAAACGCTCCACCGCGCCGTCGGCAAGGTCGGCGAGCGCTACGTCTCGCTCGACGACTTGCTCGTGAAGGAGATCAAGCTTCCCCCGCTCCTCCAGACCGCCATCGAGAACAAGCTCATCGAGCAGCAGAACTCCCTCGCCATGCAGTTCCGCATCGACCGCGAGAAGCAGGAAGCCGAGCGCAAAATCATCGAGGGCGGCGGCGTCGCCAAGTTTAACGACCTCGTGCGCCCCGGCCTCAGCGAAGACATGCTGCGCTACAAGGGCATCGAGGCCACCCTCAAGCTCTCCGAATCGGCCAATGCCAAGGTGGTCATGATCGGCGACAAGAACGGTCTCCCCCTCATTCTCGATACCTCCTCGTCGTCTGCCGCCCCGCGACTCGCCGCTCCCGCTGCGGCGACCGCCGCTTCCGCGCCCGCGCCCTCTCCCATCCTGCGCGCCGCCACGCCTGACTCCGTCAGCCCCGGCGCCTCCGCCGAGCCGCCGCCCACGGAGCTCACCAAGCCGGCCCCTACGACGCCGGCCCCCACGACGCTGCTCCCCAGCCGCTAATCCGCTCCGCCGCCGACCATGGAGTTTCTCAACCTGCTCAAGAAGGAGTCGCAGGAGCTCGATCGCCGCCTCCTCATCGCGGGCGCGATCGCCGGCATCATCAACACGCTGCTAATCTTCGTCCTCACGACGGCGGCCGACCGCATCGCCGATGGCAGGACCGCCTATCGCGAGCTGGCCATGGTGCTCGTCTGCCTCGTCGGCTTCTGGTGGAGCAAGGGCTACCTCCTCACCCGGAGCACCCGGGTGATCGAGGAGATCGTCTACAATATCCGCCTCCGCATTGCCGAGAAGGTGCGGCGCACCGATCTCCGCGCCTTCGAGCGCATGGACCGCGCCTCGCTCTACAACGCGATCTCCTCCCACACGATCGTGATTTCGCGCGCCTCCACCATCCTCGTGAGTGCCGCGACCTCGCTCGTGCTGCTCGCCTGCGCCTTTCTCGTCATCTTCCTCCAGTCCTCCACCGCTTTTCTCCTGCTCGTCGGCGCCCTCGGCCTCGTCATTTTCACGCTCTTCAGCCAGCGCACCCAGCTCCTCGACGCCCTCAAGTCCATCGCCCAGCAGGATAATGTCTTCGTCGCCCGCTTTGGCGACCTGCTCGACGGCTTCAAGGAGCTCAAGATGGACGCCGCCAAAAGCCGCGACTTCGTCGAAAGCGCCCTCTGCCCCGCCGCCGCCAAGGCCCGCGAGCTCCGCACCACCGGCGGTCTCGCCGTCAATAAGAGCGTGCTCGTGGCGTCCTCCGCGCTCTTCGTGCTGCTCTCCGCCGTCGTGTTTCTGCTCCCGGTCTTTGCCCCGGGGGATGCGCCCAAGCTCGTCTTCATCGCCACGCTCATCGTCTTCATCATCGGCCCGATGAGCGAGGTCGTTTTCTCCTTCTCCACCCTCACCGACGTCAATACCTCCATCGCCGAGATTTACCGCATCGAGGAGAAGCTCGACTCGGCCTTCGAAATGGGGTCGCACGACGACCTCGTCGCCACGCCCGCGCCCACGCGCTTCGAGAAGATCCGCTGCGAAGGCATGACCTTCGCCTATCACAATGAGAAGGGCGAGTCGGCGTTCTCGCTCGAGCCGTTCGACTTCGAGCTCACCCCCGGCGAGATCGTCTTCATCACCGGCGGCAATGGCAGCGGCAAATCCACCTTCCTCAAGGTCCTCGCCGGTCTCTACCCCTCCGACGCCGGCGCCATCACCCTCGATGGCTCCCCGGTCGATCATCATCTCCGGCCGGCGTACCGCGGGCTCTACGCCCCCATCTTCACCGACTACCATCTCTTCGAGACCCTCTACGGCTCGCATCACATCGACGAGACGAAGGTCACCGAGTGGCTGCAGCGCGTCGATCTCCTCCATAAGACATCGCTCGACGGTCGCCGCATCACCAATACCGCGCTCTCCACCGGCCAGCGCAAGCGGCTCGCCCTCGTCCTCTCCCTCCTCGAGGAAAAACCCATCCTCCTGCTCGACGAATGGGCCGCGGAGCAGGATCCTATCTTCCGCCGCAAGTTTTACCGGGAAATTCTCCCCGAGCTGCGCGCCCTCGGCAAGACCGTGGTCGCCGTCAGCCACGACGACGATCACTACGAGGTCGCCGACCGCGTCCTCAAGATGCAGTACGGCAAGTTCGTCCCCGTGGTGGAACCCGAGCCGCCGAAGAAATCGGGCGGCTCCGGCCGGAAGAAGACCTGAACCCGTGCGCCGTCCGTCGCGATGATCCCGCGCCGCATCCACCAGATCTGGGTCGGCCCCAAGCCGCTCCCGGCCAAATTTGCCGCATGGGGCGAGGGCATTCGCCGCGCCCACCCCGGCTGGACGTATCAGCTCTGGCATGACGCCACCGTCGAAGCGTTCCTCCAGGAGCACTTCCCCCAGCACCTCGGGATCTACCGCACCACGACCAGCTACTCGCAGAAATCCGACCTCGCCCGCCATGCCATTCTCGCGATTCACGGCGGGATGTACCTCGACACCGATTGCGAATGCCGCCGGCCGGTCGACTTCGTCGCCGACGCCGACGAGATCATCGTCGCGCACGAACTCCGCACCGAGTCGAAGAAGGTCAAGGAGCTCTACCGCACCCTGCGCGGTGAGCTCTATTGCGTCTGGACGATCCTCGCCCGCCCCGGCCATCCCCTGTTCTTCGCCGTCGTCGAGGAGATCGCCCAGCGCCTCACCCGCACGCTCTCGCCCGACCCCATCAGCAACGCCATCGACCAGAGCGGCCCCGGCGCCTTCACCGATGTGCTCAATCGTCATCTCGCCTCCGGCGGCCACGCTCGCGTCGTGCCCGGCCCCTGGTTTGGCTGCCCCGACGGCAGCACGCTCTTTCGCTTTGCCCGCAGTTTCATGTTCCCCGAGCTCTTCCGCACCGTGTACGTGCGCCACCGCTCAGCCGCCACCTGGGTCGACCCCAAGGAAAAACGCCGCTGGATGATCCGCAGCTTTTTCTTCCTCGGCCCGCCCCCGCCCAAGCAGTTCAAGCAGCCCTAACCCGGACTCATGCAGTTGGAGGCGGGGTGCCCTCACCCCGCGGGCAAACGGCAGCGCATCCGCTGAAGCATTGCCCTCAAAACTGCAGCCAGTGCTTACACTGCCATCACGGCTTTCTCCATCAGTGCCCATCTGTGTTATCTGTGGCTAGATCTCATACCAATCGCCCGATGCTTTTGGACTTTAGCCGCAACGACACCGATGGAGTTTTATCTATGTCCATCTGTGCCATCTCTGGCTAAAAAGACTCCGGTTAATTTTCGGGAAAGTCTAAATCCAAGGTGCGATTGGTATCAGTTTAAACCGCGCTGCTCGTCCTCGATTCGCCTCCTGTAAAAACCCTCAGATCACCGCCCGGCCAACGCCGCCAGCGGGCTTAACCCAAAACCGTCGCGCCAGCGTATCCGCAGCATCCGCGTAATCCGCGGTCAAAAAAGC
>JAZKEV010000456.1:4115-20780 GCA_040386765.1 Verrucomicrobiota bacterium | reverse complement strand
GAGGAGGAGCGCCGGGATAAATCCTCCTCTATTTCCGGGGTATTCTGGGGTATTCCCGGCTATTCTGGGATGGGCTGGGGCCTCGTTTGGGGGATGGGGTCTGGGATCTCGGGTCTGGGGTTTGGGTGGGGCCAACCTCGGGGGTGGCGGGCCGGGTTAGGGCTGCCGCGGTACGTTTTCATGGGGTCAACGAGTTGTCCTTCTGCGGGCTTGCGCGGCTGGCGAGGGGTTTGCTGTGGTGGAGGGACTATGCGTCCCAAGAAAGTTGCTTTGCTCACCGCCGGCGGGTTGGCCCCGTGTCTCAATGCCGCGATTGCCGGCCTCATCGAGCGTTACACGCAGGTCGCGCCGGAGATTCAGATCATCTGCTACCGTGGGGGTTACAAGGGGTTGCTATTGGGCGACAGCTTGGTGGTGGGCGCGACGGAGCGGGCGGGGGCGGCGTTGTTGAAGCAGCATGGGGGCAGCGCCATCGGCAACAGCCGGGTGAAGCTGACCAATGTGAAGGATTGCGTGAAGCGCGGGCTGGTGCGCGAGGGGCAGAATCCGCTGCAGGTCGCGGCGGAGCAGCTGGTGCGCGATGGGGTCGACGTGCTGCACACGATCGGGGGTGACGATACGAATACCACGGCGGCCGATCTCGCGGCTTATCTGGCGAAGAACAACTACCAGCTGACGGTCATCGGGCTACCCAAGACGATCGACAACGATGTGGTGCCGATCCGCCAGAGTCTCGGGGCCTGGACGGCGGCGGAGCAGGGGGCGCGGTTCTTTGAGCAGGTGGTGGCCGAGCATGGCGCCAATCCGCGGATGCTCATCATCCACGAGGTGATGGGGCGGAATTGCGGCTGGCTGACGGCGGCGACGGCGCAGGAGTACCAGCAGCGGCTCTCGGGGCGGCCGGAGGTGCCGGGGTTGGGGCTCTCGCGCGACCGGCTGGCGGTGCACGGTATCTATCTGCCGGAGCTGGCGCTGGATATCGCGGCGGAGGCGGCGCGGTTGAAGGCGGTGATGGAGCGGGTGGGCAACATCAACCTCTTCATCAGCGAGGGCGCGGGTGTGGAGGCCATCGTGGCGGAGATGACGGCGCGGGGGCAGGAGGTGCCGCGCGATGCGTTTGGCCACATCAAGCTGGATGCGGTTAATCCGGGGAAATGGTTCGGCGAGCAGTTCGCCAAGATGCTCGGCGCCGAAAAGGTGCTGGTGCAGAAGAGCGGGTATTTCGCGCGGGCCGCGCCGTCGAACAAGGCGGACCTCGCGCTCATCCAGCAGTGCTGCGACCACGCGGTGGAGTGCGCGCTGCGCCGCGAAAGCGGCGTGGTGGGGCAGGATGAGGAGAGGGGAGATGTTTTACGCGCGATCGAATTTCCCCGGATCAAGGGTGGAAAGCCCTTCGATACGAGCGTCGCGTGGTACGGCGAGCTGCTGGCGGCGGTGGGACAGCCACTTACAGCTACGGTGGCTGGCGGAAGTCACTGATAGGCGGTCGGGGGGACGGCGCGAACTCCAACGATTTGCAATTTCGAGTGGTGTTTCTGGGGTTTGTTCCCTGCGGGAAACCTCCCTAGTATTTACTGTCCATTTGCAACCGGGCGCTCGACTTGAGCGTCACCGGGGGAACACTGCGGAAAAGCCCCACTCCTGCACAGGAATTTTTTCGCATTTCGTTCTTCGATTCGTCCGATGAAAACCACCCTCCGGCTCGCTCTCGCTGCGATGATGAGCGCGTCCTTGTTCTCCCCGCTTGGCCATTCCGCCCAGTACGATCAGCGGCTGGCCAATCTTTCCACGCGTGCCCAAGTCGGCACCGGCGCCAATATCATGATCACCGGGTTCGTCGTGCAGGAGGGTGCGCCGAAGCGCGTGCTCATCCGTGCGGTGGGCCAGCGGTTGTCGTCGGCTCCCTTCGGTATCGCTGGTTTCCTGAGTAATCCCCAGCTGCACTTGTTCAATTCGGCGGGCGTGCTCGTCCGGCAGAACGACAACTGGGCGTCCGACGATGGGGCGACCATCACCGCCACCTCGACGGAGGTCGGCGCCTTTGCGCTCGGGACCGCCGGCAATAACGACTCGGCGCTCGTCGCGACCCTCCAGCCCGGTGCCTACACGGCGCAGGTTAGCGGCGTGGGTAACACGTCCGGCGTCGCGATCCTCGAAATCTACGATGTCTCGGGTTCGGCGCGGCTCCTGAATCTCTCCACCCGTGCGGTCGTTGGCAGTGGCGCGAGCACGTTTTTCTCCGGTCTCGTGGTCGCGCAGGGTGGCGGCGCCCGCCGCGTGCTGGTGCGCGCGGCCGGCCCCATCCTCGCCACCATGGGCGTGACGGGCGTGATTGCCGATCCGGCGATCTCGATCACCGATAGCGCGGGCCGGCAGATCGCCGGTGGCGCCAACGATAATTGGGACGCGGGCCTAAGCACTGAGGCGCGCGCGACCCTGACGGCGGCGTTTGCGCAATCGGGTGCCTTTGCCTTTGCGGCGGGCAGCAAGGATTCGGCGCTGATCGCCAATCTCACCCCGGGCAATTACGTGATCCAGGTAAACGGTGTGGCCGGTGCGACCGGCGCGGCGCTCGTGGAGGTGTACGATCTTACGCCCGAGACGCTCTCGACCGTAACCGTGGCGGCGACGGTCGCCACCACGGATACGACCAGCACCTCGCCTGCGGTCCTGACCTTTACCCGCGTGGGTGCGGTGACGGCTCCGATCACCGTCGGCTACTCGGTGGCGGGTTCGGCGGTCGCCGGCACCGACTACATGCCGGTCTCCGGCAGCGTGACGATCCCGGCGGGCGCCTCCACGGCGACGGTGGAATTCATGCCCCGGAAGAATCCGGAGAATATCAATAACCGTACCGCCACGGTCTCCATCACGCCGCAGAATGCCTACGGCGTCGGTGTGAACGATCGCGCATCGATCACGATCTTCGCCAATTCCGGTTCGCTCTACATCTCGACGCTCCGCACGTTGCCCAATGCCGCCGGCTCCACTGCGTACGGCACGGCGACGATCCAGCTCGCGCCCGATGAGTCGTACGCGTTCGTCAATGTCTCGTTCTCCAATCTGAGCTCGCCCGAGGTCGTCGCGCATCTCGCGATCGATGGCGACTACGTCTTCAATCTGCCGCAGGGCCAGGTGAACGGGGCCTTCTGGGAATTCAATCCCGTCGGCCGCTATTCGCGCGCGGATCTGATCGCTGCCCTCAAGGCCGGCCGGGTGACGGTGAGCATCGACACGGCCAACTTCCCCACCGGCGAGCTCGGGGGCGGCTTCGTGCGCAGCAGCGGTTCGGCGGCCTTCAATGCGCCGCCCGCCGCGCCTACGATCAATCTCGCGACGGTCACCCAGACGGAGGCGGCGCGCTTCCTCGCGCAGGCGACCTTCGGCGTGCGCCAGGCCGACATCGATGCGCTCGTGGCCAAGGGCTACAACGCCTGGCTCGCCGAGCAGATGGCGGTGGCCGCCAGTTCCCATCGGCGCGGCACGATGGACGATTTCAACCGCAACCAGACCAACGGAGGGCAGGGCACCCGTAATACCGAGACGCTGGCCTATCCCGATCCGGGTGGGCCGCATCGCCAGGCGGCCTGGTGGCAGATCGCCGTCAATGGCCCCGACCAGCTGCGCCAGCGCGTGGCCTTCGCGCTCAGCCAGACTCTGGTCGCTTCCGATGTTAATGGAAACCTGTCCCGCTGGCAGGAAGGCACGGCCAACTTCTACGATATCTTTGTCAACGAGGCCTTCGGCAATTTCCGCACGGTGCTCGAGCAGGTGACGCTGAACCCGATGATGGGCTATTACCTCAGCTCGCTGCGCAATGCGAAGACCACCGTCGATGCCCGCGGCAATACCATCACGCTGCCCGACGAGAACTATGCGCGTGAGGTCATGCAGCTCTTCACCATCGGCCTGCACGAGCTGAATCCCGATGGCACGCTGCGGCTCGATCCCGCCGGCCAGCCGATCCCCACCTACACGCAGGAGACGATCGCGCAGACCGCCAAGGTCTTCACCGGCTGGGGCTATGCCACCAGCGCCGCCAATGCCACGACCAACACCGGCCTCTTCCGCGGTGCTGCAGCCAACTACATCGATCCCATGATGCTGTGGCCGGCGTTTCACGACGACACCGCCAAGACGATCGTCGGCGGCAAAGTCCTCCCGCCCGGCCAGGGCGGCGTGAAGGACCTGAAGGATACGCTCGACGCGCTCTTCGAGCATGCGAATACCGGTCCGTTTATCTCGCGCCAATTGATCCAGCGGCTCGTTACGAGCAATCCGAGCCCCGGTTACGTCTACCGCGTCTCCCAAGTCTTCGCCAATAACGGCGCGGGCGTCCGCGGCGATCTCGGCGCGGTGGTGCGCGCGATCCTGCTGGATTACGAGGCCCGCTCCGCGACCGTCGCGGCGACCGCGACCTTCGGCAAGATGAAGGAGCCGCTCCTCCGCGGCACGGCGCTCTTCCGGGCCTTTGGCGGCACCTCCAACTCCGGCCGCATCCCGATCTCGAATCCCGAGGGCTCGCTCGCGCAGGCGGCCTTGCGCGCGCCGACGGTGTTTAATTTCTACGAGCCCAACTTCGTGCTCCCCGGCGCTGTCGCTGCTGCCGGCCTCTACGCGCCGGAGTATCAGATCCTCACGGATACGACCGCGCTCACGCAGCCCAACTTCTACTACGGCTATATCTACACCGCCCGGTCGACGACGGATATGGCCCAGCAGACCGTCGGGCTCTCGCTCAACGACTGGCTCCCGCTCGCGCGGACGCCGGCGCAGCTGGTCAGCTCGCTGAATCTCCTGCTCGCTTCCGGCGGCATGTCGAAGGCCTCGACCGACCGCATCACCGCGGCGATCACCGCGATGCCCGTGGGCACCGCGACCAATTCCGCCAACGATCTCGAGCGCGTGCGCTCCGCGATCTACCTCACGATCACCTCTCCCCAGGCTACGATTCAGAAGTAACACCGCTGCGCCATGAATCCCAAGAATCCAACCCTAGACCCGCATCGTCGCAAGTTCCTCGGCCAGTGCTGCGCGGCGGTCAGCGCCACCGGCATGCTCTCGGCCATCTCGCAACTGCGCATGATGGGCGCCGTGGCGAGCGCCGAGAATGGTCCGACTCCTCCCGCGCGCGCCGGCGCGCTGCCCGCCGATTACAAGGCGCTCGTGTGTCTCTTCCTCGCGGGTGGCAACGACGCGAATAACATGATCGTGCCCTTCGACGCCACGTCGTACGCCGACTATGCGTCGGCGGCCGGTCGTGGAGCGATCGCGCTGCCGCGTACGCAGCTCCTCGGGCTCACGCCCGCGCGGAGCGACGGTCGCGATTGGGCACTGCATTCCAGCATGAATGCGGATGTCGCCGGCACGAACAATTCCGGCCTCAAGGCGCTCTTCGACCAGGGTAAGATGGCGCTCCTCGGCAATGTCGGCACGCTCGTCGTCCCGACGACCAAGGCGCAGTACGCCGCGCGCTCCGTCCCGCTGCCGCCGCAGCTCTTCTCGCACAACGACCAGCAGGTCGAGTGGCAGAGCAGCATTCCTGACAAGCCCTTTGCCACCGGCTGGGGCGGCCGCACGGCAGATCTCCTCGATGCGCTGAACTCGAGCAGCAGCATCTCGATGTCGATCAGCCTGAATGGCCAGAACTCGTTTCAGGTGGGCAAGAAGGTCGTCCAGTTTGCCGTCAATCCGGGCGGCGCGATCTCGCTCAGCGGCTCCTCGACGAGCGCGACGACCGCCGCCGGCCTGCGCACCCGCGCGCAGAACGATCTGCTCGCGGCGCAGGGGGGGAATCTTTTCGAGACGGCCTTCTCCGGCCTCACCTCCAATGCGATCTCCGACAGCGCGCTGCTCTCGGGCATCCTGAGCGGCAACCCGCCGTTTACGACGGCGTTTTCGACGTCGAGCCTGGGCCAGCAGTTGCGCACGATCGCGCGGCTCATCGCCGCCGGTCCGCAGCTCGGGCTGAAGCGCCAGGTCTTCTTCGCCCGCATCGGCGGCTGGGATCTGCACGATGCGCAGCTGGGCGCGCACGCCAATCTCTTTGCCGATGTGAGCCGCAATGTCGCCGCATTCTACCGCACAACGGTTGAGCTCGGCTGCGCGGATCAGGTCACGACCTTCACCTCCTCCGACTTTGGCCGCACGTATAACACGAATGGCGACGGCTCCGACCACGGTTGGGGTTCGAATCACTTCGTCGTGGGCGGCGCGGTGAAGGGCGGCGATATCTACGGCAAGATGGCCAATCTCACCATCCGCGGCCCCGACGATGCAGGCACGCGCGGCATGTGGATTCCGACGACGAGCGTCGACGAATACGCCTCGACGCTTGCGACGTGGTTCGGCGTCAGCGCGACGAATCTTCCCGTGGTGCTGCCGAATATTGGCCGCTTCGCCTCACCGAATCTCGGTTTTCTCTGAGCGGAGCAGGGCGGGGTTCGAGCCCGCCCTGTCCATTTGGAGCGATCGCGTGCGTCGGAGGAGGGCTCGTCGGGCCAGCAGGCGTCGCGCTCGCGCGTTGCTGTACCAGGCCGCGTTCGCTCGCTTGTGAATTCAGCTTTGGTCCCGTAGTAGTGTCGTTCCAGTCATGCGTCGCATTCTGCCCGCGTTTGTTTTCCTGCTCGTCCTCGCCATCGCCTGGTGGATCTGGCCGCGTGGGGCGCAACTCATACCCGCGCCTGCGGCTGCGAAGAAGACGGCCGATGCCACCTCGTCCGGACGAGGTGTTGTTGATGAGCAGCGGGGGCCCGGCGGCTCGACGCCGCAGCCAGCGTCAACCGCCGCAAGTGCCGCGGCGCCTTTGTCGCAGGCGGCGCTGGAGGAAAATTTCCCCATCGTCGCGCCGTTGAATAGACCCAATTCGACCGTTGCGCGCGATCTCGATACCGTGAGCAACGTGCTCGACGCGTGGCGCACGAATTTTCCGCGCGATGGAAATCCCGTCGGCGAGAACGCGGATATCACCGCGGTCCTCACCGGTGAAAATATCCTCGGACTCGCGCTCATTCCCAAGACGCACCCGGCGATCAATGCGCGCGGCGAGTTGTGCGACCGCTGGGGCACGCCGTTTCGTTTCCATCAACTCAGCGGGACGCGGATGGAGATCCGCAGCGCCGGCCCCGACCGCAAATTCGCGACCGGTGACGATACAGTGTATAATCCGCCCCCGTAAAACGTGTTGGAGAGAGGGACGGATATCGCTGATTTTAGACACAGAGTACACAGAGGCCCAAACCGAGGACACGGAGCCGAACCTCTTCTCTTTGGACTCTGTGCCTCCTCCGTTTCCTCTGTGTCGAAGATCGGGTTCATCGCGTTGGCCCTCTTGCGTCTCTCGCACCATGCTCTTCGTGCTGCTTCCTCCCTTCAGCTAAAAAACCGCGCTTCCGCGTGCGCCTTTTGCTCTTTCGTGCAACTTGGCCCCTCGCGAGCGCGTCTCGACAATCGCCCCGCACGCCAACATTATTCAATTCTGTCATGTGTCGTTCTACCAAACCCTTCCGTTTTCTTTCCGTTAAACGCACCGCCGGTCGTCAGCTCCGGGCCGGTTTCACGCTCCTCGAAGTGCTCGTGGTGCTCGCCATCATCGGCCTGCTGGCTGGTCTCGCGATCAACAATGTCGGCGGCATTTTCACCGGCGCGCAGGTGACCGCCGCCAAGCTGTTTGTGAATGAGTCCATGAAGACGCCGCTTGTAACTTATCGGCTGCACATGGGCGGCTATCCGTCGACTTCGGAAGGCCTGCAGGCGTTGGTGACCGCCCCGGCTTCCGGCGCCAGCAAATGGCACGGGCCGTATGCGACCAAACTGGACAACGACCCGTGGGGAGAGCCGTATCAGTATGCTTTCCCTGGCACGCGTAATAAAGACAGCTACGACGTCTGGTCCAAGGGTCCGGACAAGCAGAACGGCACCGCTGACGACATCGGCAACTGGGGCGATGCCGCTCCCGCGACGAAGTGATTTTTCGCCGCGCCGGTGCGGACCTCCTGCAGTGTGTTGGTGTCGCTGATATAACGTTTTCGTGCCGTGCAGCCTCGTTTTCTATTTTTGTCCGGTAAAATCAGGGCGGGTCGTCGACCTTTCCGGCGACGGCTCGTAAGGGGAGCGCGCGGCTTTACCCTGCTCGAGATCCTGCTTTCCGTCGCGATCATCGCGCTGCTCAGCAGTGTGTTGATCGGCGGCGCGGCGCATCTCTTAACCGAAAAGCCGGTGACGACGATGGACGTATTCTGGGTAGCGGTGCGCGAGTCGCGCAAGGCTGCCCTCAAGGCCGAGCACGAGATGCGGCTCAAGTACGACAAAGATAAAAAGCAGTTTGTACTGATCGATGGACTCGCTCCCTCGCGGCTGGCGCAGGATGGGTTCACGCGCGAAGAGACGCCGCTCAAGATCTTTCCGATTGATCCCACCGTGGCCCGCGATCTCGACGTGACCTTCCTGGCGAGCGGCAAAAAGGGGTTGTCGATGCTCATCGGCGGCGTGCTCGTGGAGTCCGATCCGGTGCCGTTCATGACCTTTTACTCCGATGGCACCTGCACCGGCTTTCGCGCGCAGATGATGCGTAGTGGCGATGTGAATACGCTTGTGGTCGATCGTTGGACGTGCGCGCCCATCCTGGATCCCAAGGAGGCCAAGTCCCGGCCATGACCTTGCGCGCAACCTATTTCCGGATGCGGTGTGCAGCGGTCCGATCGCCCCGGTCGCACGGAGGGACGCGCCGCCGCGCCTTCACGCTGCTCGAAGTGCTGCTCTCGCTCGCGATCTTTGCCTTCGCGGCGGTCGTGCTGGCCTCCTCGTATCTTAATATCCTGATCGGCTACGATGCGGTCTCGCGTGGCGCGCTCGTCGGCGAGGATCTCGCGTTTGCGCGGCAACTGGTGCTCTTGCAACCTGACCGGAAGAAGCTCGAGGAGGGTGGCGATTTCGAGACGGTGGGCGGCCGGCGTGCGACCTGGCGCGTCGAGATCAAATCGACCAATGTGGGCGATCTCTACGATGTCGACTTCACTTGTGAGATCACCGAGCCCGGCCGGGCGCTGCCGGACAAGGTGACGCAGACGTTTCGCCTGCTCCGGCCCACGTGGGTGGTCGATGCAGGCGAGCAGGGCAAGCTCAAGGAAGAGATGAAGACCCGCATCCTCGAGATGCAGGGCAAGCTCAAGGCGGGGCAGATGAAATGAAGACCGCATCTCACTTTCTAAAGGCAGGGCGCGTTATCCCTCAGGCGCGGCTCAGCGCTTGCCCTCGCCAACATGCGGGCGGACTTCAGCTAACCCGCTCCAGCTTCCGTTCCGCGCGCCGCGCTGGCTTCACCCTGCTCGAGATCCTGATGTCGCTCGCGCTCGTCGGGCTGCTGCTCGTGGCGATGAACACGTTTGTGTTTTCGATGGGGGAGCTCTGGGGACAGAAGTCCGAGCACCGTCTCTTCGACCAGCACGTGCGTGCGGTCACCCGCTTTCTCGAGCATGAGCTCCGGGCCGCGGCCCTGCCGCCGGCGGCACGGGCCAACTCCACCCCCATCGCGCTGGAGGAGATTCGCCCGCAGAATGGCATGATGGAGAAGATGCTCACCTTCGAGCTGCCCAGCGGCAGCCGCCTTTTCCACTGGCCCGACCGCCCGCTGCCGGAGGTGGTGTGCTCGTTCCAGGCGCGGCGTGATGAAGGGCTCGTGATCCTCTGGCATTCGCGGCTGGAGAAGAATTTCGATACCGATGCACCGCGCGAGACCATCGTCACGCCGCTCGTCAACGCGATGACCTACGATTACTACGACGCGGAGGCCAACAAGTGGACCAACGAGACCTTGGTGAAGACCGATAACCAGGGGAAGCCCATGACGCCGCAGCGGCTGCGGTTGCAGTTTGCCTATGGCAAGATGACGCGTGAAGCCGTCGTCACGCTGCCCGCCGCCGGGGAGGCGCTGCCTAATTTCTGACGATGCACGACCGCTCCAAAGAAAAGCGCGGGTCTGTCGTGGTGATCGTGATGATCACGCTGCTCTTTGCCACATTTGCGCTCGTGACCTTCATGGAGAAGGCGAGCGTCGACCTCCTCGTGGAGCAACGCGAAGTGGTGTCGCGCCGGCTGCGCATCGAGGCGTATTCCGCGCTCGAGACGACGCTCGCGGTGCTGGAAGCCTTTCGCGATGCGGGGCAGGGGCTGCGCGGTCCCGCCGAAGGGTGGGGCGATCCGCTCGGCTTCGTCGGCTACACGCCGGGCGAGGGCCGCACGGTGGAAATCGCATTTGAAGACGAGAGCGGAAAGATATCACTCCCGCGGGCCGATGCGCAGACACTCATCCGTCTCTTCGAGAACTGGGGCATCACGCAGGCGGATGCTGAAGGGCTGGCCGATGCGTTCATGGGCTGGATGAAGCGCGACCACGTCTACAACACCTCGGTGCGGCCGCAGTACGACTCGGGGCAGCTGCCTTTCGAGGCGCCGCTGCGCTCGCTGCGGTCGTTTGCAGAACTGGCTGCGATCGAGAAGGTGCGCGAGATGTTCTACGATGCCGATGGGCGGCCCAACGAGTATTGGAAGCGCTTTGCCGAGAGCGTCTCGCTCATCGATTTCCAGCGCTCCAATCTCAACGGCGCCACGCCCGATACGCTCGCGGCGCTGGGCCGGTTCAACGAGCAGCAGCGGAATGATATCGGGGATCATCTGCAGGGGAAGGGCTCCGGTGGGACCGGTAGCCCCACCGTCCTGCAAAGCCCGAACGATGTCCACCGCATCACGGGGACGTCCGGCGAGCTGCCGGGCTTCGGTGTCACCATTAGCGCACTGCGCATCGTCGTCACGGTGCGGGAGGGGCGCTCCGAATTTCGGATGGCTACGGTGGTCGGGCCACAGGGCAGCGCTGCGAAGACCGTGCAGGAGACTGCAACTTCCACCAAGAAAGAGACGTCATCAGCCTCGGCCAAGACCTCTCAACAACAACAGAACCGTCCTGACGCCAGCAAGGCCGCGACGCCGCCGCCCGCCCGGGGCGGCTCCCAGCAGCCGAACCAGCCCGGGACTCCCGGGCAGGGGTTGAAGTATCCATTTACGCTCTTGGAAATCCGGGAGAATGATGAGATTCCTTCCGCCCCGACACCGCCGCCCGCCCAATCTCCCTGATCCGCTATGTGCGCCTCGCCTCTCAGTTTGCTCCGTGCCGGTCCGCCCCCGCCCAAGGTAGCGCTGCTGCCCGATGCGATGTTCTTCACCCGCGCCGTTCCGATCTCCGCGGGCGCGACTGCCTCTGAGGCGGCCAGCCAGGTGGAACTCGCTTTGGAGGCAGTGGCGCCGTTTCCGCTGGCACAGCTTTATTACGGCTGGTTTTGGGTGCCGGGTACGGAAAGCGCCTTCGTCTTTGCCGCATATCGTCGCCGCTTCACCACGGATCAGGCCGCGGAGTGGAGCGATGCGGAGCTGGTGCTCCCTTCGTTTGGCGCGGTGCTCGGAGCGAAGGTCGAGCCTGCGACCACCGTCATTCTTAACAGCGTCGAGGGCGTGACCGCGGTGCATTGGGCCGATGCGCCCGTGCCGGCGAAAGTGCTTTTCATCCCGCTGGAGCCGGAGGCGACCGATGAGGACCGTGCCCGCGTGCGTGACGAGCTGATTCGCACGATCGGTGGGAGCAAGACGGTGGTTGACCTCGCCACGCCGGTCGCCGCCGATTCCGCGGACAGCGATTCCGAGGTGGTGTTTCGTTCGGGCGATTTCGTTTCGCATGTTCCCGCCGTCACCGCCGCCTCGCTCGATGTCCGCGACAAGGGCGAGCTCGCGGCGCTGCGCAATGCGCGCAAGCGCGATGTGCTGCTGTGGCGGATCGTCGTTGGTTCGTTCGTGGGTCTGCTGCTGCTGGTTGTCGGGGAGCTAGCGCTCGTCGGCGGACGCCAGTGGCAGAAGGTCCGGGTAAAGGAGTACACCCTGCAAAAACCGACGGTCGACAAGATCACGAGCCTTCACGAACTGGCCAACCGCATCGACGAAATCGCGACCAAGCGACTCCTCCCCATCGAGATGGTCGAGGCTGCCGCCGCAGTAAAGCCCGCGGATGTGACCTTCACCCGCGCAATCGCGGATCGGTCCCGTGGGCTCAACACGCTGGTGGTTTCCGCTACCACCGCCAACGGCGCGCAGATCAACGTCTACGAAGCCGCGCTTCGCGCCCTGCCCACGGTCGAGAGCGCCATCGCGACGATTGAGAAAATGAGCAACGATCGTACGAATTTTTATATCACCGTCACGTTCAAGGCCGATGCCTTGAAGCCGCATCAGCTCGCCCCCAGCACTCCGCCGCCCGCGGCCCCCACCACGACTCCAGCCCCTCCCAGCCCATGATTCGCAGCCTGCGTGCCTACTTCCTCTCTCGCGCGTTGCGCGAGAAGCTCCTGCTCTTCGCCTTTGTCGCGATCGGCCTCCTGTGGTGGCTTTCCTCCTTCAGCACTCGCGCAGGCGGCTTCTGGCGCCAGCAGCGCACCACCACCGCCAACCTCGAAGAGCAGGCGCTCTGGATCAAGAACAAGACCAAGATCGAGGAGACGGCCCAGACGGCGGCGGCGCAGCTCGACGCCGCCAAGACGCTCCGTTCTAACGAGCTGGCCGCGACCCTCCTCCAATTGGCCAATGATGCGGGCCTGAAAAACGCCTCGCTCAGTGGCCAGCCGACGACGGTGCAAAACGGCCAGTTTGCGATTCACACGGCCGCCTTTACCATCCGCAACGGCAGCTGGGAGGCCATCCAGACCTACTACACCGCCCTCCAGCAGAAGGTCCCGTACATCGCGGTCGAGCAGTTTGCGCTGCAGTCGGTCCCAGGGGGGCAGGGGCAGGATAACAACCTGACGCTTTCGCTGCGGGCGGAGTCGTTCCAAGTGGTACGCTAAGCGAGGGGCGCGTCTGCGCGTTTCCCCTGAAACTTTTCCCGCAGGAGGGCGACTGACCGGGGGCTGGCCCGCGCCGCTCCTTAAATGAACTGTTACGTTTCCCTCGTTGCGCATGCTTCGACGGCGAATCCTCTTGAGCCGACCTTCCTGCACCACTGCCGATGAAATTTGCGCCGTCCACGTCCCTTCGCGCTGTCGCATTTTCCACTCTGCTCGTGTGGCTCACGCCACGAATCGCGCGGGCGGAGAGTTCCGCGGCGTATAAGCACGAGGACTACCGCGAAGCCGGCGGCCGCATTGTGGTGAAGACCGACGGCGCCTACCTCGAGCAGGATTTCGGCACGGCGAGCCACATCAAGGTCGAAGGGATCCTCGACGCGATTGCCGGCGCCACGCCCAACGGCCAGCCTGCCCCCGCCGGGAGCGACCAGGTCCCGCTCGCCAAGCTCACCGAGCGCCGCAAGGCGTGGTCCGCCGGCTTCTCGCACCAGTTTACCGCGAGCAAGCTCACGCTCGGCGTCGCCAACAGCCGGGAGAGCGACTACGTCTCCACGGGGCTGTCGCTCAACAGCCAGACCGACTTCAACCAGAAGAACACGACCCTGCTCATCGGCATCGCCGGGACCGACGACGACGTGAAGGTTTTCTATCAGGCCGATCGCGCGAAGAAGCGCACGCACGACCTGATCGTGGGCGTGACGCAGCTGCTCGACCCCAATACCGCGGTGACGCTCAATCTCACCTGGGGCCGGCAGCGCGGCTACCTTTCCGATCCTTACAAGCTCGTGCAGAAGAATACCGAGATCATCACCGGTGTCTTTCTGCCGCTGACCTTTGCCGAAAACCGTCCAGACGAACGCGACAAGTGGATCGCGCTCGCCAACATCAACCGCGCCCTGCCGCCTCTCGGAGCGACGATCGATCTCTCGTATCGGTTTTACCATGACACTTTTGGGACCGATGCCCACACGCTGGACTTCGCGTGGTTTCAGAATGTCGGCGAACGCGTGATCCTCCGCCCCTCGCTGCGGTTCTACGACCAGACGGCGGCCAGCTTTTATCGCTATCGCTTCGACGGCACCAACATCACGCCCGTGCAGGGGCCGCCGCGGCCGGATGGGCCCTTCTACTCCTCCGATTATCGGCTCTCGGAGATGCGCACGACGACGTACGGTCTCAAGGTGATCTGGAAGATCACCGACGCGCTGCATATCGACGCCTCCTATGAGCGGTACGATATGCGGGGGCAGGACGAGATCACGCCGCAGAGCGCCTACGCGCGGGCCGATATCTGGGCGGCAGGTGTGAAATTCGCGTGGTGAGCCTATACTAACATCGTGGCCGTCATCTCCCAATCCCATCGCGCGCCGACGCCCGTTTCCATCGGGGCGGCGTCGGGCCTGCCGTTGCGGAAGCTCTCGTTTCCCGCGCTCGGCACGACGTGCGAGGTGCAGTATGCCGCGCCGCAGGGCGATGGGCAGGCAGCGTCGTTTGAGCGCGCGGCGGTCGCGTGGGTGAATGCCTTTGAGGCCAAGTTTTCCCGGTTTCGGCCCGATAGCTTGGTGAGCCGGATCAACGATGCGGCGGGCCGCGAGTGGGTAATGATCGACGCGGAGATGGAGGCGCTGCTGAAGCTGTGCGACATGCTGCAGTTCATGACGCAGGGCGTGATGGACCCGACGCTGCTGCCGCTGATCAAGCTTTGGAATTACAAAGCGGAGACGCCGCGTATTCCGACGGAAGCGGAGATCGCGGCCGCGAAGGCGCTCGTGGGCTGGAAGAAGGTGCAACGCGAACCCGGCAAGATGCGGCTGCCGGAGCCGGGGATGGCGCTGGACTTCGGTGGCTTCGGCAAGGAATACGCCGTCGATATCGTCGCGCAGATGGCGACCGAGCATGGGCTCGCGGCGGCGCTGGTGGATTTTGGGCATGACCTGCGCGCGGTCGGTATGCCGCCGGACCGCCCCGCGTGGCACATCGGTCTCGAGGACCCGGCGAAGCCCGGCACCTCCTCCGCGAGCGTCGCGCTTGTCGGCAAAGGCATTGCGTCGTCCGGCGATTATATCCGCGGCTTCACGATCGAGGGAAAGCGCTACGGCCACATCATCGACCCGCGCACCGGCTGGCCGGTGGCCAATGGCTGCATGCAAGCCACGGTGATCGCGAATAGCTGCCTGCAGGCGGGTGTGCTCTCGACGACCGCCTTCGTCCTCGGCGTGCCCAAGGGCGTGGACTTCATCCAGGCCTGTCCGGGGGCGGAGGGGCTGCTGGTCACCAATCGGGTACGCGCGCAGACGCGGGGATTTTTCAATTATGTCGTCGCATAACCGTTCTGTTTTTTCGGCCGCATGGGCCTTGCTGGCCGCGCTGCTCGCGCTCGTGGGCAGCGCCCGCGCCGACATCAAGACCGGCGATGCCTTCCCCGCGCTTGCGGCCAATGGCGTCGTGAACCTCGCCGGCGGCGAGGTGCCGGTGATGGAGGGCAAGCTGGTGCTCGTCGATTTCTGGGCGTCGTGGTGCGCGCCGTGCAAGGCGTCGTTTCCGATGATGGCCAAGCTGCAGAAGGATTATGCGGAGCGCGGCCTCGTGATCGCGGCGGTGGGCATCGACGAGAAGCCGGCGGCCGCGACCGCGTTTTGGAAGAAGATGGCTCCAACCTTTCCGACGCTGCACGACCGCACGCAGGCGCTGGTCCAGAAGGTCGGCGTGCCCACCATGCCGACCAGCTACCTCGTCGGTCGCGATGGCCGCGTGCGCTTCATCCACTCTGGGTTCCACGGCGACGTGACCGAGCGGGAACTGCGGAAACAGATCGATTCGCTGCTGGCGGAGAAAAACTGATTTATGAAAACGCGTCTATTCGTCCTCGCACTCGCGGTTGCAGCCGCCTCGTTGGGCACCGGGTGCGCCAACGCCCACCTCGTGCGCGTGAAACCGTGGGAGCGCGCGACGCTCACCGACTACGCGATGCGGTCCGACCGCGACCCCCTCCACACCTCCCTGGTCGAGCACCGCTACTTCTCGCGCGAAACGGCCACCGGTGGCCGCGGCGTGGGTGGCAGCGGCTGCGGCTGCAACTAACCCCTAGCGCTCCCTCTCATCGATGAGGGAGGGTCGCTACAGAATTGACCGTGATCGTCGCACCGAGAATCCTCCCCACTCAGTCGGACGCCGTCCCCACGGTCTCCGACGGCATGCGGATTCTTGTAATCGAAGACGAACGCCAACTGGCCGGCCACATCGCGCGAGCGCTCGCGCGCCACGGCCACTGCCTGACGGCACGCCATGATGGCCAGGAAGGACTTCAGGAGGCGCTCAGCGATCCGCCGGATCTCGTCGTGCTCGATCTTGGGTTGCCCGGGATCGACGGCATGTCGCTGCTCGGGCGGTTGCGCGCGGCGCAGTGTCCCGCGCGCGTCCTGATCCTTACCGCCCGGGGCGAAGTGGAGAGCCGCGTCAAGGGCCTGCACGCCGGCGCGGACGATTACCTCGCGAAACCCTTTTCGATGGATGAGCTCGTCGCGCGCGTGGAAGCGCTCGGCCGGCGCGGAGCGACCTCGGCTCCGGCGGATTTGCTGAAGGTTTCCGACCTGCACATGGACGTGCGGCACCGCCGCGTCACGCGGTCGGGCAAGGTGATCGCCCTCTCGCCGCGGGAATTCGATGTGCTTCAGGTGTTGATGCAGGAGCCCGGTCGGCCCTTTTCGCGCACGGAGCTCTGCGAGCGCGTCTGGCAGCGCGATCACGAGTATGACACGCGCACGGTGGAAATTTTCATCACGCG
>JAZKEV010000456.1:2654-4105 GCA_040386765.1 Verrucomicrobiota bacterium | reverse complement strand
AAAATCGACTCCACCTTTGGCGCTCCGCTCATCCACACCCTGCGCGGCGTGGGCTACGCGATCCGCGCCCACGAATGAAAGCCGGAGCGTCGAGCCGCCTCCTGTTTATCCTGAGCGTGCTCGCGTTGGGCGCCTGGGCGCAGGCGGCGACCATCGAGGGCCGGGTCACGCTGCCGAAGGGCCGCTCCACGCCGGTCGTCAATCAGCGCTACGCCATCGTCGCCAATTCCGGGGTGCTCTCCACCAATCCGCCCGTGGCGGTCGTGTATCTCGAAGGCACCTTCCCCAAGCCCGCGGAGCCGCCTGTGACGCAGATGCTGCAGAAAGACCTCACGTTCGTGCCCGCTCTGCTGCCAGTGCAGCTGGGCACGAGGGTGGAGTTTCCGAATCTCGACGAGACGTATCACAACATCTTCTCGTTCTCCCCGCCAAAGCGCTTCGACCTCGGCCGCTACCGGCCCAACGAGAAGCCCGTGCCCGCGCAGACCTTCGACGTGGCAGGGCTGGTGACGCTGCGCTGCGATATCCATGAGCACATGCGGGCGCTGATCCTCGTGCTCGCGACGCCGCACTTCGTGGTGACGGACGCGGAGGGACGGTTTGTGCTGAAGGATGTGCCCGCCGGTCGCTACACGCTGAAGGCGTGGATCGATAGCAAGACAACCAAGGAGCAGCCCGTGGATATCGCGCCGGAGGCGACACTGCGGGTGGAGTTCCCGTGACGGCGGCACCGGAGCTGCAGGCCTCGCGCGTCGCCGGCTTCCGCCCGAAGCTGCTCATCGCGATGATGCTGGTGGTCTCGGCGGTGACTTTGCTCGGAGTTTATTTCGCCGAGCGCAGCCTGGTGGCGAACGTGGAGGACGACCTGCAGCGCGAGTTTACCGCGCAGATCGAGGCGCTCGAGCGGGCGCGGGATGTGCGGCGGGCGATGCTCGTGGAGCGCTGCCGCTCCCTCGTCCGCCGCCCCCGCATCCGCGCCGCGTTCGAGGACGATGCGCTCGATCTTCTCTACGAGGCGGCGCGCTACGAGCTGCAGGATGTGATGACGGCCGAGGGCCTGCACGCGCAGTTCTACCGCTTCCTCGATCCCAAGGGCGCCGTCATTCCGCCGCAGCGCGAGCCGGTGGGCGCGCTGACTCCCGCCGAGCAGCTGCAACTCTGGCTGCCTGGCCTGCCGGAGAAGCCGCAGTCCGGCTACCTGCCGCGTGAGATGGGGAAAGAGGATTCACTCGCGGAGATCATCGCGATGCCGATCCTCTCTTCCGAGACCGGCACGCCGATCGCTGCGGTGGCGCTGGGCTTCAAGCCCATCGAGCTCGGACGCAATGCCGGACTGAGCATGAGCTCGGGCATCTGGCTCAACGGAGCTTTGCATGGGGTGGAGCTGCCCGCCGAGGTCGAGGCGAGCCTCGCTGCCGTCGTCGCGCGCGCGACGAAGGAGCCGGAGCGGC
>JAZKEV010000456.1:0-2634 GCA_040386765.1 Verrucomicrobiota bacterium | reverse complement strand
GACCTGAAGGGCGTGTCGCATCTCGTGCTCGCGAAACGGCTGAATCCAAATTCCAACTACGCGCCTGCCTTCGAGGTTTGCTTCTTCTCCCTGGGCGATCTGCAGGCGCGGCAGCGCACGCTGCGCTGGCAGGTGATTGGGGCGGGCGTGGGCCTGCTGCTGCTTGGGCTGGCGGCGAGCCAGCTGGTGGTGGAGCGTTTTTCCGCGCCAGTGGAAAAGCTCGCGATCGACTCGGAGCGTTCCGCGCGCTTTTCCGCCGATGCGTCGCACCAGTTGAAAACCCCCGTGACCGTGCTCCGCGCCGGACTCGAGGAGCTGATGCGCAACGAGAAGCTGACCCCCGAGGAATGCGTGCAGGTCTCGGCGCTGATTCACCAGACCTACCGGCTTTCCACCCTGATCGAGGATCTCCTGCTGCTCTCGCGCATGGATGCGGGCCGCCTGAAACTGAACTTCTCCCCCGTCAACCTGAGCCAGCTCATCGAGGCTTCGCTCGACGATCTCAGCGCGCTGCCCGATGAGCTCGAAGTGACGCTGGAGACGGATTTCCCGCCGGGTCTCCACATCATGGGTGAGAAGCGCTACACCGCGATGATCCTGCTGAACCTGCTGGAGAATGCGCGAAAGTATAACCGCACCGGCGGGCGCATTCGGATTGCGGCCCGCATCGAGGGCGAGACGGTACGGTTGACCATCGCGAATACGGGCCGGCCGATCTCGGCGCCCGCGCAGGAGCACATCTTCGAGCGCTTCCATCGCGCAGGGATGGGCGAGAATGTGCCGGGCTACGGTCTTGGCCTGAACCTGGCGCGCGAGCTGGCGCGGCTGCACCAAGGCGATTTGCAACTGGTGCGCTCGGACGAGACCCTGACTGAGTTTGAGGTGCGTTTCCGGCTCGCCACGGTGCTGCCCTTGGCCGGACTGGAGGCATGAGCGCGCGACTCCCAGTGGCGTTCGTGAAGGCAGCGGCGTTTTTTTCGCTCGCTGCGGCGCTCCCGTCTGCGCGGGCGGCGGAGGATGTTTTCGACCGACTGGAGGATGCGCTGACATTCAGCGCGGCGGATTCGCGTTACCGGGCGCGGGTCAGCGGCACGGTCGATCTCGAAGGGTACGCAATGCAGCTGCCGGCGCCCGGCGTGATTCATGGCGCGAGCGAGCATCTCTTCATTCCGCGGCTGAGCGTCTTTCTCGATGCGCAGTTGGGGCGGGGCCTCTATTTCTTCGCGCAGGCGCGGGTGGACCGCGGCTTCGATCCGGCCCCGAATGCGCTCGAGACGCGGCTCGACGAATACGCGCTGCGCTTTTCGCCGTATCCGGATAACCGCATCACGGTGCAAGTCGGGAGGTTTGCCACCATCGTGGGAAACTGGGCGGCGCGGCATGCTTCGTGGCCCAATCCCTTCATCACAGCGCCGGTGCCCTACGAACATCTGACCGGGATCTGGGACACGGAGGCGGTGCGTTTTAGCAACACGTTGTTGCAGTGGGCGCATGTGCGGCCGGGTCTCTCGCCCACGGTGACCGCGGGGGAGAAAGCGCTGCGCGTGCCGATCGTGTGGGGGCCGAGTTATGCGACCGGCGCGTCAGCGACGGTCGAGGTGGGGAGGCTCCGGCTCTCCGGGGAGGTAAAGGCGAGCTCGCTCTCGTCGCGGCCCGAGGCGTGGGATCACATTCGTGAGCAGCGTTCGCATCCCACCGTGAGTGCGCGGGTGGGCTACCGTCCGTCGGCAATGTGGGATGTCGGCGTGTCGGCGAGCGAGGGCTCGTACTTACGGGAGTCGGCGGAGAGCTCGCTGGCAGTGGGCCACGGGCGCGGCGATTACCGGCAACGGGTCCTCGCGCACGATGTGGCGTTTGCCTGGAGGCACCTGCAGGTGTGGGCGGAGGTATTTGCCGCGCGCTACGAAATCCCGCTCGTGGGCGATGCGGATACGGTTTCCTACTACGTGGAATCGAAGTATAAATTCACGCCGCAGTGGTTTGGCGCGGTGCGGTGGAACCAGCAGGTCTTCGGGCACATCACAGATCGAGGTGTACGTCGCGAGTGGGGCCACGAGATCTGGCGGGTCGATATCGCGCCGGGCTATCGCTTTACGCCGCACACGCAGTTGAAATTTCAATACAGCCTCCAGCGGGGCGATGCCGAAGGGCGTGAGTACTCCCGCACGCTGGCTACGCAATTCACGCTGCGATTTTGAGAGCGTTTTGATGTGCGTTTTCGCCGGAAGTAGCGTCATTGCGGAGACACGTTAGCGGTAACAAGCTTGTTACCGATTCCCTCTTTCGCGGGGACATCGGTACGCTATCCGTGTCGCATCCAGTTCCTGGTGTCTTTCATGAAATTCGTCTACGCCCTTCATCGTCGTCTGCCCTGGCTGAACGTCTCCGTCGGCATGCTGCTGGTTTTTCTCCAGCGGTCGCCCGTGGTCCGGCTTATGGTGCAGGCCAAGGACTATGTGCTCGCGGCGCGGGCCGGAGAAGTGTTGCGCGCGGGCTTCACCGTGGCGGCGCTCGGGGCGATGCACTCGCGCGCGGGTGCGACGACGTTTCAGCCCTCGAGCTCCAATCCGGTGCGCGGCACCGTGGGGGTGCGCGTGGAGTTTGCGTTTACCTACACGGGCACGCCGAGCTCGC
>JAZKEV010000455.1:10428-11599 GCA_040386765.1 Verrucomicrobiota bacterium | reverse complement strand
GCGCCCGCGTGCCGAGGAAGCCGCGGCTGCGGAATTGATACGCCGCGCGCGGCGAGACCTGCGACTCGCCATTGATCAGGCGGGCCGTGTCGCCCTCGTCGATCTGGAGATTGTTGGCGTAGCCCAACGCCTCCTCCAGTGAGGTGGCACCGAGATCCTTGATGAGTTCGGGCGTGAAGACATCGATCGTGACCGGTGTGTCCTTGATCGCGGTGTTCAGGCGGCTGCCGGCGAGCGTGTTGCCCGCGAGGTAGCCGACGTCGGTGCCGGAGTTCACCACAAAGGGGTTCAAGGTTGTCACTGTTTCCTTCGCTGCCTCCTCAGCCGGCGTGGCGGCAGGAACAGTCTGCGCATGCAGGCTGGAAAACGCGGTCAGGGTGAGGAGCGCACCCAAGGTCGGGTAGATGCGCGAGCGGCTGGCGGGTTTGATCATGGCGGGAGGAGGTTTCCCCCGAGCAGCGGGCAAACGTCGAGGTGAGGCAACACGTTTTTCCCCGGTTGTGTAAATTTTACATGACGGGCCGGATTAGCTTTACCGAACCGGAACGCACGCAGTAGGTTGGCGCCCGGCATCCGTCTCAGCAGTCCACCCATGCCCACGACTCGCTCGCGTTTCACCCCCCGCAAAAAAGTCACCATCCACGACATCGCCCGCGAAGCGAAGGTGTCGATCGGGACCGTGAGCCGTGCGCTGAACAACGCGCACAACATCAACGCCGAGACGCGCGAGCGCGTGATGTCCATCTCCCGCCGGCTCGGCATGCGCCCGCGCGGCCCCGCGCGCCGGAAGCACTTTGCCATCCTCGTGCCCGACCGAGACAAGATCGTCGGCGGGGGCTACGTGGACATCCTCGTGCAGGAGCTGCTCTACGCGCTCTCGCGCCACGGCTGCGCGCTCTCGGTCTTCACCGACCGGCAGGCGGATGAGATCGGTCACTGGCTCTTCGACGGGATCTTTTCGGCCAGCTGGTCGCAGCTAGCGCTCGATACCGTGGCGACGCTCAAGGATACGCCGACCATCGCGATCAACTACACTGCGGATCGCCATCCCGCCTTCCACGTTGTCGGCTGGGATCACAAGGCGGAAGGCCGCATGGTCGGGGAATATTTTCTCGAACGCGGCCACCGCCTTCGGGTCGAGGGGGTTCAGCACCTCTTCCCGCTGGAAGCC
>JAZKEV010000455.1:8671-10418 GCA_040386765.1 Verrucomicrobiota bacterium | reverse complement strand
TCTCGAACGCGGCCACCGCCGCCTCGGGCTCATCGGCACGCAGCCCCCCACCAGCCGCACCAATACCCTCCGCGTGCAAGGCTACGCCGAGGCCTGCCGCGAGGCGGGCCACCCGCTGCAGCTCACGCGCGTCGAACTGCTCGAGACGCGCACGCTCCTCTACGCCGCCGTGAAACGCGTGATCGACGAGGGCGCCGACGCGATCTTCCTCCCCGGCCAGCAGAAGCTCGCGGTCGAGGCCGCTCATATCATCCAGAAGATGCTCGGCCTGAAAATCCCCGCCGACATCTCCCTAATCGGCGGCGAGAATCCCGGCTGGTCCGAGTTGCTCGACCCGCCCCTCACGACGGCCACCGCCCCCTTTCAGGAACTCGCCGAGCTCTCCGTGACGCACATGCTCGACCTCGTCGCCAACCGCCCCCGCCAGACCACCGAGATGATCATGCCCACCACGATCATGGAGCGGAAGTCGGTGGCACTGCGCACGAAGTAAGGGTGGGCGCGTTGTCCCTAACGCGCCGCTCAGCACAACCGCCAGCGCATGGCGCCGCGGGGTACCGGCAATCCGCCACGGCCCTGAAGAAATACCAGACCGCGGATAACGCCGATGACGCGGATAAAACCCACGCCATCGCAACGCGTATCCGCCTCATCCGCGTAATCCGCGGTCAAAATCATTCTCCGTCATCTCACCCGCTCGCACCCGCCAGCATATCCTCCTTCATCCGACACTACACCTCGCCCCAGTCGCATCGCCTTGGACCCCGCCCCGGCGCCGCTCTTCCGACTCGACCGCCCTCCCCTCCCTCCGGAGACTCCTCGCGCCCCACCTCTCCGGCCGATGGACTACCCCACCCCCACTCGCGACGCCTCGCCCGGCGATCACGTCGCGCCCCGGCAGAAGGTGGCCGCCGGCACCGGTGGCATCTACGAAACGCTCTCCAATCACGCGGCGAGCCAGATCGCCTACCCTATCTTCAATATTGGCCTGGGCGTGAGCCCGGGCCTGGTCGGGTTTGCCCTGGCGATTCCGCGGCTCTGGGATGCGTTCATCGATCCGTGGGTCGGCGCGGTGTCCGACCGCACGCGCTCACGCTTCGGTCGGCGACGGCCGCACATGTTTGTCGCCGCGCTCTCCTCCGGCCTGCTATTTGCCGCGATCTGGGCGTTTCCGCGCGGCATGAGTCCAGGATACTATTTCTGGCACTTCCTCGCCACCTCGTTGCTGTTCTTCACGGCCACCGCGTTTTTCACCGTGCCCTGGCAGGCGCTGCTCGCGGAAATGACGCCCGACTACCACGAGCGCACGCGCGTGCAGGCGGCGCGCTCGATCCTCGCCACCTTTGGCGCGCTCCTGCTGCCCTGGCTGTTTTGGGCCACGCAGCGGCCCTTCTTCGTCGATGCCATCGAAGGCGTGCGCTACGTCGGGGTCGGCATCGGAATCGCGTTGGCCCTGGCCGGTCTCATCCCCGCGCTCTTCGTCCGCGAGCCTCCGAGCGCCACACCCCGCCCCACGACAATTGCTCCTCCACCTTGTCTAACATGTACGCCATCCTCTGTGTGCTCTCCAAGCAGTTCCTCATACTTTTATCTGCACTCGAAAATAATTCAAGGAACTGAGCTTCCATCGACGGAGGAGGAGGAGACGAAGAAGCAGCAGTGACATCAGCTGCAGTGACATCAGCAACATGAGTATGTCCAGAAACCTCTTGCATTCCTTCCCCTCTACTCTTCTGCGCAGGATCAT
>JAZKEV010000455.1:7825-8661 GCA_040386765.1 Verrucomicrobiota bacterium | reverse complement strand
ACACCCCGCCCCACGACCACTCCCGAGCTCTCGCTTTGGCGCGGCATCCGCACGGCGTTCGACAACCGGCCCTTCCTGATCGTCTCGGTGCTCACCGTGCTCTTCGGCCCCGGCATCGTGATGACTGAGGGGCTCGGGCTCTACGTGAACATTTACCACGTCAATGGCGGCGACGCGCTCGCCGCCTCGCAGATCGCCGGCGTGCAGGGCACTCTGCTCTACGGGGCCAAGTTCGTGTGGGTCCCGCTCGTCACCGCCCTCGCCACGCGCTGGGGCAAGAAGCCCACGCTCTTCCTCTGCTTCGCGCTCACGCTCGTCGCCAGCCTCTGCAAGTGGTTCTTCTACACGCCCGATCACCCGTGGCTGCAGATCGTCGTCGCGCTCATCCAGACTCCCGGCATGGCGGGCGCCTGGGTGCTGCTGGGCTCGATGATCGCCGACACGGTGGATTGGGACGAGGCCCAGACCGGCCTCCAACGCGCCGGCCTGCTGCTCGCGATCGCACAGTGGATGCGCAAGACAGGCACTACGGCTGCCTTCTTTATCGGCGGGCAGATCCTGCTGTGGTCCGGCTACGACGCCGCCCGGGGCGTCGCGCAGAGCGAGCAAACGCTCTTCTGGCTGCGCGTCCTCTTTCCGCTGGTGCCCACGGTCTGCATCGTCGCGGCCATCGTGCTCCTCTGCGCGTATCCAATAACTGAGAACAAAGCCTTGGCCATCCGCCGGCAGCTCGAAGCGCGCAGGGCGGGCCGCTGACCTGCCCTGCGCCAGCGACCCTCTACCCGCTGTCTTCACCGCAGGAGCGGGTCTACGATGCGACAGATCGGAATACCCGC
>JAZKEV010000455.1:0-7815 GCA_040386765.1 Verrucomicrobiota bacterium | reverse complement strand
TATTTCACAAACACATCCCATCCGCAGACCCCGACCGCCCTCTCGAGCACGGCGGTCGGGGGACGACGCCTCCTGCCCTCACGGCGTCTCCAGATCGATCCGGATCACCTCGTACTTGGAATACTTGTTCGTCGTGAGCGTGAGCACGTTGTTGCTCTTGGCCGGTACGACCGTCCGCAGAGTCGCCGGCGTAACCTCCTCCAGTTCGGTGGTAAATCCGCCCGCCGCGGAGTAGCGCTTGGCCTGCACGACGGTGAAATTGTTTCCGTTGAAGCCATTGATCGTGATGCCCACCTGGGCGTCGGTGAGGCTGTTGGCGCACAGCACGAGGACGAACAGCTTGGTGCCGGCGGGGTTCTTGAAGGCGAGGCTCGAGATCGCCGTCGAGGACGATGAGGTGCCGACAAGTTTCCGGTTATTCGCACACTGGCTCAGCCATTGAAAAATCTGCCCCGGGGGCCGCAGCGCGCCGCTGGCCTGCGCCAGCGCCGAGTTTACCGAGTTGTTCCACCACATCATCGGCCACTGCGTGGCGATCGTCACGCCGCCATCGACGAGCTCGCGGAACAGCTTCGGGATGCGGGTCGCGAGCACCAGCCCCGTCTCCGAACCGCTCCCCATGTTCCACTCGGTGACCATCGGCTCGAGCGAGAAGATGTTGCTGCCATTGATGAGCTGGTTCTCCACGTTGCCGATTCCTTCCGCATCGCCCGGATACGTGTGGGTCAGGCACGCCTCCACGGCGCCGCCGGAAAGCTGATTGGCGATCGTCTGCGCTGCGGTCAGGTCGGTGCGCACGAATTGCACGACCGGGATGATCGACGCATCGATCGTCTTCATCGAGGTCGCAAACTTCTGCGCGATCTGGCCGTAGAGCGTCGGCGAGAGCGGGGCGCCGCCCTCGTTGTCGCCGTAGTATTCGTTGCCGAGCTCCCAGATCTCCACTTTCTGCGTCGTGCCGAATTGCTCGCCGCCCGTCACCCCGTGGTCGACGTTCACCGCCTTCACGTAGTCCTTCGCGTACTGCGCGCCGGTGGTGGTGTAGTTGTTGCGAAAGCGCTTCGTCGGCACCACAAGAAGCGGCGTGATGTCGTTGGCCGCCACCGACTGGAGAAACATCGAGAGCGAGATGTAGTCGTTGTTGGGCCCGTCCGAGTCTTTGAAGTCGAAGAGATCCTCCGTCACCGTGCCGCCCGAGTAGCGCAGCGTGGTCATGCCGAGAGCGTTAAAGGTGCTGATAAACGTCGGCCACTGGGCCTGCGTGATCTTGTTATAGACGACATTGGTCCCGAACATCGTCGGGTATACGTGCTTGCCGACGCTGCCGGCATTGACAGTGAGGGTGAAGTCAGCAGCGCCGATCGCAGTCGAGGCCGCCAACACGAGCGCAGCGCCAACGGCAGCCGCGCGGGAGACGAAACGTGCTCTTTGCATGTTCGAATATCAGGGGTTTGAACTTTGGAGAGAGAAACCCTTCGCCGGGAGCGAGGGTCGCAGAAACAGGAGGCGTCCGCCTCCGCAGGGTGAAACTGACACTGGCAGCTTAAAGCTGCGAGTTCGTCGGCCCAGAGATCGCAATCTAGTGTATTTTTCAAGATCATTGTAAATTTTACACAGTATCGTCACAAATCCCTATCTTGCCTCCCGCGTTGACCGCCTCCCCGCAACGGCCTTCACTTTCCCTTCTATTCGGCGCATGCCTCGAGTTTTTATCACCGGCCTAGGGTTCATCACCAGCATCGGCAACGATGCCGCAACCGTCACGCGCAGCCTGCGCGAGCTGCGGCACGGGTTTGCGCTCTACCCACCGTTTCAAAAGCCCGACATCCCGGTAAAGATCACCGGCACGATCAAGGACTTCACCACCGACTCCACCGATCCCGAGGACTGGACCTTCCCCTCGCGCTACAAGATCAAGCGAGAGCTGCTCCGCTCCATGGCGCCCAATGGCCTCTTCGCCCACTGCGCGATGCTGCAGGCCATCGAGGATGCGAAGCTCACCGAGGCCGATATCTCCAATCCCGAGACCGGCCTCTACGCCGCCTCCGCCGGCTCTCCCTACCTCCTGCACTACCATCACGAGCGCCTCACCAAGCTCGGCGTGATGCGCTGCTCCCCGCTCGGCATCGTGGCCTCGATCGCGGGCACGTTGAATTTCAACCTCATCGCCGCCTTCAAGATCCAGGGCTCCTCCTGCGGCTTCTCTTCCGCCTGCGCTTCGTCGGCGCACGCGCTCGGCTACGCCTTCGACGATCTCACGCTCGGCCGCCAGAAGCGCATGTTCATCGTCGGCGCCGAGGATGGAAATACCGACGCGATCCTGCCCTTCGCCGGCATGCGCACGCTCTCGCCGCAGACCGACCCCGCCCTCGCCTCGCGGCCCTTCGATTCCGCGCGCGATGGCTTTGTCGGCACCGGTGGCGGCACGGTGATCGTGCTCGAAACCGAAGACGAAGTCGCCCGCCGCGGCGTCCGCCCCTACGCGGAATTTCTCGGCTGGGGCCAGGCCTCCGACGGCCACAATGTCGCGATCTCGCACCCCGAGGGGCACGGCTCGGCCACCGCGATGACGCTCGCCCTCCGCGCCGCCAAGGTCGCGCCCAGCGAGGTCGACTACGTGAACGCCCACGCCACCTCGACGCTCATCGGCGATATCTCCGAGGCCAAGGCGCTTCGCACCGTTTTCAAAGAGTCGCTCCCCAAGGTCGCCGTCAGCAGCACCAAGGCCCTCACCGGCCACGGTCTCTCGCTCGCCGGAGCGATGGAGACGGGCTTCAGCGCGCTCGCGCTCCGCGAGGGCTTCATCCCCGGCGCCGCGCATCTCGGCACCGTCGACCCCGAGTGCGCCGATCTCAATCTCCCCCGCACCACCGAAAATCGCGCGCCCAATATCGTGATCAAGAACAGCAGCGGCTTCGGCGGAGCCAACGTCGCGCTGGTCTTCAAGCGCGTCGCTGCTTAACGGCCATCCATGGCCGCCGCCTCCAAGGTTTCCGACCTCCACCGCACCGCATTCGTCACCGGTGCGAGCACCGGCCTCGGCCGGGCTTTTGCCGAGATGCTGCTGGCCGAGGGTGTTCGCGTGTGGGGCACGTCGCGCGATATCGGCCGCCTCGCGCCATTGACGGCGGCTCACCCCGATATGTTCACGCCCGTCGCGTTCGAACTCGGCGACACCGCGCGGATCGACGCCGTGTGGGCCATGGCCGAGCGTGCCGCCAGCGGCTTCGATCTCGTGATCAACAACGCGGGCTACGGCGTCTTCGCGGAGTTTGCCGCCACCGAATTCAAAGTCTGGGAGGACCAGTTGCAGGTGATGCTGGTGAATACCGCGCGCGTCTCGCACCTCGCGCTCCGCGGCATGCGCGCGCGCAATCGCGGGGCGCTGGTCAATCTCTCGTCGCTCGCGGCCGAGTTTCCGCTGCCGTTTCAGAGCGCCTACAACGTCTGCAAGGCCGGCCTCACCGCGCTCAACGAAAGCCTGATGGAGGAATTTGCCGGCTCGGGTGTCATCATCATCGACATGCGCCCCGGCGACTATCGCACCGATTTCGAGACGTCCGTCCGCCGCCCCGCGTCCGCCGCCTCCTCACCCTCCGCGCCGCGCCTGCAGCGGGCGTGGGCCGCGTTTGAAACGATGATGCAGGGCGGCCCGCCGCCTGAGCACGCCGCCGCCGCACTGCGGGGCGCGCTCCTCGCCAATCGCAGCCGCACGCTCCGCACGGGCCGTTTTTTCCAAGCCGTCGTCGCGCCCTTCATCTCCCGCTTTGGCTCGCTCGCGCTCAAGCGCCGCATCCAGGCGCGTTACTTCGATATCCACTGACCGGCATGCCCAAGCTTCGCATCCTCGTCCTCACTTCAAGCACCGGCGGCGGCCATGACGCTCGGGCAGAGGCTTTTGCCGAGTGGTGTTTCCAGCTTTACCGGCACGACATCGATGTGCGCATCGAGCAGATGCTCGAGAAGTCCTCGCTCGTAAACCGCAGCGGCGTAAATCTCTACAACCGCATCCAGCGCGCCGCGCCGTGGCTCCACAAGATCTTCTACGCGGTCGTCGAGCTGCTCAGCTACATCAACCGCAGCTCGGTAAAGTTCGGCCGCGCGTACTATCTTCAGGTGCTCCGCGAGTATAAACCGCACCTCGTCTTCAGCGTGCACGATTGCCTGAACCGCGGCTACTTCCAGCTCGCGCGCGCGACGCTCGGCCCCGCCAGGGTCCGCTGCTCCACCTACTGCGGCGAGTTCTCCGGCGGCTGGGGCTACTCGCGCAATTGGATAGAGCCCACCGTCGACCTCTACCTCTCGCGCACGCCGACCGCGCGCGACTACGCCGAGAAGTGCGGCATCCCTCGCGAGAAAAGCCGCGTCCGCGGCTCACTCATGCGTCCACGCTCGCACCTCGAGGTCCTCGATTCCGACGGGCGCCGCGAGTTCCGCATCAAGCTCGGCCTCGATCCGGACCGCTTCACCGTCTTCCTCGCCACCGGCGGCAACGGTGCAAATAATCACACCGCCCTCCTCCCTGCGCTCCTCAGGCACGCGAGCCGCGTCCAGGCCATCGTCATCTGCGGCCGCAACAAGGAGACGTACAACGAGCTCATCCATTGGCGCAGCCTGCACCCTGAGTTCGCCTGCTACATCGAGGGCTACTCCGCCACCGTCCATCTCCTCATGCAGGCGAGCGATGCCATCGTCACCCGCGGCGGCACCACCACCTGCGCGAAGGCCCTGCACTTCCGCTGCCCGATTATTTTCAACGCCTTCGGCGGCATCATGCCGCAGGAGGAGCTCACGTGGAAATTCTTCCGCAACGGCGGCTCGGAGAAGATCGAAGCCGCCGGCGACTTCGCCCGCATCATCGATCGCTGGATGACCGATCCCAACAACTACGTCCAGGCCCGCGACCGCTTCCTCGAGCTGCGCTACGAAGAAGACCCGACCCTCGTGATCGAAGACCTCGTGAGCCTCGCCAACGAAGTCGCCAACGCGAAACTGAAGCGCCGGCCCTTCCCGCCGGAGAAGAAGTGAGGTAGCGGCGGTCGTCCCGACCGCCATGTTTGAGGTAGCGAGGTGTCCCCGCGGAGCCGTCACGCTTTGCGCATTCGACAATCTCAAGTTCTTCGCGCCCCTCTTCCGCGACGGCTCACCGAGGACGGTTCGCCATACCCTCAAACGCCTCCACTCCTCTCCTCCTCTCGCCCACCCTCACCGTCTCCCAACGCCACCGCGCTTCGCCGATCAGGCGAAGCCCGCACGCCCCTGCCACCCCTCACCCGCCTTCGAAAGATTAGCGCAGATTAGCGTTCCCATCCTCATCCTTCCGCTTTCTTCCGCCGCATTCTACCACCGCCTCACCTCGTTCTGATCTTCCGAACTTTACGCATCGTTCCCGCCGAATCTCGCTCGCCCGCGCCGCGCGCCGCGCTCTAGTTTCCCGCTACCTTGCCCGACTCAGCTCCCGTCATCGCCTATCTGTTCACGACCTTTCCCAAAAGCACGGAGACCTTTCTCCAGCGGGAAATCGTCGCGATGCGTACCCACGGCGCCAATCTCCGCATCTACTCGCTCTGGGGCGGCGGCGGCACCTTTCGCGGCGTGCCCGTGGCGAGCTTCAACAAGTGGCGGCTGCTCACGCTGCTGTGGATGATCCCCTACGAAGCCTCACGGCGCCCCGAGGTGCTCCGCCAACTCCTCCACGGACTCTTCACCCGCCGGGCGCCGTCGTGGATGAACTTTTGGGAGAACATGCTCGGCGCCGGTTTCGCCTGCCTCTACGCGCACGAGTTTCGGAAAAATCCGCCCGCCCTCGTCCATGCCGCTTGGGGCGGCGCGCCCGCCACTGCTGCCTGGCTGCTCTGGCGGCTCGATGGCCATCGCTTCAGCGCCGGCGCCCACGCCTACGATATCTACGAACACGGCGGCGACTGGTGGCTTCGTGAAAAGCTCGCGCACGCCGCCTTCATTCACACCTCCACGCAAATGGGCCGGCGCGCCCTCGTCGAGCGCGGCATCCCCGATGAGCGCATCGTGTGCATCCGCCGCGGCCTCGATCGCCTCCCCGCCTTCAAGGCCCTCCGCTCCGACCGCGTGCCGCTCCATCTCGTGTGCGTCGCGCGCCTCGTCGAGAAAAAGGGCCTCGATCACCAGCTCCGCATTTACGCGGCGTTGCGCGCCGCCGGCATTCCGTTTGCCGCCCGCATCATCGGCGAGGGTCCGCTGCGCGCCGAGCTCGAGAAGCTCGCCGGCCACCTCGGCGTCGCGAGCCAGGTGACTTTCACCGGCCACCTGCCGCAGCACGAAGTCTGGACGCAGCTCGCCTGGGCCGACGTGCTCCTGCACACCGGCGTGATCGCACCGAGCGGCGACCGCGACGGTCTGCCCAACGTGATTCCCGAGGCGATGTCGATCGGCGTCCTCGTCGTCACCTCGCCCGCCGCCGCCACCACCGAGGCGATCACTCAGGGGGTCACGGGCCTCGTCGCCCCGGTCGAGATGCCGTCGGATTGGGTGAGCGCGCTGCGCCGCCTCTCCTCAGACGACACCTTCGCGGAGAAACTCCGGATTTCCGCCCGCCGCTGGGTCGAAGAAAACTTCGACGCCCACAAAAACGGCGGCCGCATCCTCGCCCATTTTAAAGAAACCATCGCCGCCAGCCAGTCCGCGTCCGCGCGTGCTCCGGCCGCCCCGGCGGCGCCCGCGCCCAGCGCATGATTTATTTCGACGTCACCAAGACCGGCGCCGCGGGCCATCGCTCCGGCCTCATGCGCGTGAGCACCCGGCTCCGCGACGGTCTCGGTGCCGCCGCTACCGAAGTCGTGTGGGCCGACGGCACGCTCAAGCGAGCCTCCTCGCCCGCGCAACCGCTCGCACTCCGCGCCGACGATTGGGTTTTCACCAGCGAGCTTTTCTCCGAAGAGGAGCGTCCGGGCTTCACCGCGTTTCTCGCCGCGCGCCCATGCCGTTTCGCCGCCGTGTTTCACGATGCGATTCCGTTAAAATACCCGCACATCACATGGCCGAAGAGCGTCGCGCGTCACCCCGCGTACATGAAGCTGCTCTCGCGCTTCGACCGCGTGTGGGCCGTCTCGCAGGCGAGCCGCGAAGAGTTACTCGGTTTCTGGCAGTGGCAGGGGGCGGAAAATCTGCCACCGGTCGACGTGCTCGCCCTCGGCGCTGACTTCGACCACCAGCCGCCCGCCACTAAAGCCACGGGGCTGGCAGCCAGATCCACGCGCCCCTCGCTCCTGTGCATCGGCATCGTCGAGCCGCGAAAAAACCAGTCTTTCCTCCTCGATGTCTGCGACGCGCTCTGGCGGGGCGGTCTCGACTTCGAGCTGCACCTCGTCGGCCGGGTGAATCCCCACTTCGGCGCACCCATCGTCGCGAACATCAAATCTCTCCGCCGCGTGCACGGCGCGCGCCTGCAATTTCACGAAGCTGCCAGCGACGCCCTCGTCTCGCAACTCTACAGTAACGCGCGCGCCTCCGCCTTCCCGACCATCGCCGAAGGCTGCGGCCTCCCACTTCTCGAATCGCTCCGCCTGGGCGTCCCCTGCGTACACAGCGACCTGCCCGTGCTCCGTGAAAACGCCGCCGGCGGTGGCTGCCTCGCCGCCGCGCTCAATGACCCCGCCGCCTGGCAGTCCGCCCTGCGCGCCATCCTGACCGACGACGCCCTCCACGCCCGCCTCGCCGCCGAAGCCCGCGCGCGCGTCTTGCCCACGTGGGCCGACGCCGCAAAGCAGCTGATCGCTGTCTTGAGGTAGGGACGGGCGGCCCTGTATGGACCGGGGTCAAGGGTAACAGGTGGCCGGG
>JAZKEV010000454.1:0-2370 GCA_040386765.1 Verrucomicrobiota bacterium | reverse complement strand
CCGGTGTGGGTCTTGAGGCGGGCGATGACGTAGTCGGCGATCGTCGGGTGCTTCACCTCGGGCGCGCCAGGGTAGACGAGCTCGCAGGGCACGCTGACGGTGCGGAGTTTTTCCTGCAGCTTCACGCCGAAGTTGGCGGTGTGGGTGGGATCCTTCTCGGCTTTGCCCATGTTGGGCGCGGCGTTGTAGATGAGATAGATCGGCGGATCGTCGCGCGAGACGTGTTCAAAGGGTGAATATAGCTTGATCCACGGCAGCACCTCCTCACGTGCGGCGAGAAACTTGGCGAACTGGGTGTCTCGCGTCTTGAGATCCTTGGTGTCGGGCATGAAGCCGAAAGCGTGGCCGCCGTAGCGGCTGTTGGGCGTCCACTCCTGCATCTGCTGTGGGTCAAGCGTGGTCTGCGCGCCACTGACTGCGGCGCACCAGAGGCGGGTGGATTCGCGCGCGATGGGATCGGCGCTTTTGGCGTTGGCCAGCTCGGAGCGGAAGGCGAGGTAGAGGCTGGAGCACGCGCCCGCGGAGCCGCCGGACGCGGCGATGCGGACCTTGTCGAGATTCCACTCCTTGGCCTTGCTGCGGACAAACTGCAGCGCGCGCGCGGCATCCTCGAGCGGCCACTGCACCGGTGGTTTTACGCCGGCATCGATGGCCTGCGTGACGAGGCGGTAATTGATCGAGACCACCGAAATGCCGGCCGCGAGATAACGCTCGAGGCTGGCGACGCGGGCCTTGTCGCCATTGACCCAGCCGCCGCCGTGGATGTGGAAGAGGACGGGCGTGGGGCGGTTGGAATCGGCTTTCCAGAAATCGAGGACCTGGCGCTCGTGCGTGCCGTACGCGACATTGTCGAGCGTGGGCGCGGGCTGTGGCGGCTCCTCCTTTTTGGCTTTGGCGGTCGGCGTCGCCGTTTGGGCAAACGAGGACACGGCGAATAGGCAGAGCGAAGCGAGGAACGGGATAAGACGCATCGGAGTGAAGGGGTGGCCTGAGTCCATCGGACGCGCGGAAGGGGGCAAGCGGTGAATGGAGGAGAGTGCGTGGGAAGGTGAGTCCAAGGCGGCGAGGGGTAGGTCTGAATGGACGCGGAGGGAAACCGCAGCGCCGGTGGAAACGAGAGAGCGGGTGGAAATTGCAGGGTTGGCGACCTGTGGCTGGCAGTCAGACTCGGGCCATGGATATTACCGAGATCCCCTTCAATCGGTTGGTCGGGCTCGTGCGCGCGGAGAAGGCGGGGAAGGTGCTCTCGCTGCCTGATGATGTCCGGTACACGAACCATCTTGGGACGATCCATGCGAGCGCGCTGCTCACATTGGCGGAGGCGACGAGCGGCGAGTATATGATCCGGGAGCTGGCGAATCCGGGGTTTGAGGTGCTGCCGGTGGTGCGACGCGTGGAGGCCAAGTATCGGAAGCCGGCGCGCGGCGTGGTTTACTCCAGCGTGACGGTGCCGCCGGAGAAGAAGGCGGAGTTTATCGCCACGCTGACGGCGCGGGGGCGCGCGCTATTGGAGATTCAGGTCGACGTGCACGATGAACAGGAGACGCATCTGGTGACGGTGATGGTCGAGTGGTTTGTGGCGAAGCGGTGAGGGTGGTGGGGTCGGAGCGGGAGGCTGTCGACTTGAACAGGGTGTGCGGACGGCGCTCCGCGGGAGGTGGATGGATTGCCGCGTCGCTGTGCTCCTCGCAATGACAGGGGGAGGACAGGGGAGGGCGGGATGGAAGTGCTGAGCTGTCGGACTCGTGGATTGTGAAGGGGCTGGGCGAGTCGACGGCGTTATGCTGTTCGTCGGCGGTCATAGACCGCCGCTACAACAAGCCCGTATAGGGCGAGCGGATCTTCCGTTGAGCTCGGATATGCGAGAGAGCGGGTCAGACCCGACCTACTTTAGTTTGCCGTGAAGATCTCGTGGACGAAGCGTAATTTTTCCACTGCTGGCTGCGAGAGGACGAAGGGGTAGAGGTCGGGCAGGCCGACGCCGCGGTTGAGGGAGTTGAGCGCGTAGGTGAGGGGGAACCAGGCGGCGATGATCGCGTCGAAGCCGGCCTCGGGGTGCGCGGCTTTGCGGGGCTCGGCGGTCATGCTGCTGGCGGCGGGGTGCTGCCTCGGGCGGAGCGACATGCCGAAGCTGGCGGCGGTCTCGATGGTATCGACGATGTGGAGGTAGTGCGCGGTGGTTTCGGCCCAGTCTTCCCAGGGGTGGGCGCTGGCGTAGGAGGTGACGAAGCGCGTGGCCCAATCGGCGGGGGCGCCTTCCTTATAGTGGCGCTGGAGGGCGGCGCCGTAGTCGGCGCGTTCGTCGCCGAAGAGCGCACGGCAGCGCTCGAGGTTCGTCGGTGTGGGCGCGATCAGGCAATCCCAGTAGTA
>JAZKEV010000453.1:0-2062 GCA_040386765.1 Verrucomicrobiota bacterium | reverse complement strand
ACTCGATCGCGTCCGGGGTCGTGCCCGCGCTCGCGAGCGCCCGCTTCATCGCCATCGAGAGCCCCTTCCCCTCCGGGTCGGGCTGCGTGATGTGAAACGCGTCGCACGTCGCCGCGTAGCCTGCGAGCTCGCAGTAGATGCGCGCGCCGCGCGCCTGCGCGTGCTCCAGCGATTCCAGCACGACGACGCCCGAGCCTTCGCCCATCACAAAGCCATCGCGGTTCTTGTCGAAGGGGCGGCTCGCTTTTTCCGGCACGTCGTTGCGGGTGCTCATCGCCTTCATCGAGCAGAAGCTCGCATATGCAAACGGCGTGATCGCCGCCTCACTGCCGCCCGCCACCATCACATCCACATCGCCACGCCGGATCGCGTGCGCTGCCTCGCCGAGGGCGTGCGTGCCCGTCGCACACGCCGAGACGATGCCGAAGTTGGGCCCGCGCGCGCCGATCTCGATCGCAAAGAGTCCCGAGCACATGTTGCCTATCAGCGAGGGAATGGTGAAGGGCGACACTTTGCGCGGTCCGCGCTCGGCGAGCACCTTCAGTTGCGACTCGTAGGTGTACATGCCGCCGATGCCGGAGCCGATGATGACACCCACGCGGTCGGGGTCCTCCGTGTTCATATCGACACCCGAGTCGGCAAAGGCCTGCTTGGCTGCGACGAAGCCGAAGTGGGTGTAGCGGTCGTTGCGGCGCGCTTCCTTCGGGTCCATATGCTGCGCGGCTTCCCAGTCGCGCACCTCGGCGCCCACCTGGCTCGCGAACTCGGAGGGATCGAAGAGGCTGATGCGCTTGATGCCACACTGGCCGGCCACGAGGTTGCCCCAGAAGGTTTCCACGTCGTGCCCGAGCGATGCCACGACACCGAGACCAGTGACTACTACGCGGCGAGAGGAGGAGGAAGTATCCATGCGACGAAACGAACCTCTTATCTCAAAAAACAAAAAGGCGTTCTGCCAGAAATTTCCGCGGCGGAAATCGGCAGAACGCCAAAGTTATTTTCGAACGGATCAGGCCTGACCGGCTTTGCCTTTGATGTAGTCGATGACCTGCCCCACGGTTTGGAGCTTTTCAGCGTCAGACTCAGGGATCTCACCCTTGATCTCGTCTTTGAATTCTTCTTCGAAGGCCATGATCAGCTCGACGGTGTCGAGCGAATCCGCGCCAAGATCGTCCAGAAAAGAGGCCGTCGGTGTAATCTGCTCTTCGTTTACGTTGAGCTGATTAACGATGATCTCTTTGACGCGTTGTTCGATGGTTTTTTGGTCGGCCATTGGCGTAAATTTAGAGGGAAAGTCCTGTGTGCGGAGGCTTCACATCGCCATGCCACCGTCAACGTTAAAAACTTGTCCAGTAATGTAGCCCGCCTCTTCCGAACAGAGGTAGGCGGTCATATTGGCAACATCCGCAGACTCACCGAAGCGCTTGAGTGGCACCACTTCGAGAATCTTGGCCGCCGCTTCGGGATTATTGACGAATTCGGTCGTCATATCGGTCTTGATGAAGCCCGGCGCCACGGCGTTTACCGTTACGCTGCGCCCGGCGAATTCCCTAGCCAGGGTCTTGGTCAGGCCGATCATGCCCGCTTTGGCGGCCGAATAGTTGGCCTGGCCGGCATTGCCCATCACGCCGCTGACCGACGCGATGTTCACGATCCGGCCATAGCGGGCGCGGGTCATCGGGCGGCCGATCAGCTTCGTCCAATGGAAGCAGCTCGTGAGGTTCGTCGTGATGACGTCGTTCCAATCGGTCTCGCTCATCCGGAACAGCAGGCCGTCGCGCGTGATGCCGGCGTTGTTCACGAGGATATCGATGTGGGGAAATTCCTTGAGCAGCTCTTCCGACGCCTTGGCGATCGCCGCGCCGTCCGCTACGTCGACCGCGAGGGCCTTGGCCTTGCCGCCCGCCGCCACGATCGCCGCCGCCGTCGCGCCGCAGGAATCGGCGGACTTGGACACGCAAATCACGGTGACGCCGTGCTTCGCGAGCGTTTCAGCGATGGCCTTGCCGATGCCCCGGCCAGCGCCGGTGACGAGTGCGGTGCGGTTTGTGAATGTTAGCAT
>JAZKEV010000452.1:0-2586 GCA_040386765.1 Verrucomicrobiota bacterium | reverse complement strand
GCATCGTCGGGACCTCCCCCGGCGTGGACGGCCCGCGGCTGCGGCTGGCGGTCACCGAGGCGGCCGAGGATGGCCGGGCCAATCGCGCGGTCTGCGCGATGCTCGCCGGGGCGCTGGGGCTTGCCGCTTCCGCCGTCACGCTTCTTCTCCCATCCTCCACGTATGCCATTTACCGTTCGAATGAGGCCTCCCGTTCCGCGACCTCAAACCAATCCCTCTGTTGAAACACCACCCGCACTTCGCCGATCAGGCGAAGCCCGCACATCGCCCTCCGCTCCCATCGCCTCTTAAAAATTAGCGCAGATTAGCGTAGATTAGCGGTTCTCTGTCTCAGCTCTGTCTCAGATGGGAACAAGCTCTCGTCCCGCCCACCCACCCCAGAATTTGGTTTCGCTTCCCGCCCTTCCCGGTCTTCCTGTTCCCCTGCTCATGCCCCTCTCCCGCCCTCTCACCCTTCGCACCTCTCTGCTCCCCTTGCTCGCCGCGTGCGCGCTCGCACTCGCGTGCACGTTCACGAGCGCGCTCCAAGCCGCCGCCTCCTCCTCGATCACGTATCCCGCGAAACCGGGCCCGGGTCAGGGCCGCCATCTCGTCTTCCTCACCGGCGACGAAGAGTACCGCGGCGAGGAAGGCCTGCCCATGCTCGCGAAGATTCTCAGCCAGCGCCACGGCTTCAAATGCACTGTCCTCTTCGCCCTCGACCCCGATGGCACCATCAACCCCGACAATAACACCAGCATCCCCGGCATCGAGGCGCTCGATTCCGCCGATGGCATCGTGATGCAGCTTCGCTTCCGCCAGTGGCCCGATGCCGCGATGAAACACCTCGCCGACGCCGTCGCGCGCGGCCTGCCCATCATCGCGCTGCGCACCAGCACGCACGCCTTTCGTTTTCCGCCCACGAGCCCGAGCACCTACAAATCATTCAACAATTTCGGCCGCGAAGTCCTCGGCGAGAATTGGGTCAGCCACTGGGGCTCCAATCGCCGCGGCGCCACGCGCGGCGTCATCGAGCCCGGCGCGGAGAGCGATCCGCTTCTCCGCGGTGTGCGCGAAGCCTTCGGCGACTCCGGCGTCTACGAGACCAATCCCGCCGCCGGCTCAAAGATCCTCATGCGCGGCTACGTCCTGAAGGACATGAATCCCAAGTCCGAGCCCGACACCTACCGCAAGACGCGCAAGGCCGACAACGTCGAGCAAGGCATCAACGAACCCGCCATGCCCGTCGCCTGGACGCGTCTTCACCCGCAGCCGAACGGCAAAGCCAATCGTGTCTTCTGCACCACCATGGGCGCCGCCACCGATCTCGTGAACGAAGACCTCCGCCGCCTGGTCGTAAACGCCGTCCTCTGGGGCTTCGATCTCGAGATTCCCGCGCGCACCGACGTACGCTTCGTCGACCCGTTCGCGCCCGCCGCGTATTCGTTCAAAGGATACCGCCGCGGCATCACCCCCACCGACCACGCCCTCGGCCAGACCCTCCGCGCCGGCACCCCCATCCCGCCGACCGAGAAAAAGAAATCCGACAAAGCCGACAAGGCTGGGAAAACCGCCACGCCGTGACCACGCCCAAATCCAACGACCCGCTCCACGGTGTCACCCTCGAGCGCCTGCTCACCGAGCTCGTCGCAAAATTTGGCTGGGATGAACTGGGCCGCCGCGTCGAGATCCGCTGCTTCACGCACGATCCCAGCATCAAATCCAGTCTCACCTTCCTGCGCAAAACCCCTTGGGCCCGCCAAAAGGTCGAGGATATCTACGTCCGCTGGAAGCTCACCGGGACGTAATTTGTAGCGGCGGTCTATGACCGCCGATCGCATACGAAGGCATTATCACGTCCGCCGACCGTCATAGACGGCCGCGACAGCAGGCTCCTACCGCCAGTTGTTGCTTCCCGCGATCTCCCGCAGCGCCAGTTGCCCATCGATGAGATTGAGCGTCGCGCTCACCACCGGGATGCGCTCGTCGAGGCTGGTGGCAATCTCTTCCCGTATTTCGAGAATCCGCTCGGGCGGCATCTCTTTGATCACACTTCCAATCAAGGCGCTGATCGCGTCCGCCTGCTCGTGGAGCGGGAGCGCCGCCAGCGAGGCCAGTATCCGGGACGTCATGTCATCGTGTGCATCCATGAGAGAAATTATGACGCCTGTATTGTAAGTGGAGTTTCCCCAAGGTTCCCCGTTTCACGTCGCTCCTCTCTGGGGTGCATTCCCTCCCACCCCACCCTATTTTCGGCGCTTCCCTCCCGCCGCTCGTCCGCTTCACTTCTCCGCCTCTCCGCCAATGCGCACGACCTGCTACCGTTGTTTCTGGCCCACCGACCTTTGCTGGTGCGGGTCGATCGTGCCCATGCCCACCCGCACGCGCTTCGCGTTCCTCATGCACCCGAAGGAGTACAAGCAGGAGAAAGCCGCCACCGGCCGCCTCACGCATCTATGCCTGCCCCATAGCACGCTCCACATGGGCATCGGCTTCGACGAGCATCCCGAGGTGCACGCCCTGCTCGGCGATCCGCAGAATCTCCCCGTCCTCCTCTATCCAGGCTCCGACGCCCTCAACCTTTCCGCTATCTCCTCCTCCATCCCG
>JAZKEV010000451.1:4625-6292 GCA_040386765.1 Verrucomicrobiota bacterium | reverse complement strand
GCGCGCGCGAAGATTTTGGCCACTGGCGCAGGTGAGCGCGGCGCGGCGGACGCAGATTCTCTCCAATCCCGATGCGGCCATCAAGGCGCGCGCCGAGAAGGCCTTTGGCCAGAACTCCTCGGGTTCGCGCCAAGAGGTATTCGAAAAGTACAAGGCAGCGACTGCCACGGTCGCGGGCGATGCGGTGAAGGGCGCCAAAGTCTACGACTCGATCTGCGCGGCGTGCCACCGCTTCTCCGGACGCGGCATCGAGCTCGGGCCCAATCTCGAGACGATCCGCGGCTGGGATCGCGAAAAGCTGCTCCTCAACATCCTCGATCCCAATCGCGAGGTGCCGCCCAACTACATCGCGTACACGATCGAGCTGAAAGATGGCAGCACCGTCGCCGGCATGATCGCCGAGGAGGCGGCCGGCAGCATCACGCTCAAGCGCATCGGCGCGGCCGACGAGACGATCCTCCGGCAGAACATCGCCAAGATCACCAGCTCCGCCGTCTCGCTGATGCCCGAGGGCCTCGAGGCCACCGTGCCCACGCAGGATATGGCGGACTTGCTGGCTTTCCTCACGGGGAAATAAAAAGTACGGCCATGCGTTTTCTCCTGCTGGTTGGACTTACGTTCGGTTTCGCGCAGGCCGCGGAGCCGGGCATCACGCTCCGCGTCGGCGCGAGCCGGGCCGATATCACGCCTGAGCCTACGGTGCTCAATTGGGTGACGGGCAAACCGTATGGCGAGGTGCTCGAGAAAATCTATGTGCATGCCGTGGTGCTCGACGACGGTACGACGCGCGCGGCGCTGCTGCGCTGGGATCTTGTTGATGTCTCCGAATCGGCGCGCGACGAGGTGCGCAAGGTCGTCGGGGCGGCGCTCAACATGCCGGGCGGGAATATCTTCGTCCACGCGAGCCACAATCACTCCGCGCCGTGGGCGCCGGTTTACCAGGGGGGCGACCGCGGCAAGGAGCGCGATACGTGGTGGGCGATCCGGCACATGCCGGCGCAGAATGAGTTTCCGCCCTTCAAGCGCTGGATGGAGCGGTTGCTGGCCGCGTCGGTCGAGGCGGCCAAAGCCGCGGCGGACTCGGCGGTGCCGGCGAGCATGTCGATCGGCCGGATCGCGGCGCCGGAGCTGCTCTACAATCGCCGTCCGCGCATGCCCCGCTGGGGCATCGAGGGCAAGGTGCCGGCGGCGGTCGGTTACGCGCACAAGGATTGGAATCCCGAGGTGGCGCAGGGCGGCGCGAGCTTCGGCCCGATGGACCGCACGCTCTCGCTGGTGAGCTTTCGCAACGGCGAAAACAAACCGCTCGCGACGCTCTTCCATCTCGCCTGTCACGCGGTCTCGATCTATCCCTCGACTCCGGCGATCAATGCCGACTGGCCGGGACCGGCGTCGCGCGCCTTGTCGGACGCGCACGGTGGCGGGGAGAGCATCTTTCTCCAAGGCTGCGCGGGTGAGATCACACCGGCCTATCGTGGAGTGAAAGCGGTCGCCGACATGGCGGTGGTGGTGGCAAAAAAATCCCAGATCGCGCTCCAGTATGGCGTGAAGTTGAAAGCCGAACCGATCCGGGTGGCGCGGACGACGATCCAGCTGTCGCTCACGCCGGAAGCCAAGGTGCGGCTCGGCGCCGAGACGGTGGCGGCGGAGGTGCAGGCGATCGTGTG
>JAZKEV010000451.1:0-4615 GCA_040386765.1 Verrucomicrobiota bacterium | reverse complement strand
CGCTCACCGAGCTCAACCTGGCGATCCGGGAGGCTTCGCCGTTTCCCCAGACGCTCGTGCTCGGCTACTCCAATGGCAATGGCGTGCACTATGTCGGCATGCCGCACGAGAAAGCGCGCGGCGGCTACGAGATGTCGGTGGCCGGCGCGGGCACGGCGGAGTGCGGGCCGATGCTGGTGGAGGCGGCTGGCAAGGTGCTGCGCGAGCTTTATGCCAAGCGGGCGAAGTGAGGGATGTGAGAGATTTTTTGAATAGAAGAGTATAGCGCAGGCTGACCAGAAGCCGGGGCCAACGTCCGTTTTTGCAAAGCTCGTCTGCCTTCGCTGTTGTAGCGGGCGGGACTCACTTCTAACGTTGAGCCAAAGTAATGTGCCGCTCGGTTCCATTTACGCTTTGTACCAAAAAGACGAAAATGATCTGGCTTCTGCTGCTGTGCAGTACGTTCACAGCAATCGGCGGCTGGATGGTTATCGACGGACAGAAGATGGGTTGGTTCTGCGGTGGTTTCTTCGCTCTCGGCCTTCCGATCTTCCTTATCCAGATGCACCCGAAAGCGTCGTTTCTGACCGTGAGTGAAGACGGTTTTAAGTTTAGCTCGCTCTTTAGAAAGACGCACTGTCGGTGGTCCGACATTGCTGTGTTTGGCACCTACACGCTTCGTCAGAATGGACTGCCTGTCGGCAATTTTGTCGGATTCGATTTTGTATCTGAGTATCAATCGTCATCGAAGATGCGAGCCGCCTCAAAAGCCATGGTCGGGTTCGAAGGCGGCCTGCCAGACACCTATGGTCTTAAGGCAGAGGATCTCTCGCAGTTGCTTGCGAGTTATCATGCCGAGTGGACCAGAAATAAGGAGCGCAACCAGCCGCTGGAGCCAATGCGCTGATTCAAATCCAAACTATGAACGATCTCACTCGCCGGGAATTTGTGTGGCGCTGCGCGATGACCGCGGGCGCTGCGGCGATAGGCGCGGTGGCTCGGGCGGCGGAGAAGCCGAGTGGGGTGGGTGGGCTGCATATTGCTACCTTTCGCTTCGATGTTTCGCCACCATTGGGGCATGCGTGTTGCGGGGGGTGGATCAAGCCGGTGGTGGGTTACGACGATCCGCTGGAGGCGATCGGGTTTGTGCTGCTGGGGGTGGGGAAGCCCATCGTGGTGTGCGCGGTGGATTGGACGGGGATATTGAACGATGCGCACCTCGCGTGGCGCGCGGCGCTGGCGGAAGCGGCGGGGACCTCGCCGGCGCGCGCGGCGGTGCAGTGCGTGCATCAGCATAATGCGCCGCTGGTGTGCTTCGAGGCGGATCGGCTGGTGGCGACGCAGAAGGATCTGCCGCGGGTGCTGGATCGCGATTTTCATGCGCGTTGTCTCGATGCCGGGCGGGCGGCGGTAGCGGAGGCGGTGAAGCGGGCGCGACCGGTGACGCACGTGGCGCACGGCAGCGCGGTGGTGGAGCAGGTGGCGTCGAATCGCCGCGTCGCGCGCGATGCGACCGGGAAAGTCCTGAAGATGCGGGGCAGCCGGAGCGTCGACGCGGAACTGGTGGCGATGCCGGAGGGGTTGATCGACCCGCGACTGCGGACGGTGGCCTTTTACGACCGGGAGAAGAAGGTCGCGGCCTGCCACTACTACACGACGCATCCGATGAGCTACTACGGCGACGGACGGGTGAGCAGCGACTTCTGCGGACTCGCGCGCAAGCGCCGGCAGGCGGACGAGCCGGGCTGCACGCACCTTTATTTTTCCGGCTGTGCGGGAAACATCGCCGCCGGGAAGTACAACGACGGCTCGCCCGCCGCGCGGCTGCGGCTCACGGAGCGGATGTACCGTGGCATCGTGGCTTCGGAGGCGACGCTCCGGCCCGAGCCAGTGGGCGCGCTCTCGTGGCGGACGGAGGAATGGATTCCCTCGGTGAATCCGCAGCTTGGAGCGGGTGCGTTACGCGAGCTGATCGACAAGCAGCCGGTGGCGCCGCTCGCGCGGATGCGGCCGGCCTTCAAGCTCGCGCTGCTCGAGCGGTGCGAGCGGAAGCTACCGGTGGTCTTGAGCGCGCTGCATGTGAACGATCTCGCGCTGCTGCACCTGCCGGCGGAGCCCTTTGTGGAGCTGCAGCTCGTTGCGCAGGCCTTCCGGGGCAAGCGGCCATTGGCGGTCGCGGCTTATGGCGACTGCGGGCCGTGGTATATCCCGACGGCGGTGGAGTTTCCGGCGGGCGGCTACGAGGTGGAGCATGCGTTTTGCGCGAAGGAGAGTGACGATTTGCTGACGGCCTCGATTCGGCGGTTGATCTCCTGACGGTGGCAGGGCATCGAAAGTCCAAACCCTATGACGATCTTAGCATCCCTGGTTCGCCGCGCGGGCATCGCCGCGCTGCTCGTCGCAAATCTCGCCAGCGCCGCCGAGGCCACCTGGTACAAGGGCAACCTCCATACGCACACCCTGTGGAGCGATGGCGACGACTATCCTGAGATGGTGGCCGATTGGTATAAGCAGCACGGATACAACTTTCTCGGCCTCTCGGATCACAACAAGATCCAGGTGGGCACCAACTGGTTTGAGCTGAAGACGCCGGTCTCGGTGGGCGGCAACGTCAATATGCGCGGCGGTGGCGCGGTTTTGGAGAAGTATCTTCGGCGCTTCGGCCCCGACTGGGTTGAGCAGCGTGAGGAGGGCGGCAAAAAATTCGTGCGCCTGAAGCCGCTCGATGAATACCGCTCTCTGGTGGAGGAGTCGGGCAAGTTTCTGATGATCCCGAGCGAGGAGATCACCTCGTCGTGGAAAAAGGCGAAGACGGAGACGGCTCCGGAGCAGGGCGGTCCGATTCATATCAATCTCACCAACCCGCGCGAATTTGTCGGCCCCTCCGAGGGCGACAATGCGCTAACGGTCATGGATGCCGTGCTGGATTCAGTAGCGGCGCAGCGCGAGAAGACGGGGCAGCCGATGTTTGCGCACATCAATCACCCGAATTTCCGCTACGGCATCACGGTCGAGGATCTGATGCGGGTGAAGAAAGAGAAGTTTTTCGAGGTCTACAATGGCCACCCGGGCGTGATCAACGACGGCGATGCCAACCACCTCAGCATGGATGCGATGTGGGACGCGATGCTCGCGCACCGGCTCACGGAGCTTAGCCTCGGAGTTGTGTACGGCGTGGGCGTCGACGACTCGCACAACTATCACCAGCACGGGATCGGCAAGAGCAACTCGGGCCGTGGCTGGGTGATGGTGCGGGCGAAGCACCTCACGGCGGAATCGATCGTGAAGGCGATGGAGGCCGGAGATTTTTATGCGTCCAACGGCGTGACGCTGAGCGATGTGAAGCGCGAAGGCCGCGAACTCGTGGTGACGATCAAGCCCGAGGCGGGCGTGACCTACGTCACCCAGTTCATCGGCACCCGGCGCGGTTTCGATAAGAAGACCGAGATGCTCGCGGAGGAGAAAAATCGGAAGACCCTGCCGCATCGCCGCTACAGCAAGGACGTCGGCGCGGTGTTCGCGGAGGTGAAGGGCACGAGCGCGAGCTACACCCTGAAGGGCGACGAGATCTACGTGCGGGCCAAGATCGTTTCCTCGAAGAAAAAGGAAAACGGCAGCGTCGCCGACGAGGTCGAGACGGCGTGGACGCAGCCGCTCGTGGCCGCTCAGAAGTAGGGCGAGACCAGACCAGGTTCGCCGCCCTCGTGAGAGCCGTACCCACGCGATGAGGGTATCGCGCCTCCATTGATTTCGCGCGGCGGGAGCAGCACGGGTATGCAAAAGCGGGGAACCTGTCGGAAAGTAGGGCGCGGGGTTTACCCGCCGTCTCGCACGTTCGGTTCTAAGTGCACGGAATGAGTCTTGTGACTATCCCTTAATCGTAAGCCTAACCCGATGGCGGTCCGGCCGCCCGCCGCTACCTTCCAGATTCTCAGAACTGGCTGCCCGTGGTGCCAAGAGACAGAAAAGAATTGCGGGCGCGCTGGAGGACGGTGGCGGCGTGCTCCAGCATCGAGCGGGTCTGCTGGAGCGCATTGTGCGTGCGGACTGTCACATGCCGGTCGCGGAAAGCATTGGTGCGACTCGCACTTTCGTTCACCAGGCGGTCGGCGGAAAGGAGGAGCATGTCACTGGCCTCGAGGGCTTCGAGGGCGGCTTTTTGCAGCGAGTGGCTCGGGAGATTTGCCGGCTCACGGGAACGTTTTTGCTTCAAGGGCATGGTGCTTTCCGATGGCACTAGAATAGCGGGCATCCGCAGTCGGCCCAATGGGTTGAATACCCAATTTGAGGCCGGGGGTATGCCGACCGTCAGCGGAGGGCGCATACCGGAGAATGGGGAGGAAGAGAATGGGGAGGAGCCGGGTTCTGTGAGGTCAGGATGTGCTGGGGCGGAGCAGGGGAGCGGGCGAACTTTTGTGCGGGCTGAAGCTCCGCGTTACCGTGGGCGCGGCCGCGACTCCCGATACCTGAAAACGCGAAGGCCCCGGCTTGTGGACCGGGGCCTTGTTGAACTGCGTGCCAACTAGCGGGATTACTTCATGGACCACCGTTCGACCGGGGCCTCCGCAGGGGTCGGATCCTGGCTTGCTTAGCCTGGCCGCCGTTCGCACGGCGGCCAGGATTGGGCAATTCAGGA
>JAZKEV010000450.1:0-8638 GCA_040386765.1 Verrucomicrobiota bacterium | reverse complement strand
ACCTACCGCGCGTGGGATCAGACCGGTGCGACCGCCGGTAACCACGGCACCAAGGTCAATGCGAGTGCCGCCGGCGGCGCCACGCCTTTCTCGTCTGCCTCCGACACCGCGACGATCGTTGTCGCGGGCGAGAACGAAGCTCCCACGCTCGCTGGCGGACCCTTCACGCTTGCGAGCATCGACGAGAACGCGATCAACACCTCCGGCACGCTCATCTCGGCCATCCTAGCCGGAGTGACCTATGCTGATGGCGATACCGTTTCCCTGTCGGGTATCGCGGTCACGACCGCCACCGGCAGCAACGTCTGGCAATACTCGGTCGATGGTGCGACGTGGACTGCCTTTGGCGTCGTATCCAATTCCGCCGCGCTGCTGCTCTCGTCGAGCACGCGCGTCCGCTACGTTCCGAATTCCACCGCTGGCGAAAGCGCCACCTTCACCTTCCGTGCCTGGGACCAGACGAGTGGCGTCCCGTCCACCAATGCCGCGCGCAACACGGCCGACACGGCGACCAGTGGCGGCGCCTCCGCGTTTTCCCTCGGCACCGCGCAGGCCACGCTCGCCGTCTCCGAGGTCAACGATGCGCCCGTGCTCGCCCCGGCCACACCGACCTTTGCCGCGATTACGGAAGATGATGTCACGAACTCCGGCCAGACCATCGCGAGTCTGCTCGGCGCTTCCGTTTCCGATGTCGATGCCGCCCCGCAGATCGGCATCGCGCTTTTCGCGCACAACCTCGCGAGCGGCGCCACCGAGTTCTCCCTCGATGGAGGTACGACGTGGAGTGATGTCGGCGCCCTCTCGCTCTCGTCTGCGCTCTTGCTGCGTGGCTCCGACCGGCTCCGCTTCGTGCCTGACGCGCGCAACGCCACGACGCTCGTTGTCTCGTATCGCGCGTGGGATCAGACCGGCACCACCGCCGGTGCGCAGGGCACCAAGGTTGACGCGGGCGCCGCGGGCGGAAGCACGCCGTTCTCCAATGCCACCGATACCGCGTCGCTCACCGTCACCGCGGTCAACGATGCGCCGACCCTCGCGGGCGGCCCCTATCTCTTTCCCGGTACGAGTGCCTCTCTCCCTTCGCTCACGCCCACCGTGGCCGATCTTCTCGACGCCACCACTCATGCCGATGTCGACACCGGCGCTCTTGCCGGCATCGCCGTCACGGCGACCACTGGGGCGGGCAACTGGCAGTTCTCCACCGATGGCGCGACGTGGACCAGCGTTGGTGCCGTTTCCGCCGCCGCTGCGCTGCTGCTCGATCCCGCGACGGAAGTCCGTTATGTCGGCGACAGAGTCACCAGCGAGATCGCCACGCTTACCTTCCGCTCGTGGGATCAGACGACGGGCACCGCATCGACGGGTGTGACGCGCAACACCGCCGACACCACGGTCACCGGGGGCACGACGGCATTCTCCGCCGGCAGTGCGCAGGCGTCCATCGTCATCACCGCTCTGCCACCGGCGCCGGTGGTGCTCGGCGTCGGCTCGCCCGCGGATAATGGGGCCTATGGCTCCGGCCAGTCGCTTTCGCTGACGATTACATTCAACCAAGCGATCGTGGTCGCAGGTACGCCGCGCCTGCAGCTCAACTCCGGCGCCAGCGCGTTTGCCACCTATGCGAGTGGTTCGGGCACGGCGACGTTGACCTTCATCTACACGATCGCCGCGGGCGAAGCGGCCGCCGAGCTCGACTACAGCTCGACCGGCGCGCTCTCGCTCAATGGTGGCACGTTGCGCAACACCGCTGCGGTCGACGCTGTCCTCACGCTGCCCGCTCCCGGCGCAGCCGGTTCGCTCGGGGCCAACAAGAACCTCGTCATCGATACTGCGGCTCCCATTGCGCCGGTCTTCGTTGCGATCTCCGACGACACCGGCGCATCTGCGACCGACCACGTCACCTCCGATACTACGCTCACGCTTTCTGGCACCGCCGAGCCTGAGAGTCTCGTCACGCTCAGTCGCGCGAGCGTTGGCTCGATCGGCACCACGCGCGCCGGTCCGGCGGGCCTGTGGAGCTTCGACTACACCGCGGTCGTCCTGGGTGATGGCGACCATGTCTTCACCGCCACGGCGACCGATGCGGCCGACAACACCGGCCCCGCGTCCGCGCCCTTCCTCGTTACAGTCGATGCCGATGCCAATGCGCCGACCATCACCGCGATCAGCACCGACACCGGCGTCTCGGCGACTGACGGCCTCACCTCCGATGCCACGCTCTCTTTTACTGGCACCGCCGAGCCCAACAGCACCGTCACACTCAATCGCAGTGGCATCGGCGCGGTGGGCACCGCCGCCGCCGATTCGACCGGCCTGTGGAGCTTCGATTACACTGGCACCACGCTCCCCGCCGGCAGTCATCTCTTCACCGCGACCCTCGTCGACCTTGGCGGTAATACCAGCGCGGCCTCCGCCGATTTCGCGGTGATCGTCGATACGACCGCGCCGGCCTCGCCCGTGATCGCGTCGATCTCCGATGATACCGGGGCCTCCGCCACCGACCGGATCACCAACGACGCGGCGCTCGTCTTCACCGGCACTGCAGAACCTGGCGTCCGCGTCACGCTTTCCCGCACCGGCGCCGGAATAATCGGCGACACTACGGCCGATGGCACAGGTGCCTGGAGCTTCGACTAAACAGCAACCGTTCTGCCCGAGGGCACTCACACCTTCACGGCCACCGCCACCGACACCGCGGGCAACGCTAGCGCGGCGTCCGACGATTTTGTGGTCACGGTCGACACGACCGCGCCGGTCATCACGAGCGCCGGCACCGCCAGCGGCACGTATCGCACGGCCTTCAGCTACGCGATCACCACGGCGACGCCCGCAGTGACGTTTGCCGCCGACAATCTCCCGGTGAGCCTCAGCATCGATCCCGCTACGGGAGTCATCTCGGGTACGCCCACCACCCCCGCTTCACTTGCCGTCATGCTCCGTGCCACCGACACTGCGGGTAACGTCGCAACCGCGCCGCTGGCACTCACCCTCGCACGCGCCGTCGTCTCGGTCACCAGCATCTTCGCGAGCGACAAGATCGCCGACGGCACCACCGCTGCGTCCGTAAACTACGCAGGCGCCACGCTCGCCGGGGTCTTTCCCGGGGACGGCGTCACGCTCGCGGGCGGTTCGGCGAACTTCTCCGATGCCGCAGTCGGCACCGGCAAAACCGTAACCATCACCGGCCTCACGCTGGTCGGCACCCACGCGGCAAATTACCAACTCGCCTCCACGACGGTGACGACAACCGCGAGCATCACTCAGCAGCCGATTGCGTTCGTCTCCATGGTCTTTGATGGCCTCATTCAAACCTACGACGGTGCGCCCAAGCCCGTGTCTGTCTTGACGGTTCCCGGCGGCGTATCCGTGAGTGTCACTTACGACGGAAGCCCCGTGCCTCCCACCGCGGCCGGCAGCTACACGGTGAACGCCACGGTCACCGCCGTCGGTTACGCCGGCTCCTCGAGCGTCGCCTTCACGATCGCGCGCGCCCCGCAAACGATCGCGTTTGACCCACCGGAACTCAACGCCGGCGAACCGGCCACGCTACGCGCTACGAGCACCTCGGGTCTGCCGGTCGCGTTCGAGCTTGTGAGCGGCAACGCCACCCTCATCGGTGCGACCCTCACGCCGCGCGATGGCAACCCGATTGTCGTCCGGGCCGTGCAGACCGGCGGTGCGAACCATCTGCCTGCGAGCGTGGAGCGGACCTTCACCGCCTTCGCAAAGCTTCCTCAATCGATCGACTTTGCGACGTTGGTGAATCGCATGACGACCGACGCGCCCTTCCTCCTCTCGGCGACGGCGAGTTCCGGGCTCCCGGTGACATTTGCCGTGGTCAGCGGTCCCGCCTCGCTCTCCGGAGCCACGCTCACCTTGACCGGTGCCCCGGGCTCCGTCGTCGTGCGCGCGCTGCAGCCCGGTGACGCGGACTATGCCGCCGCGTCCGAGGTGGAGCGAGCCTTCGTGGTTACCGAGCGCGTGCTCGGTCGGTTCATTAACTTCTCGGCGCGCGCTCGGATCGGCACCGGCGACGGCGTACTCATCGCCGGGTTCTCGCTGGGTGGCGCCGCCGAGAAACCGCTGCTCGTCCGCGCAGTCGGGCCGGGGCTCACGGCCTTCGGTGTCGCGGGCGCACTGGCCAATCCAAACATCCGTATCGTGCACAACGGCGCGATCGTCGCGGAGAACGACAACTGGACCGCCATTGGCGGCGGCGGGGAGATCGCCGCGGTGGCTGCCCGCGTGAATGCCTTTCCGCTTTCGACGGCTTCCACCGATGCTGCGCTCCTCACGCCCGTGCCGCCCGGCACCTACACCGCCCAGGTTTCCGGTGCGGATGGGGGGACGGGCGTCGCGCTCACCGAGATCTACGAAGCGAGCGGCGTCGCCTCCGCGACCGAGCCTTGCCTCCTCAACTTCTCCGTCCGTGCCGAAGCGGGCGCAGGCGAGAATATGCTGATCGTCGGCTTCGTGCTCGCCGGCGACACCCCCAGCCGCGTTCTCATTCGCGGTATCGGGCCGACGCTCGCTTTATTCGGCGTGGCCAATGCGATCACCAATCCGCAGCTCTCGCTGCGCGATGCCGCCGGCACGCTGCTCGGCGAGAACGACGACTGGAACCCCGTCGATGCCGCGACCGCCCAGAGCGCCGGAGCCTTCCCGCTCCCGCTCGGCAGCCAGGATGCGGCGCTCGTGCTCACCCTCAATCCCGGCGCCTACACCGTCCAGCTCGCATCCTCCAACTCCGCCACCGGCATCGCCCTGCTCGAGGTCTACGAAATGCCGTAGGCGGCCGCATTATTCGAAGCGAAACGAGTAGAGTTGCGTGCGGGTGGAGATCGACGAGAGTAACATGGTCCCGGCACGCGGGCCGCGAGGCGTTGAGGCTACTCAGTACGTGGCCTTGATCCCGAAGGTCCAGTTGATGCCGTTCACTTCGTAGAAGCGGCCGACCGCGGGGGCGGCCCCCACTTTCTCCATCTCCACGTAGGGCTCGTTGAAGATATTGCGGACGGCAAAGAAGGTGTTGAGACGGGAGTTGAAGCGGAAGCCGCCACCGATATCGACGTTGGCGCGATGGCGGTAGAAGCGCGTGCCGGTGATGTTGGTCGGATAGTTGTCGCGCCAGTTGAAGTTGGCGTAAGCATTGAAGCGGCGGTATGCATAACTAAGGCCGGCGTTGACCGAGTGCGGGATAAGATTGGCCTTGATGATGCTTGCCGTGGTGCGGGTGTAGCTGGCGCGCACGTTGAGGCCCTTGAAGGGCGCGGGCAGGAACGAAAGGCTCTGGCTGTACTCGTACTCCATGCCGCGCACCGTGACATCATCCTCGCTCTGGCTGCGGGTGATGAACTCGTAGCTGGAGAGGTCGAGGTCGCCGTTGTAGCCGAACTCCGCGGCGGAGAGGCGGTCGTTGATGAAGAGGCCTTTCACGTTGTTCTGAAATCCATTGATTGCGAGAATGCCGACCGGCTCGAAATAATACGCGAGGCGGACGGAGAGATTCTTGGAGGTTTCGGGTTTCAGATTCGGATTGGGCGCGTTTACGGTCAGGGCGTCGTCGTTGATGTACCAGAGGCCCGAGATATCGCTGAAGGTGGGGCGGCGGATCGTGGAGCTGAAACCGACGTGCGCATCGAGGTTCTGGGTGAAACGATACTTCACCGAAGCACTCGGGAACATGTGGTCGTAGTTACCGAGGCGGTGGATGAGGGGCTTGGAAAAATATTGCGTGGCGAGGCCGTCGATCGTGGTGGCACGGCCAGCGGTCTCGGGGATGCGGAGGGCGAGGAGCTCGGGCGGGGTGAGGGGGTCGTACTCCTCCGAGTCCGTGCTCGTCTCTTCGCGGCGCAGGCCGCCACGGAGGGTGAGCTTGCCGAGCGTGGCGGTGCCCATGAAGAAAGCGGAATCGATTTCCTCCTCGTAGTAGCGGCGGTTGGCGATGAAGGCGTTGTAGTAATTGGTCGCGGTCATCGTGTGGGCGAACTGCTCGGGATGCTCGCGAAACAGCGTGCCCATGCGCACGAGGTCGGGCATCCAAATGGTGCCACCCGAGATGGAGCGAAGACTCGCGTCGGTATTGGTGCCGCCCGCATCGAAGGGGAAGGGGGAGCTGTAACCGGCCCAGGCCCCCGTCGCCGCGGCGCCGGGGCCGGTGTAGGTGTAGCGCAGCGATTCGGTGTCGAGGCGGAAATCGCGCGCTTCGAATTTACGCTTGATGCCGGCCTTCCAGACGATGGGCACGACCTTGTCGGTGCGGAGCGTGGCGACGATCTCGCCGCTGTAGGCGCCGGTGCGGGCAAACCGTCCGTCATCCGAGGTGATGGTGGGGCTGGTAAAATTGGCGCCGTTATCCATATCGAGGCCGCCGGTCTGGACGATGTGCCAGTCGGCGCTCCGCACCGAAGAACGGTTCGCGGTGTAGGTGACGTTGTTGAGCGTGGGGCCGCCGGCATCGCGGATCGAACCCTGGCGACCGCGGGGATCGTACCAGCTGATCGAGTCGGACCCGGCAAATTTTCCATCGAGGACGAAGTTGCCGACCTTGTACTCGAACCGCGGTACGGCGCTGAGGGTCTGGCCCAGCTTCACGATGGCCGCGGGGTTGGAGACGATGTTGGCGGCGGTGGAATTGGTGGTGAAGCTGACGAGCGGATCGGTGCCGATGACCGTGTTGCGCGCGCCCGTATTGAAGGTGAGGTTGCGCTGCGGGTTGTTGAGCGCGGCGTAATTGTAGACGAGGCCGAGCGAGAGCACGAGGCGCGACGTGGCTTTAAAATCGGTGGTGAGCGTGACCGTGGAGCGGCGGTTGGTGCGCGGGGCGTGGATGAACTGGAGGGAGGTCGGAACGGCCGGCCGCGGGTCGGCGGCGGTGGGCGAGTAGTTGTACGTGATGGTCGCGCGCGCATTCGCCGAGTAGGCCATCGACTCGCTGACGTTCAGAATCACGCCGAGGCGTTTGTTGAAGAAAACATCGGAATACTCGAAGATGCCGCCGGGGTGGATCTTTCGGGACTTGCGATCGTCGGGGCCGTAGGAGTCGTCGAAATTGAAGCGGGTGGAGAAGGCGGTGATGTTGGCCTGCGCCGTCACGCGGCGGCCGGCGTTGGAGAAGGCGCGCTTGGACTTGAGGTTGATGGTGCCGGCGGGCGCGTTGGCATCGACGTCGGCGCTGATCGTCTTCGAGACCTCGATGGATTCCATGCTGCTGAGCGACACCTGTTCGAAGCTGAAGGCGCGGGCGTTGGTGGAGGTGCCGGGATTGATCGCATCGGCGCTGGCGAGCGAGACACCGTCCATGGTTACCTGCGTATATTCGGAATCGAGGCCGCGGAGGCGGATCGTGCGGATCTCGCCCTGCACGAGGTCGATCTCGACGCCGGGCATGTGCTTGAGGAATTCGCCGACATTGCCCTCCGCCACATCGCCGAAGACATCGGAGGCGACGCTGTTGGTGATGTCCATGGAACTGCGCTGTTGCATGATCGCCTTGGCATTTCCCTCGCGCTCGCTCGAGACGGTGAACGCGGTGAGCTTGATCGGTGTATCGCCACTCGCCGACGCCACGCCGCCGAGCGAACTCGTCAGCTCGAAATCACGCGTGACCGTGGCGCCGGCGCCGACTGCGACTTGCGCGGAGATGGCTTGGTAGCCGGTGTAGTTGACCACGATCGTCGCGGTACCCTCAGGGATGTTAGGCAGGCGATAATAGCCGCTATCGTCCGAGATGGCGCTGCCGGGACGGCCCTCGACGCGAACTTCCGCGTTGCGGACATATTCGCCGGTGGCGGGCTTTAGAATACGGCCGACGATGGTGCCGGTGCCGGTTTGGGCCAGTGCGAGCAAGGGGAACAACAGCGCGCAGGCGAAGATGCAGAGACGGGTAGTCAAGGTATGGCTCATGTGCAGGGGGAGGGTGCTTGGGGCGGGCACGCAGCGCGCCCGGGGGAGGTAGACGAGCGGAGAATATCCTGCGGCAGCGCGCACGCTCGCGGATGTACCACTTTCGTGCGCTGGCCGCGTGGTGGCAGTGCGGGAAAAGGATCACGTCGTGGATGATCTCTGCCCGCTTACGCAGAAGTGCGTAAGGTGGGAGAGGGCTTGCTCATTGCGGTTCGGGGACGCGAGGACCCTTGTCTCGCGCATGCGCCTCTCAACTCTCGGGTTTCTCCTGATTTCCACCAGCGTCGTCATCTCGCCTGCCTGGGCCGCCAAGGGGCTGATCGGCGGGCCGAAGACCATCACGGTCGAGGCGAATGGAACGGTGAGCGGGAGCGTGGCCTCGCCGATGATGGGTCAGGGCAGCTATGCCAAGGGCGCGACGAAGGTGGCGGTGCCGTTGATCGCAGTGGCGTTTGAGACCTCGGCGCAGGCGCGCGTCACCCATGGGGGCCGTGACAGCACGACGACCAAGAGCCTCGATCTTCGTCTCTCCGTGGATGAAGCGGTTTTGCAGGCCGTGGTCGCGGAGCTACAGGGAATCGTGGAAAAAGACCTCGCAGCGCAGGGCTTCGAAATCCTGCCGAAGGACTCGATCGACGCCGACGCGCGGTGGACCGGGATCAAGAAGGACGGAAAGATCGGCGAGGACGTGAAGGACAATTTCATGTCGGGCTTCATGGGCAATGGCAGCATG
>JAZKEV010000449.1:0-1794 GCA_040386765.1 Verrucomicrobiota bacterium | reverse complement strand
ACGTCACGATCGCCGACATCGCCGTCGCGACGAACGCCGGCCAGATCAAGACCGGCTCCCTTTGCCGCACCGATCGCGTCGCCAAGTACAACCAGCTGCTCCGCATCGAGGAAGAACTCGGCGCCAGCGCGGTGTACGGCGGCAAGATGAAGGGCCTGTAAGCCTCATCCGTTTCTGTCTCCTAAGGCCGGGCTCCACGCCCGGCCTTTTTTATGTCCGGTTCGGTTGCCCTTCTCTTCAAACGGAACAGCTCAAACCGAATTAACCACGAAACACACGAATCACACGAAAACAGAAGTGAGGGTCGGACGATGCCCTGCTTTCGTGTGATTCGTGTATTTCGTGGTTAATTCCTTTTGCTTGGATCCGGCTGCCCCACGGAACCAACAGCCTCGACGCCCACTCCACTCCCTTTATGATTTCCCGCATGAGCCTTCGCCGCGCGCTCCCGGTTGCCGTTCTGTCCGTCTCCCTCCTGGTTTCGCTCCGCGCGGCCGAGGAGAAGGAGACTCCGAAGAGCAGCATGAAGGACGTGCTCAAGGCGCGCATCGCCGAAGACGCGAAGAAGACGGAAGCCACCAAGGGTACCTCGGCTCCCACTCCGGGCGCGGCAACGCTGCCCCCGCCTTCGCCCACGCCAGTGGGGCCGTTGGCACCGACCGCAACCGCGACCACTCTAGCCAAACCCGCCTCCGTCCCGGCTGCCGCTCCTGCTCCCACCAAGACGGCGGCGCAGACCGAAAAGGAAAAGGCCACCGTGCTGCCCAAGGTCGAGGTGAAGAAGGGCCGCATTACGGTCCTCGACCAGCAGCTCGCCAAACAGGAGCTGGACATCGCTCGCGAACGCAAAAATCTCAAGGCCTCGGAGGTCGATCTCGCGCTCAACGACTCGAAAGTGGCGCAGCCACTCGCGATTTTCGGCGGCGAGTCATCGCAGTTTCGTCAGCGCGTGGCGAGCGAGCGGGTTGAGCTGATGGAAGCCGAGAAGGACATCATCGAAGCCATCGCCCGCGCCCGGACCAAAGAGGAGAAGCAGGAACTGCAGAAGCAGCTCGATCAGATCCGGGCCTTCCGGCGCGATCTCGACAAGTCGCTCCGGTGAGCAAGCCCCCCCGCCGTCTCCACGTCGTGGGTACACCCCACTCTGAAGCGTTGTGGGCGGGGTGCCCTCACCCCGCGGGTCATCGCGTTCGCATCCTCTAAACCGCGGGGTGAGGCCACCCCGCCACCATTCAGGCATTCAGGTGAAACTCAATTGGCCCCCTCGGGCTCGTCCGCCAGCGAATCGATCGCGTCCTTCAAGGCCCCGATCGCCTGATCCCGCGGCGCATGTTTGAGCACGTAGCCGATGGCGCCCAGCCGGGCCGCCTCGTTCACGTTGGTCGTCGAACTGTTGGCCGTGACCATGACCACCGGAATCTCCGGCAACTCGGCGTAGAGCTTGGCGAGCACCTCCATGCCGCTCATCTGCGGCATGTTGATGTCGAGCAGGATCAGCTCCGGCTGGTTTTGCGCCGCCAGCTGCAGACCGGTGGGGCCGTCGGGCGCCTCCCAACATTCGGTGATGCCGACTTCGCGCAGCACGAGCCGCAGGAAAGCCCGCACATGCGTTTCATCATCCACGATCAGCGCGTTGGTCGGACGAGGCATGGACAAAGCTTTACGCGCGATCGGCCGCCGGACTCAAGCTTTGCGTCACTCGGCGCGCAGGATGTATCCACGCAGGTATTCACTCTCCGACATCGTGACCAGCACCGGATGATCCGCCGGCTGATGGCTCCACTCGAGCACGCG
>JAZKEV010000448.1:4425-11628 GCA_040386765.1 Verrucomicrobiota bacterium | reverse complement strand
TTGATGCGCGCACGAACGACGAGCAAGTGCATCAGAAAATCCTCCGCCTCCACCGGATCGTCGGTGAAATGAGTGAAGACGCGGGTATTATGCTGGGGCAGCATAACGTAGTCTATGGCGTATTTGGTGAGCATAATCCGGGCTTCAAGTTGTCGGCTGCGAAGTGGGTTGCGGGAGAGTTTGGGAGCCGTTTCCAGGCGCAGCGGTGCGGGCATAAAACTCCCGCGCCTTCGCGAGCAGTTGCCCATCTGACGAGTGGTGTTCGTCGATCACCACGGTGCCGACGATCCGGTTGGCCAGCTCCGCATGCTTGAGTTTTAGCCAGGCGACAAACTGCTCCATTTCGCTGCCTTTTCCCTTGCCGCTGCCGAAGATGAGGATCTGACCGGCGGCCTTCAGTGCCTCGGCCACCGGAGTGAAAAAGACATTCGGGTCCGGCTTCTCCTGGCCACGTGAAAAATCCTTCGCGCGAGCCGTCGGGCGCAAATCAGCCTCATCGCTGGGCGGGAGGATACGCTGCGGAATGGTCCCGCTCACTTCCGATTGGAAGATGCGTGCCTCACGGTGGTCGATTACGAGCAGCCATTGGGCCACCGATTCTTTCGGTGCGTCGGGCACTTGGGCTGAGCGTTCGAGAAAATGGCGGAGACCCATGAGTTCATCGGTCTCGACATCCTTAGCGATGGATGGATGCAGCATCAGGACCTGGCCGTTGCGTGACACCTTCAGGTTTCCATTGGGCTTCTCTTCGACTTCGCCGAGATGGCGAAACAAAGCATGCACATCGTTCCAGCCCAGATTATGGGAAATGGGATGCTGGAAGATCGTGTTGTAGGTGCGCAGATGCGAACCGGAGAGTGGTTGGGTTATATTCATATTTTTTCGGGAAAAGCGTGTGAAATTGGGTGGTGACGGAGTTTCCACGACTCCGGGATCGCGCGGGTCACTTTGCCGCCAAGGCGACAGCCTTTGCGGCGTTCGAGACGTCGCCCTGCAGCCCGGCAAGTTGGTGGGCGATCTCGCCCTCGGCGTTGAGGACGGTGATGAGATTGGAGTGGGCAAACTGCCCCCGGGCGTCCTGCTTGAATTTCACGCCGAGCAGCATGGCGAGATCCTGCACCGCCGCGCTGTCGCCGCGCAGCAGCGTCCAGCCCGCATCGAGCGACATCCGCTCGCGATAGGCCCGCAGGGCGGCCGGGGTGTCGCGGGCGGAGTCGAAACTCACGAGCACGAACTGTGTTTTCGCACGCACCTCCGTGGAGAGCGACTGGCGGAGCCGCTGCAGGTCGGCGACGAGCAACGGACAGGCGTATTCGCACTGCGCAAAAAACATGGCGACCACCACCGGTCGGTCCCGGAGCATCGCCAGGCGAACGGGCCGCCCTGCGTCGTTCGTCCAGATGGCATCGAATTGGTAGAGCGACCGGGCGGTCGGCGGCTTCCCGGCGACAAGCAACTCGCAGCATGGCTCGAGCGCGGCGGCACTCGGGGCGGGCGGAGCGGCGGCGAGAGCGAAGGCTAGAAGAAGGGTGGCCGTTTTCACGGTAGGAGCGGGCGGGAAATGGAGGGAGGCACCTCTGACCGAGCACACCGGAAGCCGAGGCTCGGAACCACAAAACTGGCGCGCAGCGAACTGCGCATGCCCGCGCGCATGAACGCGGGATAATTTTCGAGATCGCGCGCTCCCGCGGCACCCGCGCCGCAGAAGAGCAGGCGTTCGAGACCGGTGTCCGCACGCGACTCGCCGGTTACGAGGGCGATGTTGAAATCGTCGACCCACTCCCAGACGAGCGAGAGCAGATCACGAACGCCGTGAAGATTGGCGCGACCCGAGCCCGCCGCCGGAAATAGCTCCGGAGTCGGATGCGCGAACCACGCCAAGGCGGAGGCGCGAAAGCCGGGCTCCAGCGCGCCATTCTCCGTGGTGAAACCGACGCCCGCGGCACGTTCCCACTCCGCGGTATTGGGCAGCCGTTTGCCCCGGTCCGTGGCAAAAGCGCGAGCGGCGAACCATGACACGCGCACGACCGGCGCCTCCGCCGGAGCTCGCGGCCCGAGCGTCAGATCGCCCTCCCAATCGCCGAGGTACCCGGCGTCGGCGAACAGAATCGGGACCTGGGAGCGGCGCCACTTCGGATGAGCGCGCACAAACGCGAGAAACTCCGCATTGGTCACTGGCCGCACATCGAGCCAAAAGGCGGCTACGGACACGCGTTCCGGATCGTCCTTTCCGCGCAGGATCGGCTCATAGCTGCCCGCGGGGACGAGGACCATTCCCTCGAGGGGGCCACGAACCTCCGTCGCGTGTATCCGAATACTTGGTACCGACGTCAGCGCGACGACCCAAGCGATGCGCGAGAGGAGGTTCTTCATCGGAGAGGCCCGTGGGATCATGGATTCTCCGCGTGCGCGCGCCGGACATCGGTAATCGTGACCATGCCGCCCTCGTTGCCCCAACTATTCAGGACGTAGGTGAGGACATCGGCGACCTGACCATCATCGAAGGTCTGCGGCGGCATCACGTTATTATAGGTTTTGCCGTTGACCGTGATGGGGCCGGAGAGGCCCTTGGTGACGATCTGAATCGCGCGGTTCTTATCTGCCTTGAGATAATCCGACCCCGCCAGCGGGGGGAAGATACCGGGCAGGCCTTCACCGTTGGCGAGGTGGCACGCGAAGCAGCTTGTGAGAAAAATCTTCTTCCCCCGCTCCATCTGGATCTCCTTCGTGATGGTCACGATTTCGGGATTGGCCGCGATGGCGGCCGCTCTTTTGGCCACCAGTTCCGCCTCGCGCTTGCTCGCCGCATAGCCCGCATCGGAGGCCTGGCCGAGGTAGACTTCGTCCACTTCCTTGCCGGAATAGATCAAAGGCGTCTCCGGGCCCGTGACTTTCAGCATCCCGATGGCGCCTTTATTGAAGGCCCGCGACAACGAGTGATCGACGAGCACGAAGGTGCCGGGAACCTCGACCTTGAATTCCACGATCGCGGCGCCGCCCGAAGGCACGAGGGTCGTCTGCACGTTTTCCTGGATATATTTCATTCCACCCTCGGGGTAGACCCGGTCGAAGATCTCTCCGATGACGTGAAATGACGACGTGAGATTCGGGCCGCCGACACCGAAGTAGAGGCGCACCGTCTCGCCCACTTTCGCTTGCAGCGCCTTATCGCCCACGAGCGAACCGACGGCGCCGTTGAGGACAATATAGGTGGGGCGCTCGTCGATGGCTTTTACGTTGTCGAAAATCTGCAGGCCCGGTTCGCCGTTCCGACCCTGCGTGTAGATTTCGCCCTGCATCACGTAGTATTCCCGATCAACCGGTGTCCATCCCTCCTTCGGCTGCACGAAGATCAGGCCGTACATGCCGTTGGAGACGTGCATCGGCACCGGCGCGGTCGCACAGTGATAGACATAGAGGCCGGACCGCAGGGCGGTGAAGGTGAACTGCGAGGAGTGGCCAGGCGCCGTAAATGTCGAGGCCGCGCCACCACCCGGCCCGGTGACCGCGTGAAGGTCGATGTTATGCGGCATCTTCGAACTCGGATGGTTGTTGAGGTGGAATTCGACCACATCGCCCTCCCGCACCCGGATGAACATGCCGGGCACTTCACCCCCAAATGTCCAGAACGTGTAGTCCACACCATCCGCGAGGCGCTTGGTGACTTCCTTCACCTCCAGATTTACGATGACCTTGGCCGGATGCTGTCGTCCGATGAACGGCGGCACGAGCGGCGGAAGCGTCAACGTGGCAGATTCCACCGGCAGGTCAGCGGCGAGGACGAGGCCGGGCTTCGCGATCACCGCCTCTTCGGCTCCCTGCCCCTTCGACATCATGCAGGCCGCGACCAGGAGGATGAGAGGGAGGCGGCAGAGGCGGGAATCGGTTTTCATATAAGATAAGAATAGAGAATGAACGCCGTTCCACACCCGGCGCGCGTTGGCGCGCGGCAAATGAGATCCGGGCTGGAGGGATGCTTACCCTTCGTAGTGTCCGACCCCATTCCGTAGCGAACGACCGGATAAATCGGCGGCAAATGGTCGCCGTTCCGAGCATCGTTACCCCGCCAACAGCTTCCGGGACGCAGGGGCGAAAGGCGACGCGCGTCGCCCAACCGCTGGTTCTCGTGCATGGGAGGGGTCGCACCGTCCGTCAGCACCGCGGCCGCCACCGCCAGCCTCAGCGATAGCAACCGCGCAGGCGAGACGAGGACAGCACCCGTTTCACTACGAGCAGGTCTTCCTCAACCCATCGAATCGTGCACGTCCTGTGATCGGACCGAGGCGCGTTGCTTTCGAGCCTGCTCCAGCTCCCGTTCGGCCGCGCGCCAGGTTTCACCGGTCGTCCCAGGCCGTCGGCCATTTTCTTGCCACATTTGAAAAGCTCGGCGGGTAACCTCTTGGGGAGTGGCCGGAGTGTAGTCGGCGATCATCTGCGGACCAGGCAGCTCGCGGCCGAAAGGCAGAGCACCCGGGGTGGCGGCGCGATTGCGGTATCGTGGAGTAAAGAAGGCGCTGAGCGTTCCCCGACCCAATCGATGCGGTATAAAGCGCCATGCAGTAGTGTGCCCCACGACCATTGGGGTAGAAAGCCTGATGTCGCGGTCGCGGGTTTTAGGCCAAGATCAAAAGCTACAGATGAATAAAGCCCGTTCCGCCCCGAAGCCCTCCCCGAAGAATTCCGATCCCACGGAGGCGATCGGCGGACAGCCCGAGAACGACCGAGATGCCCGCGAAGCGGGGTTGCGCTCCGCCACTTCTGCAAATGGCAAGAAGTCGCGGCGCGGGACGCAGCGGTCTTCCCGAACACGGGCGGGAGCTGAAGCAAAGCGGACAGGTTCATAGAATCGCGAGTGCTGCTCGCTCGCGGAATCAACTTCCTTCTCCGGCAAACGCGAGCGGCGGGCATCTAATCGTCGAAGATAAGTTCAACCGGGTAGTCCCGCAGCTTGTTGCGAGGGGGGGGTGCAGGCGCGCGGGGATAGAGGTCGATTCAAGCCTGGTCGTTTCTATAATGATGCCGACTCCGCACATGGGCGAGCCCCGAGGCTCATCCTCCTCTTATACCACCTTCGCCCCAAAAAAATCATGGGACACCCCGAGACGTCGTTTCTGATTTCTCCTCCGAAAAGACGGCAACGGCGGCTTCCCGGGCATGTAGTCCGCGTCGCCCGTATCAGAATAAGCAGTACAAGGTAGGGCGCGTTATCCTCGACGCGCCGCTCAAGCCCGGCTTCGTGAATCCGCGCCCGATCGCGGCAACCGCTTCGCTGCGCTGCGCTTGCTGGCTCCGAGTGGAGGCGGGGTGCCCTCACCGCGCTTCCACTATTCAACCCTTTCAAATACTCCGCGACCTCACCGATTTCTCACCTGCACCGGCAATCCGTCGTAAGGCACGTCCAGCGACACCTCTAGTTTGCTGCCGGTTCTGTAACCGCCGACGGTCGCGATATTCACGTCGATTGGCCCCCGAAGGACCGGCGCGCTCGCGGCCTGATTCCTGACAAAGACGGGCAACTCCACGTTCTTCACCACCACCGGGAGGTCACTGCTCGTGCTCACCAGCTTCACCTCCAGCGGCTTTTCCTGTCTCGGCGCGCCGGTGACGACGACCGGGATCTCCTTGTTGACGCCCGCGATCGTTACCGCCAACGGCCCACCAGCCACGCTCACCGGCAGCGGTCCACCCGCGAAGTTTACGTCCAGCGGCGCCGCCTTCAATTCGGTAAAATCGACGGGAAGCTTTTTCGACACCCCGACGATATTGACATCGATAGTCCGCGACGCCTCCACGGCAGGAGAACTAACAACGGCAACAGGCTGCGGCGCGGGCCGAAAAGCGATCACCGCGAGTAACGCAGCGATCACGGTTAAAACCACGTTCGAATACAGATTCATGGGGAGAAAGGGCAACCGCCCCTATAGTGTTCATATGAACACAATAGTCAAGCCCCAACCTCACTCCACCCCTACTACTCCGCGCCCATATTGATTACAACGCAGGCTCCCTGAGTCACCGGGCATCGGATGCTACCACGCGGTTCCGCGCAGGAAACGACGCAGTTGATCTCGAACTCAACGACGGCGCACGGATAACGCGGCAGGGTGACCGAGTCGCAGCCCTTACGTATTCTATTTACGACTACACTGACTGGAGCGTGACCTGGCTCGCGCCCCTCGCGTCGCCGGTCGGAGAAACGCATCGCAATAATCTCCGTCTAGCGCGTATCGTCCCCTCCGCCCCATGTCGCTTCGCCCCCTCGCCCTTCTGACTCTCACGCTGTCCGTCGCCGCTTTTACGACGGGTTCCCTCCGCGCCGCGCCCGCCCCGCGCCCCAACATCCTGCTCATCTGCGTCGATGACCTGAAGCCTCACCTCGGCTGCTTCGGCGATGCGCTCGCGCGCACGCCCCATATCGACCGCCTCGCCGCGGGTGGCATCGTCGTGGAGAGCGCCTATTGCAACCAGGCCGTATGCGCGCCCTCGCGCAACGCCCTCATGACCGGCCTGCGCTCCAGCACGCTCGGCATCTACGATCTCGCCACGAATTTCCGCGTCGGCGCTCCCAACGCGATCACCCTGGCCCAGCACTTCAAGTCCAACGGCTACCGCACCGAGAGCCTCGGGAAGTTTTCCACGTGGGCCACGGCAACTTCGACGATGCCGGCTCCTGGTCCGTCGAATCCTTCCGCGCCAAAGGCGACGGCAACTATGCCTCCCCCGCAGCCAACAAGCTCAAACGCGGCCCCGCCGTCGAAAACGCCGCTGTCCCTGATGAGACCTACGCCGATGGCCGCGTGGCCGAGGAAGCCAGCAAGCGCTTGCACGCCGCCGCCGCCAAGCCTGGCGAGCCGTTCTTCATCGCCGTCGGTTTCGTGAAGCCGCACCTGCCCTTCTGCGCGCCCAAGAAGTACTGGGATCTCTTCGACCGCGCCAAATTCCCTCTGCCCAAAACCACCACCGCTCCCGAAGGCGCGCCCGCCTACGCGCCGACCGCGTGGGGCGAGTTGCGCAACTACCAAGGCATCCCCGCCGCCGGCCCCATTCCGCCCGATCAGCACCGTGAGCTGATCCACGGCTACTATGCCGCCACGAGTTATATGGATGCCCAAGTCGGCCGCGTGCTCGACACGCTCGAGCGCACCAAGCTCGCGCCCAATACCATCGTCGTCCTCTGGGGCGACCACGGCTGGCATCTCGGCG
>JAZKEV010000448.1:0-4415 GCA_040386765.1 Verrucomicrobiota bacterium | reverse complement strand
ACGATCCGCGACATCCTGAAGGAGCTGGAAAAACCCGGTCGTGATCCGCGCCCCCGGCGTCACCCAGGCTGGCAGCCGCACGCGCGCGCTTTTCGAGACCGTCGACCTCTATCCCACCCTCGTCGCCCTCGCGGGCCTCCCCTCGCCTATCACCACGCCCGCACTCGATGGCCGGTCTTTTGTCGCCACCCTCCGCGATCCCAAAGCCCCGTCGAAGGACGCGATCTTCCACGCCTACCCGCGCCCCGGTTCGGCCACTGGCTCCGGCAATCTCCTTGGCCTCGCCGTCCGCACCGAGCGCCACCGCCTCGTCGAGTGGAAGAAGCCCGGCGCCGCCCCCGCCACCGCCGAGCTCGAACTCTACGATTACCAAGCCGATCCATTGGAGACAAAGAACCTCGCCGCCTCCCAGCCCGAGGTCACCGCCCGCCTCCGCGCCCTCCTCGCCGCCCAGCCCGAGGCCCGCCCTCAAGTCGCCACCAAGTCGGAGCCCAACGCGGCCAAAAAGAAGAAGAAAAAGTAAGACTGCCCTCATCGGTAGTCTGGTTTGGTTTGTAGTCCCGCCTTCAGGCGGAATCCGAAGCCTTTGCCAATGGAGGCGCGGTGCCCCACCGGCGCGGGCTATGGCGCACCTCGCATCCCGCGTGGTGAGGGCACAGCGCCTCCAACCGAGCATCAGGTATAGCCGCACAGTCCGCCCTCCACTCCCGGCCCCCGCTCGCCGAGCAAGTTACGCCCTCGCCTCCTCCGCGCCCTCCCTCCGCGCCTTCCCCACCTCACTTCCTCCGCGCCCAGCCCCGCCCCTCTACGCAACCGTTGCGCTAAAATCCGTCCGTCCCCGTCACTTTTTTCCTGCGGTTTCGCTCCACAGGTGTTTCCTTGGCGGCGATGACCCTCTGGACGTTGTCCGCGCTCGTCGCCGGTACCCTTGCCACTTCCGTCACCTCCCTCGCTGCCGCCACCGCGAAGGTCGACTACGTGCGCGACGTAAAGCCCATCCTCACGCAGCATTGCGTGCGCTGCCACGGCGCCGAGAAAGAGGAGGCGGGCCTGCGCGTCGATACCGCCGAAGCCGTCCAGGTCGGCGGCGATAGCGGCCCCCTCGTGAAGCCCGGCCGCCCCAACGACAGCCTGCTCGTGCAGGTCGTCGTCGGCCCGCACGAGGACATCCCGCAGATGCCCTATAAGAAGCCCGCGCTCACCCCCGAGCAGGTCGCCACGCTCCGCGCGTGGATCACCGACGGCGCCGTCGGCCCCGCGCAGGAAGAACCGGGCCGCTTCGTCCACTGGTCTTTCGTCGCCCCGAAGCACGCCGAGGCCCCCGCTGTGAAGCGCGCCGACTGGCCGCGCAACGCCATCGATAACTTCAGTCTCGCCCGCCTCGAAAAGGAAAACATCGCCCCCTCGCCCGAGGCCGATCGCGTGACGCTCCTCCGCCGGGCCAGCCTCGATCTCACCGGCCTCCCGCCCACCCCCGCCGAGGTCAGCGCCTTTCTCGCCGACAAGTCGCCCAAGGCTTACGAGAGCGCCGTCGAGCGCCTGCTCGCCTCCCCGCATTATGGCGAGCGCTGGGCCCGCCCGTGGCTCGATATCGCCCGCTACTCCGACTCCAACGGCTACAGCATCGATGCCCCGCGCCAGATCTGGAAATACCGCGACTGGGTCGTCACCGCCCTCAACCGCGACCAGCCCTTCGACCAGTTTGTCATCGAGCAGCTCGCCGGCGATCTCCTCGCCAATCCCACCCTCGAGCAAAAGGTCGCCACCGGCTTCAACCGCAACACCCAGATTAATCAGGAAGGCGGCATCGACCCCGAGCAGTTCCGCATCGAGGCCGTGATGGACCGCGTTAACACCTACAGCACCGGCTTCCTCGGCCTCACCGTCGCCTGCGCGCAGTGCCACGACCACAAGTTCGACCCGATCAAGCAGAAGGAGTACTTCCAGTTCTACGCCTTCTTCAATAACACGGTCGAGGATGGCCACGGCAAGACCACCCCCGGCGCCGCGATGGAGTTTCCCGACGAAAAACTTTCCGGCGATGCCGCCAAGGCCGAGCTCGACGAGCAGCGCGGTGAGCTCGAGCGCTTCCTCAATACCAACGGCAACGCCGTCAGCACGTGGATCGCCACGCTCGACAAGGTCGCCATCAATAAATTCCGCAGCGCCACCGCCCGCGAAGCCGTCAAGGTCCCGTGGGGCCAAATGACCCTCGCCCAGAAGCGCGCCATCTACGCGCTCTACCCCGAGGCCACCGAGGAGTTCAAGACGCGCAACAAAGCCCTCACCACGCTCGAGGGCAACATGCGCAAGCCCGTCACCACGCTGGTAATGTCCGAGCTGCCCAAGCCCCGCGAGAGCTTCCTCTTCATCAAGGGCGACTTCACCCGCAAGGGCGAGAACGTCACCCCCGGCACCCTCGCCGTCCTCCCCCCGCTCAAGGCCGCGCAGCAGCCCAACCGCCTCGACCTCGCGCGCTGGACCGTCGACCCCGCCAATCCCCTCACCGCCCGCGTATTCGTAAACCGGATATGGCAGCAGTACTTCGGCCGCGGCATCGTGGAAACCGAGAATGACTTCGGCACCCAGGGCGAGCCGCCCACCCACCCCGAGCTGCTCGACTGGCTCGCCACCGAGCTCGTCGCCCAGAAGTGGAGCATGAAGGCCATGCACCGCCTCATCGTCACCTCCGCGACGTATCGCCAGTCCTCCAACGTCCGCCCCGATCTCGATCTCAGCGACCCGCTCAACAAGCTCCTCGCCCGCCAGACCCGCCTCCGCCTCGATGCCGAGGTTGTCCGCGATGTCGCGCTCGCCTCGAGCGGCCTGCTCGCGCCCAAGCTCGGCGGCCCGCCGGTCTTCCCCCCGCAGCCCGCCGGCGTCATGACGCTCGGCCAAAGCAAGCGCGACTGGACCGCCAGCAAGGGCGAGGACCGCTACCGCCGCGGTCTCTACACCCACCTCTGGCGCGCCACGCCGCACCCCGCCTTCGCCGTCTTCGATGCGCCCGATGGCTTCACCGCCTGCACCCGCCGCCTCCGCTCCAATACGCCCCTCCAGGCCCTCACCCTCCTCAACGACGAGCAATTCTATGAGTTCGCCGGCGCGCTCGCGAAACGCGTTCAAGCCGAAGCCAAGGGCGACGTGCCCGCGCAGATCCGCTACGCCTTCCAACTCTGCCTGAGCCGCCCCCCCGCCGCCGATGAGACCGCCCGTCTTGTCGCCGTTTACGAGCAACAGCTCGCCGCCGCCACCGGCGACGACGCGACCCGTCGCAACGAAGCCTGGACCATCGTCGCCCGCGTCCTCCTGAACCTCGACGAAACCATCACCCGCGAATAGCGCGCTTCCCCTCCGGTAGCCCGCCGCGTGAGCGGCGGGACGCACCGCCCTCCCACTCCGGCACCTCGCCCTTCCACCTCCGCATCCGTCTCCGCCCGCCGCTTCCATCTCGCTCTCGCCTCCGCCCTCTCACTCCGCCGCCACATCCGCCGCCTCCGCCGCCTTCCCTCTCGCCGCCTCCGCCGCCCTCGCCCATGTTCTCCGCCCACTCTCCCGCGCCCGATCTCGCCGCCCTCACTCGCCGCCACTTCTTCAGCCGCTGCGGCATGGGCCTCGGCGGCATCGCCCTCGCGTCGATGCTCAACCGGCAAAATCTCCTCGGCGCCGGCACCGCCACCGCCGCCCCGCTCACGCCCGGCCGCATCCTCCACCACGCCCCGCGCGCCAAGAACGTCATCTATCTTTTCATGGCCGGCGGCCCCAGCCAGCTCGAGCTCTTCGACTACAAGCCGAAGCTCATCGAGCTGAACAACCAGCCGATCCCGCAATCCTTCATCGAGGGCAAGCGCTTCGCCTTCATGGATAGCAGCCACGGCACCAAGCTCCTCGGCACGCGCCGCCAGTTCGCGCAGCACGGCAAGAGCGGCGCCTGGGTTTCCGATCTCTTCCCACACACCGCGAAGATCGTCGACGATATCTCCATCGTGAAGTCCTGCCAGGCGACGCTCTTCAATCACGCGCCCGCCAAACTTTTCATGAATACCGGCTCCGGCCAGTTCGGCCGCCCCAGCATGGGCTCATGGGTCAACTACGGCCTCGGCAGCGAGAGCCAGGATCTCCCCGGCTTCGTCGTCCTCCAGTCCGGCCCGCGCGGCCCCCGCGGCGGCGCGGTCAATTGGGGCTCCGGCTTCCTCCCCACCACGCATCAGGGCGTCCCGCTCCGCGGCAGCGGCGACCCCATCCTCAATCTCTCCAATCCCAAGGGCATCACCGAGACGAAACAGCGCCAGACCGTCGATGCCATCCGAGACCTCAATCTCAAGCGCGCCGTCGCCACCGGCGATGCCGAGATCCACACCCGCATCGCCGCCTACGAGATGGCCTGCCGCATGCAGGCCAGCGCCCCGGAGCTG
>JAZKEV010000447.1:0-5116 GCA_040386765.1 Verrucomicrobiota bacterium | reverse complement strand
ATCCGGTCCTTGTCCGCATTCGCCTTCGCCAGCTCGCGCGTGCGCTCGCGCACCTCGTGCTCCAGCTCATCCGCGTAGGCTTCCTGGATCACGCGTCGCTGCTCCGCCTCGGCCACGGCTCGCTCCTGCGCCGCGAGTTTCTCCTGTTGCAGCCGGGCAAACCGATCCGCGATCGCCAGCGAGAGAATCAGCATCTCGAGCGCCGCGCCCACCATCACGAGCCGGCACGCCTCCTCGAGCGGAAGAAAGTTGATCAACACGGTCGCGGGCATCACGCCCGCAAACAGCGACCCAAACGCCAGCACGAAATACCGCCCCTGCCACGCTCCCGCGCGCCACACTGCGAGGGCGGCGACCAGCAGCAGCGCATGCGTCGCCGTGCTCCCAAGCACGATGGCATTGAGCCAGCCGGCATGGCCCGTGAGCGGCGCGATCAGTGCCGCGCCGGCCAGCACCAGCATCAGCGTGCGTGCGACCACCACCATCCGGTCCGCGCCGCGCAAGCGCTCGGGCAGCTCGAGAAACCGGCGCATAAACTCCGCCAGGCACGCGCCGCTCAACGGCAGCGCCACCGTGCCAGCCATTTCCATCCAGGGCGAACCGAACGCCCAGCCGAGCGCCGCGAATCCGCTCCGCGTGCCGAAGAGATACACGATGAAGCCCCCGAGATAGAGCAGGTAGTAGCCCGAGTGCGCGAACCGGGTGCGCACCCACACCACCGCGTTGTAGAAGAGGAGCGCGAGCAGCAGTCCGAAATAGCAGCCCTCCGCGATCAGGTCGCGCAGCATCGCCGCGTGAAACATCCGCCCGTCCGGCCACCACGCCAGCTCCAGCCACACCGCCATCGGATCCTCATAGCGCAAATAAACGGTGCGCGCGCTTTGCGCCGGCACCGTCAGCGGAAACGCCGTCTCGCGCCCCCACAGCGCCTTCTCGTCCATCGGCGTCCATTCCCCGGAGCGCTGGTGCGTCCACTCGCCCCGCCTCTCGCCGGGCATGAAGAGATCCACGCGGTCCGCATAGCGCACCACGTCGCTCAGCATGCCGGAGACCGCCGCGTCCGAAGCATTGGGCACCGTCACCCGCGCCCAGATAACCACGGGCGCCGGGCCCGACGCAAACCCACTCGAGCCCCACACCTTCCACGCCGTCGCAGGGAGCGCGGCCACCTCCGCCGATACGAGCAGCTTCCGCCCGAGGCTATCTTCCAGTACCTCCACCCGCGCACCCGCCACGCGGTCCAAAGGCTGCATCCCCGTGTGCCGTCCCGCAAAATCCAGCAGCAGCCAGCCCATCGTCACCGTCGCAAGGGCGAGCATCGCCCCGAGAGGCAGCCAGGAAAACGAACGCGCGGACGACATTCGCGCGATTACTAATCGCACGCCCGGGGCAAGGTAAACGAAATCTCGGTGCCAGACGTGCCCGGCGCCGCCACTTCCAGCCGCGTCCCCATCGCCTGCGCGATCTCCACGCACAGCCTCAGCCCGAGGCCGCTGCGCGCTCCCCACGGGTTGCTGGTGTGCCGCGATTCCTCCGGCCATTCGCGCAGCCGCTCGGCCACTGCTGGAGGCAATCCCGGCCCGTCGTCGCGTACGGTCACCCGAACCGGCGCGACTGCGTCGCAGCCCTGCTCGACCGTCACGCTCACCTGGCTTCGCGCCAGCTTCACCGCATTCGACACGAGGTTGCGCACGAGCGTCTGCGCGAGCACGAGGTCCGTCCGCACCCGCAGGCCATCGTCGACCTCCACCCGCAGGTTCACCCCGCGCCGCTCCGCCCCTCCGCGATGCAGCTCCACCGCCGGCACTGCCACGCTCGCCGCCGCATGCTCTACCGTTTGCACTGCGCCGGCACGGAGCCTCGCCCAGAGCACCACGTCTTCCAGCAGCAGGAGCAACGCCCGCCCCGTCTGCGCGGTATCCAGGGCAAAACTACGCGCCACCCTCTCGCGCGCCGTGACGCCCGCCTCCTGCTCCGCCGCCAGCGTTAGCGAGGTCAGCGGGCTGCGCAGATCGTGGCCGAGTACGGCGATCATGCGGTCCTTGTCCGCATTGGCCCCCACGAGCTCCCGCGTGCGCTCGCGCACTTCGTGTTCCAGCTCGTCGGCATAAGCTTCCTGCACGATGCGCCGCTCCTCCGCCTCCGTGACAGCCCGTTCCTGCGCCGCGATTTTCTCCTGCTGCATCCGCGCAAAGCGATCCGCGATCGCCAGCGAGAGCAGCAGCATCTCCAGCGCCGAGCCGAGCATCATCGCCATCGCCGAGATCCCCAGCGGCACCGCCAGCAGCCAGATGATCGCCGCCGGCAGCACACCCGCCAGCAGCAGCCCGAAGGACCCCACGAAGTACGGCGCATGATATGCCCCCGCCCGCCACGCCGCGATCGCGCCCGCGAGCAGCACCGCATGCGTCAGCGCCACTCCGCCCACCGCGAAGTGGAGCCAGATCGTGCCGTTCATCCATGGGATCGCGAGCGCGCCCACCGCGAGGATCGCCATGAGCAGCCCCATCATTCGCGCCGCTCGCTCCGCCCAGCGCACGCGCGCCTCCAGTTCGAGAAATACCCTTCCAAATCGCGCGAGAAAAAATCCGCTCGCCGCCAGCGCCACCGTCAGGGGCGTCTCCATGAGCGGCGAGCCTGCCGCCCACCCCACCAGTGGATGCTGCGCGCGCCACATGAACATGAAGGCCGCTCCCGAAGCCAGATAGCCGAGATAGTGACCGATGTCCGCAAACCGCAGCCGCGCCCACAGCACGCCATTGTAGACCAGCAGCGCGAGCAGTATCCCGAAGTAGCACGTCTCCGCCACGGTATCGCGCAGCTGCGCGGCGAGAAAGGTCCTCGCTTCCGGCCACCACACCGGCCGCAACCACACTCCGAAATGATCCTCCAGTCGCAGGTACGCGGTCGTCTCGCCCTGCGCCGGAACGTCCACAAAGAAAGCCGCATCGCGCCCCCACAGCGCCTTCTCCCGCGCCGGCACGGCCTCGCCCGCGCGCTCCTGCTTCCATCGCTCCGTGCCCGGCTCCTTTAGCCACAGGTCGATGCGATCCGTGTAGTATTCCGAATCCGCCAGCACGCCGCGGAGGGTCGTAGCGCCCGGATTGCGCAAGGTCACCCGCACCCACACCGCCTCGCCAGACCCCGCCCGTACATAGCCACGGTCATCCCACGCCCGCCACCCCGCTGCCAGCTTCTCCCGCACCTCCGCAAAGCTGAACGCCGCCAACGGATCCTCCAGCACCTCCACGGTCGAGCGTCCCGCCTCGTCCGGTAGTGCGCGCATGCCCTTCCGGTCGCCCGCCACGCCCAGCATGAGCCCGCCCAGCAGCGCCACGGCCAGCGCGAGCAGGCACGCCAGCCGCAGCCGGGGCGAAGGCGCACGTGGTTCGGACATGCCTGCACTCCGCCGCGCGCCTCCACGCCGCTCAAGCCACCCGGCCCCGTAGTTTTACGGGTTCTGCTCATTTGTGGGCCACCGGCCACCTGCATCTGGATGGCTTCACACCCGCCTCCTTCCGCTCTCGCGACCCACTTTTCACCATGTCCATCCCCACCCTCTCACTCCGCCTTCTCCCGGCGCTTCTGGCGCCGCTCATCGCCTGCGGCCCACTGCAGGCCCAGTTCACTTTCACGTCCGGACAGGCGACCGGCGGCAGCTCGACAGGTGCCGGCCAGGTCTCTTTCAACGCCAACTTCCCCAACAACGTCGCTCCCGCGCGGTTCACCGGGTTCATCGGCGGAACGCATTCGCTGTATAAATTCGGCACCGGCATCATCCGCATCGAAGGCACCAATGCCTATTCGGGGACCACGACCATCGCTGCGGGCATACTTGAACTTGCCGGCGGCAACAACTCCATCGGTGCCGGTACGATCCGTGGAAATATCACCATATATAACAATCAAGGCCTCATCACCTCCACCATCAACGCCCTTGGCTGGCGGGAAGGTGAAAAAGTGGATAGTATCTACTCCGACGGCGGCACTTTCTACAACACCGCCACGGGCGATCAGGGCTGGGGGGTGCGTTACACTTTCTCCAATGCCGGCGGATTAATGAGCTCGAACAACGGCCACAACGACGTGGCCAACAATACCGCCAGCTCTCCTTCCTATTTCACGCTGGGCAACTATGGCGGAGCCTCCGCTCTGCGGCTCATAAATCCTTTCAACACCACCGTCCGCGTCTATGGCCGCGTCGATCTGCGCACCGACGATGGATACTCCAATATCGTCTTGGACGTCTCGACCATGGGTACGCTTGCCATGCACGCAGCTCTGACCGAATCCCTTACACCGGGCGCGGGCATTACCAAAATAGGAGGCGGCAATCTGGAGCTTCGCGCGATCAACACCTACACCGGCACCACGATCGTCAATGGCGGCGCGCTCAGCCTGATCAACGAGTACCACTCGCCCAACAACGGCGTCGGCACCCTCCGCGGAAATATTACGATCAGCTCCGGCACCGTTTACCTGAATAACCCCAACGTACTCGGCTACCTGACCGGCGAAAAGGTAAACGGGATCACCATCGGCGGGCAGGGCAGTCTCATCAACTCCGCCAACGCCGATCAAGGTTGGGGTATCGCTTACAATTTCACCGGCTCTGGCAACATGAGTACCAATGGCGGCACGGCCAGCGCTACCACCGGTTCCAAGTTTTCCTTCGGCAACAACACCACGGTCACGGTGGCGGCGAGCTCGAACCCGACGATCAGCGGCCGCGTCGATCTCCGCTCCGATCTAAACCCCAACACGGACTTCACCATCGACACGAACTCCAAGCTCAACGTCTCCGCCGCCGTGACCGGCGGCGGCGGCATCAACAAATACGGCCCCGGCACGCTCGCTCTGACCGGCCCTGTTTCCTACACCGGCGCCACCAATGTCGCAGCCGGCACGCTCGAGGTGCGCGATGGCACCCTCTCGGGCGCCGTCAGCGGCGGTGGCACGATTCTTAAAACCGGCCCCACCAGCTTCACGCTCTCGGGCACCAGCCCCTTCGCCGGCACATGGGATGTCGCAGCGGGCAACATCGTCATCTCCTCCGCCGCCAACCTCGGCGCCACTAGTTCGCTGATTCTCCGCGGTACGGCGCTCCAGACCACCG
>JAZKEV010000446.1:0-3078 GCA_040386765.1 Verrucomicrobiota bacterium | reverse complement strand
GTCCGCAATTTCACCCGCATCCTGCAGAAGCAGGGCCTCACGATCGAGGTTAACGCCAAGGTCACCGGCTTCGCCAATGGCGTCGTCACCGCCGAGCGCGACGGCAAGAAGCTCGAGTTCCCCGCCGACAAGGTGCTCGTCTCCGTCGGCCGCCGCCCCTTCACCGACAGCCTCGGCCTCGACAAGGCCGGCGTGCAGCTCGACGAGAAGAAGCGCGTGAAGGTTGATGACCACCTCCGCACCAATATCGCCGGCATCTGGGCAATCGGCGATGTCGTCGCCGGCCCGATGCTCGCCCACAAGGCCGAGGAAGACGGCGCCGCCGTCGCGGAGTGGATCGCCGGCAAGCACGGCCACATCAACTGGGACCTCATGCCCGGCATCATCTACACGAGCCCCGAGGTCGCCAGCGTGGGCCTCGGCGAAGACGCTGCCAAGGCCAAGGGTCTCGCGATCAATGTCGGTAAATTCAACTTCGGCGCCAATGGCCGTGCCATCGCCGCCGCCGCGGTCGATGGCTACGTGAAGATCATCGCCGACGCCAAGACCGACAAGATCCTCGGTGCCCAGATCCTCGGCCACAACGCCGGCGAGCTCATTAGCGAAGTCGTCACCCACATGGAATACGGTGGCAGCGCTGAAGACCTCGGCCGCACGGTCCACGCGCACCCGACCATGAGCGAAGCCGTGAAAGAAGCCGGCCTCGCCGTCAGCAAGAGCGCCATTCACGCGATGTAAGTCAGAGCGCTCTCGCCCGAGCCCCGAGCACGCCCGACCGCCCTGCGGTCAGCGTGCTCTTTTTTTTGCCAGGATGCCTCCCATTGCAGCATCCCCCACCTCCGGAAAGCTAAGAGGCCACGGCGCCCCCTTCGCCGCCCCGCCATGCTTTTACCGTTTCCGCTTCTGACTGCCACGGGGCTGCGCTTCGCACTCCCGTTTTTCCTGCTCACCGTCGCCGTCTCGCTCCGTGCTCAATCCACGGCCCGCCCCAGCGGTTCGCTCGAGGGCCGCGTGCTCAACGCCAGCAGCGGCAGTTATCTTAACAACGCCAACGTCACCATCGCCGGCACCACGCTCGAAACCGCCACCGACGAAAACGGCGCGTTTCGCTTCTCCGAGGTGCCCGTGGGCGAGGCGCGCGTCACCGCTGCGTTCGCGGGCATGACGCCCCAGACCGCCACGGTCGCCATCACCCCAGGCACGCGCATTCGTCAGGATTTCGAGCTCCGTCTCGGCGATCCCGACGCCCCTGCGCGCGCAGCGGGCGACGGCGTGCTCCTCCTTGACAAATTCACCGTGCAGGCCAGCGAGCTCACGGCGCAGGCGATCGCGCTGCATGAGCGCAAGAACGCCCCCAACATCAAGAACGTCGTCGCGATCGAGACCGACATGGGCGAGGGCAACGTCGGCGAGTTTCTCAAATCGATTCCCGGCATCGCGCAGGATCTCAATCCGCAGTCGCCTTCGTTCGCCTCCGTGCGCGGCATGCCGTCGAGCGGCACCGTCGTCACCACCGATGGCGCTGAGGTCGCCACCTCCGGCATCTCCGGCCGCTCCGTCGACCTCGGCCTCGCGGCCACGGGCAACATCGACCGCATCGAGGTCAGCAAAGTCCCCACGCCCGACATGCCCGCCAACGCGGTCGGCGGCAGCATAAACCTGATCAGCAAGAGCGCCTTCAGCCGCAAGCAACCGCTCCTCACCTACAGCACTTTCGCCACCGCCACCACGCGCGATGGCTACCACAACAGCGGGCTCGGCGATCTCTTCGGCCGCAGCCACGGCCCCGACGCGAAGTCGGACATGCGCCGCATCAACCCCGCGTTCAACCTCTCCTACCTCCATCCGCTCAACGCCACCACCGGCCTCTCGTTTTCACTCGGCTACTCCAATCGCTACACCGATTGGGATTTCCGCCGCCCCTCGTGGGACAAAGTCCGCGGCGTCAAAACCGCCGACAACATCAACCCGCTGCCCTTCGGCGAGGAGAAGCTGCTGGCCGCCGCCAAGATCGATTGGAAGTTGAGCGACCATCTCTTCAGCGCGTCCGCTTCGTTTTCGACGCAGGATATCTTCACGCGCCAGTTCCCGGTCGTCGCCACGTTTGGCGCCGGCGCTACCGGCGACGCAAACTTTACGCAGGGAGCCGCCACCGGCGTCGGCTCCGCGACGATGTCCCCCTCCGGCAACAACCAGGATAAGCGCCTCCTCCTCGTCTCGCTCAGCCACCGCTACAGCGGCCGTCATTGGCATCTGGATACGAGTGCCAGTTATTCCAAGTCGCGCTTCAAGTTCTCCGATCTCGAGGATGGCTTCTTCGGCAGCCTCAGCGCCAATCTCACCAACCTCGTCCTTCGCCAGGATTTCACCAACCCCGACTATACCCCCGCCGGCGCCACCACCGCATTCTCGCGCACTGGCGCTCCCGTCGATATCTACGACGGCCGCCAGCACACCGTAAACACCGCGACGAGTGCGGCGCAGCTTATCGATGACAGTGTGATCCGCGGCGGCATCAACGTCCGGCGCGAATCCGCCGCCGCGTTTCCGCTCTCGTTCCGCACCGGCCTCGCGGTCAACCGGAAGCGCAATAGCATCGTCGCCGGCGGCAAGAGCTGGACGTTCACCCCGCCCGGTGGCGCCGCTGCGCGAATCGCCGGCAACTACGATCTCATCGCGACCGACTTCTCCTCGCTCGACCGCTTCACCGATGTCCGCGGCGAGCCCGTGCGTATCAGCTTCCTCAGCACGTCCAAGCTCAAGGCTCTCTACGACGCCAATCCCGGCTGGTTCGTCCTCGATCAGACTGCCGCCCACGTCAACTCCGCCAACGCCACCAAGGAAATCGAGGAGACCATCACCGCCGCCTACGTGCGCAACGACGTCCGCCTCCTCGACAACCGCCTCTGGCTGGTCAGCGGCGTGCGTTTCGAGCGCACTGCAGACGAGGGCGCGGGTGTGCAAAACGACATCCGCCGCACCTTCCGCCAGGACGCCGCCGGCAATCTCCTGCTCGATTCCGCCGGCCGCCCGCAACGCATCACCCACCGGCGTCGACTACCACCTCGACCGTCTCGG
>JAZKEV010000445.1:0-19939 GCA_040386765.1 Verrucomicrobiota bacterium | reverse complement strand
TGGGAGGATGTTCGTTCCCGTGGATTCTTCGCTGCGCTCAGAATGACAGACCATTTTGAAAACACACCTGAGGCCCAGCGGCGGGCGGTCAGGAAGAGGCTTTCGGGAACGGGCTGGCGGTGTGGCCGGTGGGGTGGGTGGGGAGCTGGGCGATGGGTTTGCCGGCGAGGGCGTCTTTGAAATGGCGGCGGCACATGGCGACGTAGCGGTCGTTGCCGCCGATCTCGACCTGGGCGCCTTCGCGGACGGCGAGGCCATCCTTGCCGACGCGGAGATTCATCGTGGCCTTACGGCCGCAGTGGCAGATGGTCTTGAGCTCGGAGAGGTCGTCGGCGATGCCGAGGAGCGTGGCGCTGCCGGGAAAGAGCTTGCCTTGAAAATCGGTGCGGAGGCCGTAGCAGAGGACGGGGATATCGAGGGTATCGGCGATGTCGCTGAGCTGCCAGACCTGCTCGGGGGTGAGGAACTGGGCCTCGTCGACGAGGACGCAGGCGACGGGCTGGCTGGTGTGCTCGGCCTGCACGCGGGCAAGAAGATTATCGATGGAATCGAGGGAGATGGCGCTGGAGCGGAGGCCGATGCGGGACTCGATGCGGCCGGTGCCGTAGCGATTGTCGATCGACGGCGTGAAGAGGAGGGTGCGCAGGCCGCGCTCGCGGTAGTTGTAGCTCGACTGGAGGAGCACCGTGCTTTTGCCCGCGTTCATCGCGGAGTAATAGAAGTAGACCTTGGCCATCGGGGACGAGTTGAAGATCGAAAGGCGCGGGGCGGAAGACGAAAGCGCGGGGAGGCGCAAACGCCTTCTTACTTGCGAAAGCGGGGAGGTAGCGAAACTTAGGGCCGATGAACCCCTGTCGATGGATGGCGGCACTGGTGGCGGGCGCGATGATGGCATCGCTGGCGATGGCGCAGGGCGCCCCGAAAGCGGCGCCAGCAGCAGCGGAGCCGCCCGATCCGCCGGCGAAGCGGTCGGAATGGAACGGCTACGAGCGGATCGACTTTTACTGGGCGAAGCGGCCGTGCGTGCTGGTGATCCCGAAGGATGCGGCGCCGGGGAAGCCTTGGATCTGGCGGACGGAGTTCTTCGACCACCAGCCGCAGGTGGATCTCGCGCTGCTCGCGAAGGGCTGGCACGTGGCGTACATCAATGCGCAGAATCTCTATGGCTCTCCGAAGGCAATGGCGCTCTTCAACGAGCTTTACGCGCATCTCGTGATCCATGCGGGGCTGTCGAAGCGCGTGGTGCTGGAGGGCTTCAGCCGGGGGGGATTGTACGCGCTGAACTTTGCAGCGACGCACCCGACGCGGGTGGCGGCGCTTTATCTCGATGCGCCGGTCGTGGACCTGAACAGCTGGCCGAAGAAGAATGCCCCGAAGCAGTGGGCGGAGGCGCTGGAGGCCTATGGGGTGACGGAGGCGGCGATGGAGAATTTCAAGGGCAATCCGATCAACCGGATCGGAATGCTCGCGGGTTCGAAAATCCCGATCATCGCGGTGTGCGGCGACTCGGACGAAGTCGTGCCGTATGCTGAGAACATGGGCGTGATCGAGAAGCGGTACAAGGAGGCGGGCGCGCCGATCCAGGTGATCATGAAGCCGGGCGGGAAGCATCACCCGCACAGTTTGGAGGACCCGACGCCGGTGGTGGAGTTTTTGATGAATAATGCGCGGCCGTGAGGGGAGGAGAAGCCCACGGCGGGCCCCTCAGTTTTCGAAGCCGGATTTCTTGGGTTTGACCGGGGGCATTTTCGCCAGCGTGCCGGGCGATATGAATTTTAGATCAAGCGCGACTCGCGGATTTCCCACGTAAGTGGGATCCATCGCGAAGCGGAAAGATGCGACGAATTTGGTCACGCTCTCGGCAAATTCCGGGTGCGAAGCCGACAGGATTTTGAGATCGGAGGTCTTGCCCTCGGCGGTGATCGTAAACTCGGCCGTCACCGTGCCCTCGACATTTCCGCGCCAGTGCTTGCCCGGATATACGGGCGAGGCGTGGCCGATCAGCGGCGGCAATTCACGGCCTTCGGCGGCGTTCAAGCAGGTGAACTCTCCCGAGAGGAACTTCTCGCCCAAGAAGCCCTCCAGGAGGAACACGACGGGTACCATCATGCGCATGGCGACGGGCACGCCGTCTTTACGCCCAGGGCGAAAGGTCCACTGCTTCACCGCGCTGATGGCCGCCTGGCTGAGCAGGGGATGCGGCGATTTGGTCGCAGTCACGTCCGTGGTCTTGCCCTCTTTTGTGACTACGAAAGAGATCATGACTTCGCCTTCGCTCAGCTCCGGTCCGCGGAGCCAGGGCGGAAAGATCGGCGGCGCCGCTTTCACGACGGCGGGACGTTGGTCCGCAGCGTGGAGAGCGGCGCAGAGCAAAGATAGGCAAAAACAGGCTATGAGTCGGCGCATGAGGCAGGAGGTGGTCTACGTGATAAGCGGTAGGCCAGCTCCTAGTAGAAACGAGGCAAACGGTTCTGTCTCCGAAACTTCTTCCTCCCCGGTTTAAACGGGGTTGAGTGGCGGGACCGGCTCCAGCCTTATCGATGCGCCGTTTTTCGATGCGATTTCTCCCTTACCGACCTGCCGTGGCGCTGCGTACGATCCGCACGCGCCTTTTCCTGCTCACTATCGGAGCGGGCGCGGCGGCGCTTTTTCACCCCGGCTGCGCCACTCCGGAAAATACGGCTACGGCTGCCGGAGGGGTGTCCGTTGCCATGACCAAGCAGTCGGTCGCCGCACGGGACCTTGCGGAGGTGCTGGCGGAGAACGCGCGCAAAAACGTCCCGAACAATCTGGGGACGGCGCGCGCCAAATGGAGGGAAGCGGGGGCCGTGTTGGAGCGCCAGTTGGCGGCGGATCCCCGCGATTACCACGCCGCCCACGATCTTGCCATGTTGGGGCATGAGGAGGCAGTGGCTCTCGCACCGAGCGATATCAAAGAGGCGCTGAAGATCGCGGCCCGAGTGGAGCAAGCGTATGCCAGAGCGGCGGCGATCGACCCCACGAAACCCAATCCGCTCAATATGGACGGCATGCTGTATCAAGAGCTGGCGGACGCCATATCCGACCGCGACCGGGCGCTCGCCTGCACGCTGCTGGCGAAGGCCCGGGCGAAGTTTCAGGTGACGCTCGATCGTTTTCCGGATCACCACGGGGCGGCGAACAATATGGGAAACGCGTTTGCCGCGGAGGCCAAGGCGGTGAAGCGGACGGACCTCGCCGCAGCGATGCGACTTTGCGCCGAGGCGGTGCGGTGCTATCAACGCGCTTTGGAGATCAAGCCCGACAAAGCCAACGCGGCGATGAACTGGGGGATCCAACTTGCCGATCTGGGTCAATGGCAGGCGGACAGCGATTGGGCCAAGGCGATCGCATTCTGGGAGGAATCGGACCGCAGGTTCGAGCAGTCGCTCGCGGCGGACCCCAAGTACGTGGAGGCTGCTTACGCGTGGGCAACCTCGCTCGATGAACGGGCGCGGCTCACGGCAAGGCGCGATCTGGCGGCGGCGCGGAGCCTGTGGCTCCGCGCCCTCCCGCTCATGCGGCGGGCAGCGGAGCACGACCCCAAGAACTTGAAGGTGCTGATGAACCTCAGCGTGATGCGAATGCACGAGGCGGAGGCGGTCACCGCGACCGATTTACCCGAGGCGCTGATACTTTTTGATTCGGCGATCGGCTCGGCTCGCCTGGCCGCGCGCTCGGAAGCCCCTCATGGCCTGCGGACTCTCGGGCTAGCCCTGGCGCGGAAGGCCGACGCGGTCGCTCAATCCGACCTGCGGGCAGCACGGGCCCTGTGGCATGAAGCGTACACGCACTTTCAAACGTCGTTGCGGCTCAGCCCCCAGGCCCAAACGGCGGACAATTATGCACACAGCCTTCGACGCGAGGCCCGCGCGGTCGGAAAGAGAGGCGGGGACGAGGCCGAGCCGATCTGGCAGGCCGTTTACGCCCACTACGCCGAGGTCGAGCGCATCTCTCCCGATTGGAAGGATGCCGGGACCGCTTGGCCCTACGCTTTGGTCGAGCACGCCGTACAGGTGACGACCAGAAAGCCCCTGTACGCGCGGCGTCTGCTGGAGGAGGCGGATCAGCGCTTTGCGGCCGCCGGGCAGAAGGTGGCGTTGGATGCGGACGATCTTCAGGAGTGGGGGCGGGCCATCCAAATCAGGGCGAACCTGATGGAGGATAGCGATCCCTCGGGGGCGTATCTGATCTGGGCGAAGGCTGACACCCAGTTCAAAGCGGCGCTCCAACTCAATCCGGCGTTTGGGGTGGCACGCGTGAACCGCGCCCAAGTCCTGAACAAGATGGCGGTCGGGATTTACGCGATCAACCCGGCTGACGGCGAAAAATTGATCGAAGAGGCGATTCGAACTGGCCGGGAGACCAAGGCCGCACACGGGGATAAAGGCGATGTTCTCCTGCCGCTCGTGGCCGCTTTCCACGATCTCGGCAGGGTCCTCGCGCCCGTCGATCTGGCGCGCGCCAGCGCGATCTGGAAAGAGAGCCGCGGCTGGCTGGCGGAGTTTGACGCGAAAAGCGAACGGACCGCCGAGACAGAGCTGCGGTGGGCGAACTACCTAGGCGAAGAGGCCGTCGCCTCGGGGCGGGTGTTGCAAGGGTATGAGGATGCGGTTCGTCTCTGGCGCGAAGCGGATCAGCATTTCGAGCGGGCAGTGACGATGATGCGCGACCCGAGTTCCGCGCTGGTAGACTGGGCGATGGCGCTACTGGCGAGAGCCGATCGGGTTTGGGGAAAAGATCGCGCCGAGGCCGTCGCCTTGTGGACGCAAGCAGCGGAGAAGGGCGCGCGGGCCTCGGCGACGGGCCCGACCGGACAGAAGGCGATAACGGCCCAAGCGGTGTGCATGATGCGCCTCTATGTCGAGCAGCCGGACCAAGTGCATTTCCTCGATGCGGGAGAGAAAATCCTGAGGGAAGGGGAAGCAATGCAGCCGGGCGCCTTCGCCTATAATCTGGCGTGCGTCGCAGCGCTGAGGAAGAAGGCCCCCGAATGCATCGTGTGGCTGAATAAATCGAAAGCCCACGGGTACTTGCTCTCCAAGCAGCACCTCCTGAAAGATAGCTACATAAGACGCGTCGCCGACACGGCGGAGTATCAGGCGTGGTTTGCCGCGACCTTCAACCCGCCCGCCGCTGCCCAGCCGTAAGCGGGCGCAGCCGAGTTCACTGCTATTTCAACTTTGCGCAGGCGGCGTGGCGGGGGCAGGTGAGGAGGTGGTCGTTGACCATGCCGGTGGCCTGCATGAAGGCGTAGCAGATGGTGGTGCCGACGAATTTGAAGCCGCGCTTGAGGAGGTCTTTGCTCAGGGCGTCGCTTTTGGGGGTGCGGGTGGGGAGCTCGCTGAGTTTCTTCCGGCGGTTGACGATGGGGCGGTGGTTCACGAAGGACCAGAGGTAGCGATCGAAGCTGCCGAACTCTTTTTGCACGGCGAGGAAGGCCTTGGCGTTGGCGATGGTGGCGGCGACCTTGAGGCGGTTGCGGACGATGCCGGGATCGGCGAGGAGGGCGGCGGCTTTTTTCGCGTTGTAGCGGGAGACTTTGGCGACGTCGAAATTATCGAAGGCGCGGCGGTAGTTGTCGCGCTTGGCGAGGACGATGGACCAGCTGAGGCCGGCTTGGGCGCCTTCGAGGGTGAGGAGCTCGAAGAGGTCGCGGTCGTCGTGGTGGGGCACGCCCCACTCGGTGTTGTGGTAGGCGATGTCGAGGGGCTTGTGGGCCCAGCAGGTGACGGGAGGAAGGGAAGCGGGAGCGGTCATGGAGACGGCGAGTGTAGCGGAGGGCGGTGACAACGGGGTGTCAGGAGGGGCGTCACGTAGCTTTGCCGCCGGGATCGTCAGTTTCGTCGACGGCCTTGCCGTCCAACCAGCAGATAAAAACCCCGAGGAGGATCACCGGCCAGAGAAGTACGGTGAACATTGAGATTATCAAAAAGGGCTCGATTAACAGGAGAAAAATAAGAAGCCCCGGCGCTTTCGCTTCAATCGCTTTGCGGTCTTTCCGATAGCAAAATAAGATAGTGGGAATGACGACGAGTCCTGCCGCGAGGTAGATCAGAACAAGGGTATCGGAGGATGGCATCGAATCGTCGATTCGACTTAGTATAGCCCGATCGCTATTCTAGTGCGATGGGAATGGAGAGAGAAGTTTCCAGAGGCCGGATAGATTTTTGCTCCGGGTGCGAGGGAAGACCTAGGGTTTGCACACCTTGCAGGGCCGATAGTTTTTCTTCGCGGCCTCTTCCTTGGTCGCGAAGACGAGGAGGTTTTCCTTCAGGATCTTCTTTGCGGTGGCGCAGGAGGGGAGGTGATAGACGTTCGATTTCGCCGAGCCGTGGTAGCCGCTGCTGCTGGGTGCGCTGGCTGCGGCTACGAGCGAGGCAAAGCCGAGGCCGGCGACGGCGAGGAGGGTCTTCATGGGGCGACGGCTGGAAAGCGGAGGGCAGGCTTCGGGATAACGGGGGCGAGGGCAAGTGAGGAGGAATTTGCCCGTTTCGGATTGGCGGGGGCGGGGCGGGGGCTACGCTGGGTGGGTTATGAATCGCACGGATCGATTGGTGGCGATGGTGATGCACTTGCAGGGGCGGAGGCTCGTGCGGGCGGAGGATATGGCGTCGCACTTCGAGGTGAGCGTGCGGACGATCTACCGCGACATCGCGGCGCTGGGGGAGGCGGGGGTGCCGATCACGGGCGAGGCGGGCGTGGGCTACAGCCTCGTGCGGAGTTATCATCTGCCGCCGGTGATGCTGACGGCGGACGAGGCGGCGGCGCTTTTCGTGGGGGCGGAGATGGTGCGGCATTTCACGGATGCCTCGATGAGCGCGCCGATGAATGCGGCGCTGGACAAGCTGCGCGCGGTGCTGCCGCCTGATCGCAAGGAGCACGTGGAGCGGCTGGCACGGCAGACGATCGTGATGGGGCGGCCGTGCGGCGGCGGGAATGGCGCGGCGGACCCGGCGGCGCAGCCGTGGCTGCTGGCGGTGCAGCGGGGCGTGGCGCAGCGGCGGGTGCTGCGGCTGGCGTACTTCGCGGCGGGGAAGGCGGAGGAGACGCAGCGCGAGGTGGAGCCGCTGGGCGTAGTGTTTTACAGCGCGGCGTGGTACCTGGTGGCGTGGTGCCGGGTGCGCGATGCGGTGCGGCACTTCCGGGTGGATCGTATCCGCCAACTGGATATGCTGGCGGAGATGGTGCCGGTGCGGCAGGATTTCTCGCTGGCGCGGCACCTGGAGGAGGAGAAGCGGGCGGATACGTTTCCGGCGCGGGTGTGGTTTTCGGATGCGGTGCAGGCGCGGGCGAAGAGCGAGAGCTATGCGACGCTGCTGGAGGAGGGGCGGCGCGAGGGGGGCGCGGACTTCTCGCTCTACACGTACTCGCTGCACTGGCTGGCGCGGTGGATCTTTTCGTTTGGCGGCGAGGCGGAGGCGATCGAGCCGCAGGAGCTGCGCGAGATGGTGCGGACGATGTCGGAGGCGGTGGCGGCGCGGCATGCGGATGCGGGCGTGGCCTTGGTGTAGACGTAGCGGAGGCGGGCAAATCCCAAACGCCAAAGGGGCGAATGCCAAAGAAATCTAATGGGGCAGCGCTTCGCCGATTAGGCGAAGCCGGTACACGTGCGCTTCGCTTCAATGGGCACGGGGAAATTAGCGAAGATTAGCGTTTAAAAAAGACAGGCTGAGTTAACCGCTAATCTTCGCTAATTTTCCGGAGGTGAGAGGGCGTGTTTTGCCGTGCAGGCTTCGCCTAATCGGCGAAGCACGGGGCCTCCGGGATTTGGGCGGTTGGGATTTCCCCTCCTGACATACTGTTGTCAGGGCGGGGTGTTACGGTGGGGGCGTCATGATCCAAATCAAAGAAATCGCTTACACGGGTTATCCTGTCACCGACGTGCCGCGGGCGCGGGGGTTTTATGAGTCGGTGCTGGGGCTGAAGCCGACGCAGGAGTTTGCGCACGAGGGGAAGCACTGGATCGAGTACGACATCGGGGCGGGGACGATCGCGATTTCCAACATGTCGGGCGAGCAGTGGAAGCCATCGGCGGACGGGCCGTCGGTGGCGCTGGAGGTCGTGGACTTCGAGGCGGCGGTGGCGACGCTGAAGGCGGGGAGCGTGAAATTTGCGGTGGAGCCGATGAACACCGGGGTGTGCCAGATGGCGATCGTGCTCGATCCGGATGGGAACGCGCTGACGATTCACAAGCGGGGTGGTCTATGAGGACGCGGCGAAGTCAGCGGGGGACGGGGAAGACGAAACCGAGGGTGGTGGCGGAGCTGCGAGCCCGCGCGGTGGAGGCATCGCACCTCCATGGTCGAAGCCCGAGTGGGAAGGTGGAGCGGGAGACTTTGCGCGTGCTGCCGGCGGGACCGGCGGCGGCCTCGGGGCTGGGCGAGTTGATGATCCGGGCTTGGGCGGCGCGGCAGCGGGCGGCTTGAGGTCTTGGGATTCTTGAGATTGCGGGGGAGCGCGGCGGGGGCAGAGTGAGGCGCATGCGCTCCTCCCCAACCTCCCTGCTTTCCCTTTTTACTCTGGCTGCGGCGTTGTGCCTCGGCGGGCTTCACGCGGCCGAACCGAAATGGACGCCGCTCTTTGACGGCAAGTCGCTGCAGGGCTGGAAGCAGCTGCAGGGCGAGGCGAAGTATGTGGTGCGGGATGGCGCGCTCGTGGGAATCATCACCGAGGGCGTGGGCGTGAATTCGTTCATGGCGACGGAGGAGCTGTTCGGGGATTTTATTTTCGAGTGCGAATTCAAGGCGGATGCGGGCATCAACTCGGGCATCCAGTTCCGCAGCGCGCCGCCGGATGGGGGCGAGCGGAAGCGGGTGTACGGGTATCAATTCGAGATCGATCCGACGCCGCGCGGGTTGACGGGCGGGATGTACGAGGAGGGGCGGCGCGGGTGGTTTCAGCCGAGCCAGAATAATGGCGCGCCGCAGAAGGCGTGGGCGGCGAAGCACGGGAGCAAGCTGAAGATGGGCGAGTGGAACAAGGCGCGGATCGAGGCGCGGGGGAACCACGTGAAGACTTTCCTGAATGGGGAATTGGTCGCGGACTTTGTCGACAAGGAGGAGGACGTGCGGATCAAGCGGGGGTTCTTCGCGTTTCAGGTGCACTCGACGAAGAAGCCGGAGTTGATCGGGAAAGAGGCGGCGTTTCGGAATGTAAGGGTGCAGCGGTTGGATTGAGGTAATCGAGGGAGGAAGGCGGAGAGGGCCCGCGAAACACGCGAATGGACGCGAATAAGAGGAGATGTTTTTTGTGGGAGGCGGACGGAGAGGAACCACGAAACACACGAAATACACGAAAAGAAGGCCTGTGAACGCAGGGCCGTAAGGCGCAGGTCACAGAATTTGAACAGGAAGAGCGGGAAGGGCGGGAAGAGTTGAAGACATTTCTGGCGGCTCTTCTTGATTTTCGGGTTCCTGGTTCGGAGGAGAGGAACGCTAATCTGCGCTAATTTTCGGAGGCGATGTGGGCGGGTGTGGCGTGCGGGCTTCGCCTGATCGGCGAAGCGCGGGGGCTGGCAAAGCATTCCGTTGGGGGCGCGGGAATAGGGGCGGAAAGGGTGGGGTGCTCGGGCGCGGAAAGGGCGACGGCTCACCGGGGACGGTTCGCCCTACCGCATGAAAAAAGGGCGGCTCGTGGGAGCCGCCCTTTGAGGGTGAGAGGTTGTTGAGACCGCTTACTGGGTCTTCAGGTAGGCGGCGATGTCGGCGACGTCCTGGGCGGAGAGGCCGAGCTGGTCGGCGGTGAGCATCAGGGAGCGGCCGAGCTTCGCAGGGCGGCCGCGGGTCTTGTTGGCGGGGATCATCTGGGTGAGGCCGCCGGTGGAGATGACGACGAGGGGGTCGCCGGCGCTCAGGACGAGGCCGTGGACCTGGCCGCCGTCCTTGAGGTTGATCAGCGAGCCGTCGAAGCCGTGGGCGATATCGGCCGAGGGATTGACGATGGAGGTGATCACGACTTCGAGGCTCTGGGCCTTGCCGAAGCCGGTGAGGGCCGGACCGTAGTCGGTGCCTTTGTCGCCGATGCGGTGGCAGAGGAGGCAGGCCTGGGCGGTGGTGGCGCCCTTGGCGGCGTTGCCCTTGAGCTTGGCGATCTCGGCGGCGGCGGGGAGCTTCGTCGCGGTAGGCTCGGGGACGACCATCGGGGCGATGCTGACCGTATCCGGATCGTAGATACCGCGGGTCTTCAGGGCGGCGTCGAGGCCGGTGTCCTTCCAGTTGATATCCTTGTAATTCAGGAGCCACCACATGGCGTGGTTCTTCACCATGCCGGAGGCTTTCTGCGCGAGGTCGAGCATGGCATCGGCGGAGGCCTTGGTGGCGATGAAGCCGAGGGCGGTGACGGCGGCGACGCGGTCGCGCTCGGGAAGGGTATTGGCCTGGGCGCGGGCGGCGAAGGCCTTCTCGGCGCCGACGGGCGTCAGGCGCCAGATGAGGTTGGCGTAGCTGGCGGGCCACTTCGCGGCGTCGGCCCCGGGGGCGGTGGCGGCGAGGGCGGCGTAGATCTCGGCTTCCTTGCCCTTGGCGCCGATGCCCCAAGCCTCGAGGTAGGCGCGGTCGGTGCCATCGTAGCCCTTGGCGAGGGTGAGGAGGAGATCCTTCGACTGGGCGAAGGGCACATCGCGGAGGGCGAGGGCGACATCGCGGCGGACGGCGGGGGAGCTATCGATCGCGAGCGTCTTGGCATGCGCGAGGATCTTGCCGCTGAGGCTGGAGTCGGAGGGCGAGGCGCCGGTGCTATTGCTGGCGCGGCGGAGGGCGCGGAAGGCGGCGATGCGGATCATGGCATCGGGGCTCTTGAGCTGCTCCTCGACTTTGGCGATGCCCGTGGGTCCGAGATGCGCGAGGAGGAAGACGGCGCGGGCGCGGATGTAGGGGTTCTTGTCGTTGAGGAGGGCGGCGGTGGGGGCGACGGAGGCGGCGCCGGCGGCCTTCAGCTTGTTGAAGCCGAGGGCGCGGACATTCACCGCGGGGCTGCTCAGCGCAGCGACCTGGCCGGCGGTGGTATTGAGGTCGATCTTGGGCGTGGTGAGCTTCTTGCCCTTGGGGGTGAGGCGATAGATCGTGCCGCTGAAGGTCTTGTCGAGCGCGGCGTGGCCGCCGGTGCGGGGATCAAACCAATCGGCGACGAAGATCGAGCCATCGGGCGCGACCGCGACATCGGAGGGGCGGAACCAGGTCTTGAGCGACTCAGCGGCGAGCTGGCCGGCCATGCCATCGATGCCGCCGAGCTGCTGCTCCTTGTTGCTCGTGAGGAACTGGAAGCGGTCGAGCTTGTAGCCGGCGCCTTCGAGCTTGGGGAAGTAGCCGAAGACGACATTGCGCGAGGTCTCGCAGCTGAGGAGCGCGCCGCGCCACTTCTCGCCGAAGGCATCGCCCTCGTAGGCGACGATGCCGGTGGGAGCGCCGTTGCCGTAGATATCGCCGGCGGGGATCACGCCCGGGTCATCCTGGCGCCACTCGGCGGTGGCGATATTCTGGCCGGGGCGGAGATCGGCGCGCCACTGGCGCTTGCCGTCGCGGGAGGTGAAGCCGACATTGCCGTACTCCATGAGGAAGCCGGTGCGGGCGGCCGGCGGATCGTCGTTGTCGTTATTAAACACGTCGCCGAAGGAGGTGACGGTCTGCTCGTAGGAATTGCGGAAATTGTAACCGATGGCCTCGGCGTTGGTGCCATCGGGGTTCATGCGGAAGGCGGTGCCGCCGACATAGACGTGGCCATCGTCGCTCTTGGCGCCGGAGTACTCGGGCGGGCGCTCCTTGTTGGTGGCGATGCCGCCGCCGCTCTTCTCGGGATCGTAGAACGAGCCGTCGCGGAATGTCTTGCCGGACTTGTCGGTGAAGAGCGCGCCGGCGTTGCCGTGGTTGAAGTACAGCTTGCCGTCGGGGCCCTGGGTGACGGAGTGCAGCGAGTGGTCGTGATTGCGGCCATCGAAGCCGGTGAGGAGGACTTCGCGCGTGTCGACGGCGGGGTCGAACTTCCGGTCGCGGTTCACATCGGTGTAGACGATGATATCGGGCGCGCAGGAGACGTAGATTTTGTTGTCGATGACGGCGATGCCGAGGGGAGCGAGGAGCTCCTTGTCCTGGACGAAGACGCTGCTCTTGTCGGCCTTGCCGTCGCCATCGGTATCCTCGAGGATCATGACGCGGTCGCCCTCGGGGTCCTTGCCCATGTGGCGGCGGTAGTTGTAGGCCTCGGTGACCCACACGCGGCCGTCGACATCGACATCCATATTGGACGGCTGGCGGAACATGGGGGTCTGCGACCAGACGGAAATCTCGAAGCCCTCGGGCACGGCGAGCATGCTGGTGGGCACGTAGGGCTGGGGCGGCTCCTGGAGGACGGCGGGGGGCCGGGCCGCGGGGGCCTGGGTGGCGGGCGCGTCGGCCTTGGGGGCTGCGTCAGCCTTGGGGGCGGGCTGCGCGTAGGCGACGATCGTGGTGAGGAGGAGGCTGGCGGCGACAAGGCGCGGGCACCAGGCGGGGCGAGGGGATGTGGCCATTGGAGAAGGGATAGAAAACGGGTGGTTTGCGGGTGGCGAGAGTGGAGTTGCCGGGGGGCAGCGGGAGGGTGGTGGGCGGGAAAGGAGGAAGACGCGGGGAACGGGGAGGGGATGCGCGCCCTCTTGAGACGTTACAGCACGGGCTTTTCCTGTGAGTTATGACACGGAGCAGGGGCCGAGGTGAGTGAGCCAGCGGTGCGTGGCTCTAAAGGGGTGGAACTCGCAGGACATAACGTATCGCCCCTTCAGGGCTCGTCTATTTTAGATTGGGCAACCCAGGGCGGCTGCCCTGGGCTATCGAATCCTGCCCCGTTGGGGCAATGGGGGCGGGCGATTTTCGCCTCTTCCGCGCGTGCGTGACCGGCGCTTGTTTTTTGGGCGGGGGTGTTGGCATGATGGGGCGCGCGGTCTGCTCCATTCTCCCCATCGATTTTATGTCCACCCCTACTCGCCGGGAATTTTTGCAGCAGAGCGGTGCCGGTCTCGCCGGGCTCTCGCTGCTCTCCGGTCGCGCGTTCGCGGCGCTGCCGGCGGCCGAGGGGATTCCCGCGCACCAGGGGAGCGTGGTGCCGGGGGTGCATGGTTACGCGGAGCAGAGCGTGGCGGCGGGCGGGACGATCCATTTCCGGATCAGCAGCACGGTCCCGCACCGGCTTTCGATCTGCCGGCTCGGGCTCGATCCGGAATCGGCGGAGCAGGATGAGCTGCTGCATGCGTTTCCCGAGGCGGAGCCGACGCCGCAGCCGATCCATCCGGGCTCGTATATCGCGGTCGAGAAGAACCTGAGCGGCAACATCGCGGCGCTCGCATTGGAAATCTGGATACGGCCGTGGAAACTCGCGGGCCGTGCCGGGGTGATCACGCAGCATGACGAGGCGGGGGCGAAGGAATTCGGGCTCTTCCTGGATGCCAAGGGCGGCGTGACCTTCGCGGTGGGCATGGAGGCGATGCCGGCGGACGCGGCGGCGGCGGCGCGCATCGAGGCCAACCAGTGGAGCCATCTCGTCGCGGTGTGGGACGGTGCGTACGCGGCGCTCTTTATCAACGGGCTCGAGAAAGCGAAATGGCAGTGCCCCACGCCGCTCACCGCGGGCAAGGCCCCGTTGCGCCTCGGCGCGCTCGGGCAGGGCGGCGGCGCGGCGGGCTTCCTCGATGGCGACTTGGCGATGCCGGCGATCTATCGCCGCGCGCTATCGCCGGAGGAAATCGCCGCGCGCTTCGCGGGCAAGGCGCTGGCGCCGGCCACGGGAGACGACGTGCTCGCGTGCTGGCCGCTGCGGGAGCAGCAGGGCGAGCGGCTCGCCGACAGCTCCGGCCAGCGGCGCGACGGGCGGATCATCAATCACGCTACGCGGATGATTCCGGGGCCGAGCCAGACGGGCGAGGTGCCGCGCTTTGCGGCGTACGAGCCGCTGCGCGATCCGCAGCGCGGCGCGGCCGTGCGCCTGGCGTCGGACGATCTCTACGACTGCCGCTGGGCGGTGACCGCGGACTTCACGGTGCCGGCGACAGCGCGGTCGGGCGTGTATGTGGGGCGCGTCGCGTACATGTGGGAGGGGAAGCCGCACCTGTATCACATCACGTTCATCGTGCGCAAACCGGCGCGGGCGGCGAAGGCGCCGCTGCTGGTGCTCGCGGCCACCAATACGTGGCGGGCGTATTGCTCCGCGGCTTTTCCCAAGCCGAATGCGATGCTGAAGCGCAACGTGGGCACGGGCGGGCAGCTCAACTCGCCGGGCAACCCGCCCGCCTATTCGTTTTACCGCCGGCACGCGGGCGGGCAGGGCGGCTACCAGATCGGGCTGCGCATGCCCTTCATCGCGGCCGATCCGTATCTGCTCTACGGCAAGGAGTACAGCCACCTGCTCCGGGCCGAGCGCTTCACGCAGACGTGGCTGGAAAAATCCGGCTACGACTACGACGTGCTGACCGATCTCGACGTGCATCGCGATCCGAGCCTGTTGCGCGGCTACCGGGCCGTGATGATGAACGGCCACAGCGAATACTGGTCGATGCCGGCGTATCACGGGCTCGACGACTACCTGCGCCGGGGGGGCAACCTGATCGTGCTTTCGGGCAACTCGATGCTGTGGCGGGTGACCTTCAGCCCGGATGAGGCGATCATCGAATGCCGCAAGGTCGATGCGCCCGGCGAGCAGATGAAGCCGCACGAGCGCGCCGAGTGCTGGCACGCGCACGACGGGAAACGCGGCGGGATGTTTCGCGACAACCCGCACCCGAGTTACAAGCTGATCGGCCTCGACATGCTGGGCTTCGTCAACGAGCCGAGCTTTGGCCCCTACGTGGTCGATGCGGCGGACCACTTCCTCTTTCACCAGCCCGAGGCGACGGGGTTGAAAGCGGGCGACGAGTTTGGCCAAGGCCCCGGCGGAGCGATGCCGCGCGCGGGCGGACACGAGATGGATATCCGCATGTCGACCTTTGCGGCGCTCCAGGAGCAGCCGACGCCCGCGGGCGCCACGATGCCCACCGACCCGGCCGGCATGACGCGCCTCGCCAACGGCACCTCCGACTGGACGAAGCCAGGAGCCTCGGCCTTCGACTACTTCTTCCGCCGCATCAAGCCGACGAAGCCGCAAGGCCCGGAAATGATCTACTGGGAGCGGCCGGAGGGCGGCAAAGTCTTCAACGCGGGCTCAATCGCGTCGGGCTGGTCGCTGGCGAGCGAACCGAAGCTGCAGGCGCTCATGCGCAACGTGCTGGCGCATTTTGGAGTGGGGCGGCGATAGGCGGCGGATCTTCGGGACGCATCGCACAACCGGACATGGAAAAGTTCATTCACGTGCGGTCGCCGCAGTTTGCGATTCTGCCGGGAGCGAAGGTCGGAAGGGGCCGGCTTCCCTGGCTGAATCAAACCTCACAACGGTGAACCGATGGCTCACGAGCTCCTCGGCAAGGCTGCGCGCGGCGGGTTATTTGGCGCGGCGGCGGCGGTGGGCGGCGAGGCCGAGGGCGGCCAGGCCGGCGAGGGCGGCGTAGGTGGAGGGCTCGGGGACGGCGGTGGCGGTGACGTTCAGGTAGATGTTGTTATCCACGAGAAAGAGCTGCGAGCTGGCGTAGCTGCCGAGGCCGGTGCCGACGGTCAGGCCGCCGGTGATCGCGGTGCCGCTGTGGCTGGTGCCGCTGAAGGCGCCGCCGAGTGTGAGGCCGCTGTAGCCGGTGACGAAGTCGACATTGGAATCGCCGCTGAACAGGAGGTAGTCGCCCGTCGTGAGCGAGCCGCCGGTGCGGTCGGTGAAATTGATCACGGTGCTGTTGAACACCACTTCGCTGGCCACCGAGGAGCGGCCGAGGATGGCGATGCGGTCGGAGGTTACGCCGGCGCCGAGATCGAAGGCGGCGACACCGCCGGAGGAAAAGCCGAGGATCGAACGGGCCGACGTGGTATTATCGAGCGTGAGGGTGCCGATGCCGCCATCGCCGGGGGCGAGGGTGCCGCCGGACGCTACGGTGATGATGAGGCCGGAACCGGCGGTATCGTAGGCCTTGATGGTGCCCGTGCCGCCGAGGGTGCCGCCGGAATTCACCGTGTAGAGGCCGCGGGTGGCGACGGAGGCGAGGTTGTTCGAGAGCGAGGTGTCGGCGTAGTGGGTGCCGTTGACCAGGATGGAGCCGCCGTTGATGGTGGTGGTGCCGGTGTAGATCGTGTTCCCGGAGAACTTCTGGGTGGAGAGGCCGGTCTTGGTGATGCTGAAACGGCTGTTCTCGTTGCCAGCGCCGGTGACGGCGATATCGCCGCCGAGGATGCCGGCGAAGTCGTAGCTGTCGGTGGAGAGGGTGCCGGTGCCGACGGTGAGCGTGGCTTCGCTGGCGGCGTTGTCACTGGTGCCGAGTAGGCTGGTGGCCGCGCCGCTGAGGCCTTTGATCGACTGGTTGCGGATGGTACTGCCGTTGTGCAGGAGGGCGCGCAACTGCACGCCAGTGCCGAGCTCGAGCTCGGCCGCGCCGGGCAGGGTATTGGAGTTTTCGGTCTGGTAGCGGCCGGCGACGAGCGTGACCTTGCCGGTCTGGCCGCTCCAGTTGACGTTGGTGTTGAGTCGTACGGCGTTGACCGTGCCGGTGACGCTGATGCGCAGGTTGTCGTCGCCGACGATGCTCAGCGAGCCGGTGTTGCCGAATTGCAGGGGCACGGCGGCGGCGGTCGAGACGTTGATCTCGGAGATGCCGTCGACGTCGTCGAAGGTCAGGGTGGCGGTGCCGCCCGAGCCGCCCTGCAGCGTGAGCTGCGCGCTGGGCGTGGTATCGGTGTAGTTGAGCGCGCCGAGCGTGAGGTTGGTGCTTCCGCCGCCGAGGCCGAAGTTGATCGTGACGGTGCTAGTATAGTTATTGGAAAAGGTGGCGACCGCGCCGGTGCCGTCGGCCACGGTGCCGCCGGTCCAGTTGCCCGGAGCGGACCAATTGAAGGCGCCAGCGACAAAGGTGTTGATGGCCGAGCCGTTGGTGGCCGCGGCGATGCCGGCGGGCGCCAGTTGGAGCGCGAGCGCGGCGGCGGCCAACGCCAGGAGGCGGCGGCTGGAGACGGAGGAGTGGCGGGAGAGAGCGGGCGTGATCATGGATTCACCGACGGGTTTTCGGATAGCGCCGCCAAGACCAAGGCAATGCCCCGGCCGCAGCAGGGCCGGCGGGGCGAAGGCGAAACGATGGACCAAGCAACGGTGCGACCTAGTACTGGAAGGTAGTTAGTTTACCTTCGGCACGAAGGCCACCGACTGGAGGGCTTTAGCAATTAATTGAAAGCGGGGGCTTAATTGAGGGGAAGGCGGAGCTCAGGCCGCGGGGACGGAGCGGAGGGGAGGGGATTGAGGATTGAGGGGCTTGGGGCCGAGTGATCAGGCCACCTCATCTTACGCCTTGGCCTGTTCGCTCGTCAGGCCGGAGCATCACAGTGCCCGATCTTCCACCTTTTTCTCCGTCTTCTGTCCCCGCAGCGCTTCCGCCTCCACGGTGAGCGACCACGGCTTCCGAAAGAGGCCTCCTTTGCGCTCGAACGTCAGCGCTCCGGATGCCTTGAAGCGCCCGTCCGGTCCGATGATCGCGCTCCTGCGTTTTCCCTCGAGTTGCTGGCCCCGGATTGCGACCAGCAGATCGCCTTTCTGAATGCCGGCCTTTTCCGCAGTCGAGCCCGGGACGACATGCTTCACGCGCACCTCCGTGATGGCGTCACTTCTTTCGAGATAGCGGATATCGAACAGCAGGTCGCTGGGCTTGACGCGAAACGGCGCCATCATGGTGGGCTCTTCGCCCGCCCAGGCCAGAGCACACGCAACCCACAGGAAGATTGCCCAGCGGAGCTTCAGCATCCGGGCGAGGTTAAGGCAGCGCGGCACGACTGCAATCTTTCACAACCGCAAAACCGGTAGCGATCTGCACCCAGCGCGAGCGGGATGCCGAGGGCGTTAGTTTGAGCGGGCATTCACCGCATCGATCTCCGCGATGGTCTGTCTGAGTTCGGCTAACGTGCTCGCACTGGCTGCGGTGGCCGCGTTGTCCGGGCGACCAAGATTTGAGGGCCGATTTCGCTCGATGCCGATGAGCTCGAGGTGTCCGCGTGGAGGATTGAAGGGATCGGGAGTGAAGCGGACGTGCATCACGTAGTCCGCCGAGCGCGCGTCGCGGGCGGGAACAAAACCTTTGTTGGCGATATGGGGCTGCAGCAGCCGATGGATCGTCGCCAGCTGTTCGGCAGAGGGCTGCGAGGCAGGCGAGACGATCGCGATCGCCAGGCTCGGTGGCTTTGGCTGGGTCGCGCATCCACCTATAACGAGCGCGGAAAATAGCGCACAGAGGGTCGCGAGGTATCTTTTCATCGCTTGCGGGGTTTTGCGCAACGTTGATAGGCCGTTTGGGTGGTTCAATCCATTACCGAAGTGAGGAGGAAGCAATCGGGCCGAGGCCTTTGGTCAGAGTGCCGTTGACGGGAGGAGAGGGAAAGACGACTCTACCGGCCCGGATTTTGTGCGTCTCGCCTTTATAACTATCGTGTGCGTTTGCTGCGGGCTGCTCGCGGCGGCCTGCCGGAAAGACCCGGTGCCGCTCTCCGCATCCGTTCAACCAGCGATGGTGGGATCGGGCATCCCGGCGGCGTTGGGCGAAGGAGGAGAGCTGACGATCGGTGGGGATGTTGTTCTGATCGAGCCGCCGAAGGGGACAAGTCAGCTTGGGCGCGGCCCTGACTATGTAACTTTGAAGCGAGAGTTCGTGGTCGAATTAACGAACGGACACACGTTCTCCGACGTGCTGACCGACGTGCGCCAAGGCATCCACAAAGTTCTCAATGCCAGAGCGGCAACGATAGGACGCTCTTCAAGCTCCGCAGCAGGAGCGCGGCTTTCGTACGTTCTATGGGGCGTTAGTGGAAAGATTGAGCTCGTGGCATCGAACGACCCCAGGGGAGTTCGCATACGGATTTGGTGTGAGGAAAAGAAGGGGTGAGCAGGCGCGCCAAACCCCTGCCAAAACTTGCCATGACTCGATGGGCGACTCTTTGAGCAGAAGCATGGCGGCTTTGGGAATCATGCAGTTGAGAGTCCGGCGCTGAGAATCCGAACCACTCGACTCCCGGCTTTCGGCGCGGACTGCATCCCCGACTCGGAAAGAATCTTCACGCGAGAGCGCAGCCCCGCGTTTCCCTGTGCGGCTTTGCTTGTCCAAAGCGGGCGGCTTCGTTCGTCGAAAGAGTAGACATCGCCCTGCCTCGCGCAGCCTTCGAACCAAAATTCATTCCCATCATGACTTCTTCGAATTCCGCTCCTGCCGTTTATAGCATCGACGAAGCGTCGGCGGAGGCCGCGTTTGCGGCCATCGTGCTCGCTTTCGTCGGCGATCCCGCCGCGCGCTGGTCCTGGCCGCAGCCGGATGATTTCTTGCGCAACATGCCCCTCGCCGCGCGCGCCTTTGGCGGGAAGTCCTTTGCCTTGGGCACGGCGTTTGGGATCGATCGATTGGCCGGCGCGGCGTTGTGGCTGCCGCCGGGCGTTTCTTCGGACGAGGAGGCTCTGGCCGATTTGATCGAACGCACCGCTCCCGCCGCCATCCAGCAGGATGCGGCGAAGGTTTTCGAACAGATGGCGGGCTTTCATCCGCGGGAGCCTCATTGGTATCTGCCGCTGATTGGAGTCGACCCCGCGCGCCAGGGCCAGCGCCTCGGCGACAAGCTCATGGCGCACGCGCTCACGCGTTGCGATGCCGACCAGTTGCCCGCCTATCTGGAATCGAGCAATCCGCGCAACCTTCCCTTCTACCGGCGGCACGGATTCGAGGTGTTGGGGAAAATCCAAGTCGGATCATCGCCGACGCTCGTGCCTATGCTCCGTAGACCGCGGGCGCCGCGGTGAAGCGCCACGGAGAGTCATAAGCACGGCGGGTCTTTATTCTTGCCAGGCGGCCTCGGGTTCG
>JAZKEV010000444.1:3963-4260 GCA_040386765.1 Verrucomicrobiota bacterium | reverse complement strand
TGGTGCCGGTGCCGGCGGCAGTCTGGGCGGCGGCGGGGACGGGCGAGCCCGCGAACGTCAGCGCCGCGAAGAGAGCGGCGGGAACGAGTCGATGGGCGAGAGCGCGGAGCGCGGTGGTGTTCATGGGTGTGACGGGTGCGGCCGGCAAGGGGACGCCCCGTTACCGAGGCGCCGCCGCACCTGCGAAGCATAGCGAACGCCGCGGGGTGTGGCCATACCACCTTGGAGGTAAGCGGATGGGGTAGGCCAGAGGGATGGATGGGTTGCGATGTGGGCTCGAATCGCGGCGCAAGAGGT
>JAZKEV010000444.1:0-3953 GCA_040386765.1 Verrucomicrobiota bacterium | reverse complement strand
GAACACGCATCCTGCTGGCAACGGCGTTGGCGATGGTCGGACTGGTGGCGGCGCGGGCCGCCGAGCCGATCAAGCTCGGGTTCTTCATGTCGATGACCGGACGCGATGCGTCGTTCGGCGAAGCGTCGCTGCGCGGGGCGCGGCTGGCGGTGGACGAAGTCAACGCGGCGGGCGGCGTGCTGGGGCGACCGCTCGAGCTGATCGTGGAGGACAATCGTTCGCAGGCGGGCGAGTCCGCGACGGCCGCGAAGAAACTGATCTCACGCGACCGGGTGGTGGCGATCATCGGCGAATGTTCCTCGGCGCGCACGCTCGAGGCCGTGCCAGTGGCGCAGGCGGCGGGCGTGCCGTTGATCACGCCGGTGTCAACCAGCCCGAAGGTGACGCAGGTCGGCGATGCGATCTTTCGCGTTTGTTTCATCGATCCGTTTCAAGGTGACGTGCTCGCGACCTTTGCGCGCAAGCGGCTGAACTTGAAACGCGCCGCGCTGCTCGTCGACGCGAGTTCGCCGTATTCGACCGGACTGGCCGAGTATTTCACGCGAACCTTCACGGCGCTGGGTGGCGAGGTGGTCGTCACGCAGAAGTACACCGGGGCCGACACGGATTTCCGCGCGCAGCTCACGGCGATCCGCGCGGCGCAGCCGGATGCGTTGTTTCTTCCAGGCTACTACGTGGCCGCCGGGTTGGTGGCGCAGCAGGCGAAGCAACTGGGACTGACCGCGACGTTGCTGGGCGGGGACGGCTTCGAGGCGCCGCAATTGCTGGAGATCGGAGGCGCGGCGCTCGAGGGCACGTATTATACGACGCATTTCGCCGCGGAGAATCCGGACGCGGGTTCGCGTGGATTTGTGGAGCGGTTTCGGACGCGTCACGGCACGGCGCCCAACGGCTTGTCGGCGCTCTCGTACGACGCCGTCAAACTCGTGGCGGACGCGTTGAGTCGGGCGAAGTCGACCGAGAAGAGCGCGCTCCGGCAGGCGCTCGCGGCCACGCGTGACTTTCCCGGCGTGACGGGCCGCACGACGCTCAACGCCCAGCGCGACGCGGACAAGGATGCGGCCATCATCGCGGTGAAGGCGGGGCGTCTGGTGTTTGTGGAGACGGTGCGGCCGTAAGGGCCCGCGGGAACGGGGGACTTTGACCTAGGTGGGGGGGCCTTGCCCCGTGTTTTGGAGTTTTGAGGGTGGTAGTTTCCGGTAACTGGCCGCTGGCTTCCGTCCGATTGATGCCAAACTGGATAAGTAGTGGAGTCCGGAGCAGATCATAATTCGGCGGCGTCGAGATTCTGAGTAATCAAGCAATCTATTTGCCATATAAGGAGAGGTAGGGAGAAGGGCGGCTAGCATTGGCGGCAGCTGCACGGCGCTGGAGGACGGCGGCAAACGGGATACGAACGTCAGGCCAGCCGCGCTCGCCTCGCGGGCGAGCGCATGATCGGAGAGCGGCATGGAACATGAACCGCCGGCACTGCCTCGGAGACTGGGACCTGACTGCAGACCAGGTATCGAGCGACGCCTGAACTGTCAGGGTCGTAGAACACGAGAGTGATCTCGTCCGCGTCAGGCCTTTGTTTCGCGCGACCGTGGAGTACACCACCGCCCGCAGGATCGAACTTTGGTCGCGCGAACCAGCCGCGCCTGGTTCTTGCTATAGGTCGACGCGTCGAACACCTCCGCCTCAACCGACAGATCCACAAACCAGCGAAAGAGCATATCGGTCTGCAGCGGCGCGCAGAGCTGGCGCTCGCTGCGCACTGTGTAGAGCGCCTGCAGCACTTTGCCCTTGAGCAGCGTCTCAGGCGGAATCGACGGTGCGCCGTCCTTGGCATAAATCTCGTCGAAGTGGCCGCTCATCTTCCGCGGTGCTCCGCCGCACAGCCGCTTGATCGGCCGAATCGGATGATCGACGGCGATCAACGTCTCAACATTGAGCAGACTCACGAAGCTCGGTTGGGAGAGAATTTGTCCGCGCACGCCTTCCCGACGATCCGCCGCTCACCATCGTTTCGGACTTTCTTCAGCAGCCTGCTAATTCGCATAACTTCCTGTATACTAATTTCGAATTTAAGATCTGATATTAATTGCCGGTCTTCACAACAATCCGACCTGTGTAATCTATTCGATGCAGATATACACTATCGCGCATATCCGAGAAATATTCATCAACAGCCTTCCTGGCTCCTTGCCAATGTCCATAGTCGTCGATAATAAGTATCCCTTTCCTGTCCAATATTGGATAAAGATGCTTGAGCTCATGCTTGGTAGATTCATACCAATCTGTATCAAGTCGTAAGAGGGAGAGCTTGGATGGCATATGCGCCGGGATTGTGTCCTCTACCTTTCCTCTGATCAATTGGATCTTTTCCGCCGGGTAACCTGTGGACAGAATGTTAGTCCTCACGTCATCTAAACTCGCATAGCACCAAATTCCTGTTCCTTGAGGGTCTCGCTCGAGTTGTGATTCAGCCGAGATGCCATCGAAACTCTTGTCATTTCCAGTCGGCAAAGACATTCCCTCAAATGTGTCAAAGAGGTAGAGCGTGCGACTCCGATCTCCCAGTGCGAGGAGGGTTAGCGCGACCGTCATCATGCTGCCCCCTCGCCAAACGCCGCATTCAGCGATGTCCCCGGCAATCCTATTTTGAGAAACATACGTGACAGCATTGATCAGCGCCGCCATGCGTTCAACGCTTGTCATCGTAAAGGGCCTCGCTGAGGAAATCGTCTTTCGCTGGGCGTCGGTCAAATCCTTCAAGGAAGAAAGTTCCGTTAAATGGGAAGAGTCCGAGACGCTCGAATAACGAACCAAGTCGTAGCCGAGTCGGCGGAGGGTTTGTTTTAGAAGTCGTTTCATAAAAGAGGCGCTACGGCTGAATTTGAAGCTTGGTCAAGCAGGCTGCTGGCCTGAATTCTCAAATTAAGTACGATGCCATAGTCCCATAATGTATATGCAAATTACGATCAAGTAAATATTTCCAATCGCAAGCTTAGTTGCTTAGGTGCTCAGCAACCGGGCGAAAGCGGCGATGCTTAGTCGAGTCCGCAGAATGATCGGGCGGGAGTTGGGATGTAGCGCCATGCCGAGGCAGGGGCGTAGCGCAAGAAGTTGCCGGTGAAAGTGACTGGGCAGATCGCGATCACAATACACAGTTCGGTCTGAGATCGAAAGACCTTTGTGTGCGTGGGATTCAATGCCTTGTTTTTTGGAATTGTCGTGGGAGAGGGGGCCGAGATAGAAGGAGAACAACCTTTGGGGAAGCCGCTTTATAGGCCTAAAGGCACGAGGTGAAAGCCGAGTGACCTTGAACGTTAACTACGACGGCGAATGTGAAAGATACGACGCTCAAAACTTCCACAGCGAAAAGCAGGTAGAATCCGTATGCGGAGGCTATCCCAGGAGCGACGAGTGCGGAACTCATCGACTCCACCTGATACTGCGCCAAGACGATCGTGCCGCACACTGTCGCGGCTTGCGCGATCACAACTGCACACAGATGTCGAAGCAGCCTTTGCCAAGCGAGCAGCCGTCTCCGGCGCATCTTCCGCTCGAGCGCGATTAGAATCGTCGCTAGCAGGACGGTCGGAAGGAGGAAGACAACGAGGCCTGCCGCGGTCAGAAGTACCTGGAATAGGGTGTCCATTTAGCAGAACGTCAAAGATGAGCCACGACCATGGCTGGCGTGCCGCGTGCATCGTGACGACTTGGATTCTGACGTCTCAGTTCGATACCAATGAGGTAGCACGCGGCGTGACAGCTCCCGGCGTTGGCTCTGGCGCCTTGTTAGCCATCTTGGATTCAGGAAGTAAGTGCGACACTTCTGACCGATGGCATATCGGCAACTGAGCACGGAGGAAAGATATCAAATAGCGGTTCTGCGACGGCAGGGGAGGTCGGCGCGCGAGATCGCCCGGGAACTGCGGCGCCATCCGAGCACGATTGCGCGGGAGGTC
>JAZKEV010000443.1:0-5018 GCA_040386765.1 Verrucomicrobiota bacterium | reverse complement strand
GTCCTTCGTTGCGGGCGGCACCACGCTGATCGACCTCGTGAAGCTCGACGTGATGCGCCCCACGCGCCTCCTCGACATCAACCGTCTCCCGCTCGCCCAAATCGAATCGCTGCCCGACGGCGGGCTGCGCATCGGCGCCCTTGTCCGCAATAGCGATCTCGCGTGGCACGCCACCGTCAAGGAGCGCTACCCCGTGCTCTCCGAGGCGCTCCTCTCCGGCGCCACCGCCCAGCTCCGCAACATGGCGACAACCGCGGGCAATCTGATGCAGCGCACGCGTTGCCCCTATTTCCGCGACAACGTCTCCGCCTGCAACAAACGCACGCCCGGCTCTGGCTGCGCCGCGCTCGAGGGCTACAATCGCCTCCACGCCGTCCTCGGCGGCAGTGAGTCGTGCATCGCCACGCATCCCTCGGATATGTGCGTCGCCCTCGCCGTTCTCGATGCAACGATCCACGTGCAGGCGGCCAACGGCGGCGAGCGCACGATCCCCTTCGCCGACTTTCACCTGCTCCCCGGAAATACGCCCGAGCGCGAGCACGCGCTCCGGCTCGGTGAGTTGATCACCGCCGTCACGCTTCCGCCTCCGCCAGTCGGTGCGCGCCAACATTACCTGAAGCTCCGCGACCGCGAGAGTTTCGAGTTTGCCCTCGCCTCGGCCGCCATCGTCGCTGTCCGCGATGGCGACGTCATCCGCGAGGCACGCGTCGCCCTCGGCGGCGTTGGCACCAAGCCTTGGCGCAGCCCCGACGCCGAAGCCGCGCTGCGCGGCAAACCGGCTACCGAAGCCACCTTCGAGGCCGCCGCCACCGCCGCCCTCCGTGGCGCCCACGGGCGTGAGCACAACGCCTTCAAGATACCCCTCGCCCAACAAGCGCTCCGCCGCGCGCTCAGCGAAACCTTCGCCACCTGACCATGGAAACCACCGTCATTGGAAAGCCGCTCAATCGTTACGAGGGCCGCGCCAAGGTCACGGGCCGCGCCCGTTACGCCGCCGACCACAACTCCACCCACGTCGCTTACGCATACCCGCTCGGCAGCACGATCTCGTCCGGCACCATTGCGAGCATCGACAGCTCCGCCGCGGAAAACGCGCCGGGCGTGCTCCTCGTGCTTCACCACGGCAACATCGGCAAACTCCATCCGGTGAAGGAAAACATGGAAGCCGGCATCAAGGCCGCCGAAGAGCGCCCGCCTTTCCACGATCGCACCATCTCCTACGCCGGCCAGTTCGTCGCCGTGGTGATCGCCAAGACGTTTGAGCAGGCGCGCTGGGCCGCCCGCCTCGTGCAGGTCGAGTACCGCGAGACCAAGGCCTCCTTCACGCTCGACGCCGGCATCGCCGAAAACCGCGCGAAAGCGCAGGACGACGAGAAGAAGTCCCGTGGTAAACCCGACGAGGCCTTTGCGAAGGCAGCGGTGCAGATCGACCAAACGTATCACACGCCCGTCGAGGTCCACAACGCGATGGAGCTGCACAGCACGGTTGCCGAATGGCAGGCCGACCGACTCACCTTGGAAGACTCCACTCAGTGGGTCGTCGGCCAGGCCAAGACGATTGCCACCATGCTCGGCATCCCGTCCGACCACGTGACGGTGAAGTCCGCGTACATCGGCAGCGGCTTCGGCAGCAAACTCTTCCTCTGGCCGCACGCTGTGGTCGCCGCCGTCGCGGCCCGCCAGCTCAAGCGCCCGGTGAAGTTCGTGCTCCCACGCGCGTTCCAGTTCACCAACGCCGGCCACCGGCCCGTAATACGCCAGCGGATACGCCTCGGCGCTTCGCGCGAGGGCAAGCTCCTCGCACTCCTGCAGGATACGCATTCGCACACCTCCCTCGTCACCGACTACGTGGAAAGCTGCGGCGAGTCCAACGCCTCGCTCTACAGCGTCGCCAATCTGAGCAACACGCATCACCTCGTGCCGCTCAATGTCAGCACGCCGACCTCCATGCGCGGGCCCGGCTCCTGCCCCGGTCTCTTCGCGCTCGAGTCGGCGCTCGATGAGCTCGCCCTCCAGCTGAAGCTGGATCCGCTCGAGCTGCGCCTGCGGAATATACCCGCGACCGATGAGGATAAGCAGCTCCCCTGGTCCGCCTCGCACTTTGAAACCTGCCTCCGCCAGGCCGCCGACCGCTTTGGCTGGCTAAAGCGCCAGCCCGGCATCGGCGCGATGCGCGACGGCAGCCAGATCATCGGCTGGGGAATCGCCTCCGCGACGTGGCCCGCGATGCGCCGCGCGTGTTCCGCCCGCATCGAGCTCAAGGCCGACGGCACCGCCAAGGCTGAGTGCGCCACCCAGGATATCGGCACCGGCACCTACACGGTGATCGCCAGCGTCGTCGCCGAACTGACAGGCCTGCCACCAGAAAAGGTCGTCGTAGCGATCGGCAACAGCACGCTCCCACCCGGCCCCATCTCCGGGGGCTCGATGGCCACGGCGACCTTCGTTCCCGCGATTGCTGAAGCGACCCGTAAGGCGCTCGAGCAGCTCCCCGGTTTCAAGCCCACCGGCCCGAATGCGCTGGCCGCGGCATTGCGCACCGCCGGTCGCGAGCAGGTCATCGGCGAGACGGAGACCAAGCCCGGCGAGGAGGCGAAAAAGTTTTCTTTCCGCTGCTTCGGCGCGCACTGCGCCGAGATCCGCTGGGACCCGGGCATCTCCAAGCTTCGTGTCTCGCGCATCGTCAGCGTGATCGACGCCGGTCGCATCATGAACGCCAAGACCGCGCGCAACCAAATCGACGGCGCCCTGGTGATGGGCCTCGGCATGGCGTTGATGGAGGAAGGCGTGCGCGACCCGCGCACCGGCCGCGTCGTCAACGACAACCTCGCCGATTACCACATGCTGGTCCACGCCGATATGCCCGACATCGACGTCAAATTTCTGGATGTGCCCGATCCTCACATCGGCGACTTCGGCGCCAAAGGCCTCGGCGAGATCGGCATCACCGGCATCGCCGCCGCCATCGCCAACGCCGTCCACCACGCCACCGGTAAACGGATTCGCGATTTGCCGATCAGCATCGAGAAGCTGCTGGCGTAAGGTAGGGCGGGTCTCTGACCCGCCTCTCGCATGGGCGAATACGGCGGAAGCTGGTTTCGCCTTTTTGTAGGAGGTAGGGCGAGTCGTCGCTGACCGCCACCCTTCACTGACGCCTTACGGTAATGGACGACCACCGCCGCAGGCCGTCGCGCCCGAGCCTCTCTCCGCGAGATTCAGCTTCGCTCTCGCGTTTCATTTCCGTTCACATCGGCGGATGCCCCGCTTCGCCCCAAGCCTCGCCGCGCGTCTCGGCGTTTTTGTTTTTGCCCTATGCGTCGCCACCGCCGCGCGCGCGGCCGAGCGCCCGAATATCCTCTGGGTCACGTGCGAGGACACGAGCCCCCACCTCGGCGCGTACGGCGACACCTTTGCGGTCACACCGCAGCTCGATGCCTTCGCGAAACAGAGCATCCGCTATACGCAGGCCTTCGCGTATACCGGCGTGTGTGCTCCGAGCCGCTCGTGTCTCATCACCGGCGTCTATCCGCTGCGCCTTGGCAGCCAGCACATGCGCTCGACCACGCGGCTCCCCGCGGAGGTGAAGTGCTTCCCCGCCTACCTGCGCGCCGCCGGTTACTACACGTCGAACAATGTGAAGCAGGACTACAATTTCGCCACGCCGCGCGACTCTTGGGACGACTCGAGCAACAAGGCCCACTGGCGCGCCCGTGCGCCCGGCCAGCCGTTTTTCTCGGTCTTCAATTTCACCGTCACGCACCAGAGCCAGATTTTCTGCCCCGAGGCCACGTATCAGAAAAACACCCGCCAGCTCACGCCCGAGCAGCGCCGCGATCCGGCCAAGGTCCCGCTCCCGCCGATCCATCCCGACACGCCGGAATTCCGCCGCGAGTGGGCGCGCCACTACGAGAACGTCACCGCGATGGATTACCAAGTGAGCGACGTGCTCGCCGAACTGGAGCGCGACGGCCTCGCGGAAGACACCATCGTTTTCTTTTTCTCCGATCACGGCACCGGCATGCCCGCCATCAAGATGTGGGCGTGGGGCCCGAGCCTCCGCGTGCCGTTCATGGTGCGCTTCCCGAAAAAGTGGCAGCACCTCGCGCCCGCGCGGCCCGGCGAGACGACGGATCGCATGATCAGCTTTGTCGATGTCGCGCCCACCGTGCTCAGCCTAGCGGGGGTCGAGCTGCCGACGCACTTTCAAGGCACCGCATTCCTTGGACCCAAGGCCGGCACGCCGCGCGAGCTCGTCTTCGGCGGCAAGGATCGCCAGGGTGAGTGCAAGGAGACGATCCGCTACGTGCGCGATCAGCGCTTCCAATACCTCCGCAATTTCCAGCCGCACCTCCCCTATGCGCAACACATGAGCTATCTCTGGCAGCACGCCAGCATGGTCGCTTGGGAAAAGCTCCATCGCGAAGGCAAGCTCACCGGAGCGCCCGCGCGCTTTTTCGTTACCCGGAAACCCGCCGAGGAGTTGTACGACGTGCAGAAGGATCCGTGGCAGATCAACAATCTCGCCGCCGATCCGGCTTACGCCCACGACCTCACGCGCCTGCGCGCCGCGCTCTCCGAACAGATGCGCCGGGCGGGCGATCTCAGTCTGCTGCCCGAGCGCGAAATGCACGCGCGCGCCGTGGGCAGCACGCCGTACGCGATCGCGACCGATCCGCGTCTCAATCCCATCGATACGCTGCGCCGTGCCGCCGACCTAGCCAACGAGATGAGTCCGCGCAACATTCCCGCGCTCACCGCGCTGCTCCGCGCCGAGGATTCCGCCATCCGCTGGTGGGGCGCCACGGGCTTGTTTGCGCTAGGTGCCGACGCCGCACCCGCCAGGGCCGCCCTCCTCACCGCGCTCGACGACACCTCGCCCGATGTACGCGTCACCGCAGCGGAGACTCTCATGCACCTCGGCGAAAGCGCCCGCGCCCTAGCCGCGCTCGAAGCCGCCTTGAAGGTCAACGATGTCTTCGCCCGGATCGCCGCGCTCAATGCCATCTACCGCCTCGGCG
>JAZKEV010000442.1:2336-10799 GCA_040386765.1 Verrucomicrobiota bacterium | reverse complement strand
ATCTCGCTGTCGTCGAGTTCGAGCGCGCCCGGCGCCGAGGCCATCAGAAAGGGGTACTTCGCCAGATCGGGCTCATTTGCCCGGATGATGCGCGAGTGCGGATCGACCTTCAGCGAGGTCATTTGCTGCAGGCGAAACGAGAGATTCAGATCCGCGTCCGGGAGATCCGTCGACCAGCTGCCTCCGCCCGCGCCCGACCGCCAGCCGTCGTGGCCGTAACGCAGCCGCGTAAAGGTAAACACATCCCCCGCGAGCGCCCGCGGATTTTCCCACATCGGCGTGCCCACGCTGCGGGTGGGGATCTCGCGTGCAGTCTTTACATTCTCCGGAACGTAGTTTCGGCCTCCGCCACGGAACTGCCCAAACACCAATCCCGCCGTTGCAACAAGCGCGACCGTTGCACTCCAGCGTCGGCCCAACCGCAACCAACTATGCGACAGAGGGGGTGGAGTTCGGTTCATGGCAAGGCGGAGCGAGGCGGACGATGCCTGCACGCGCCGCATCCGCAAATCCAAAGCCGCCGGCCCCAGATCGCATCTGCCTCGTTCTTCCAAGGTTCCCGCTCGCCGAAATCCCCTACCCGTCTTGGCTCTTGTAGACCGTTCAGCCACATATGTGGCCGATTCGTCAACGTGCAGCCACCGTTCATCACGCAGCAGATTCCGCCGTTCCGCACTCGCCGCCCTCGCTGCGAAGACTCTACGGTCGGTTGGCATCACGGCTGCAATTACGGCCGCTTCTCTCTCACGCTCCCTCAACCCTGATGAAACTCGCCACCCTGCGTCGCAACGGTTCTGAACAAGCTGCACTCGTCCTCCCCGAGGGACTTCTTCCCCTCGAGGTCCTCAATCAGCGCCTCCAGCGCCAATGGCCCACGGATGTCTTCGCCCTGATCGCGTCCGGCGAGCTCGCGAAGCTGAATGACTGGTTCCGCGCCGGCGGTCGCGCTGAGTGCGCCACGCTTCGTGCCGACCTGATCGCGCCGGAGTCCGCCTCCTTCGCGCCGCTTTACCGTCGTCCGCGCAAGATCTGGGGCATCGGCCTCAACTACGTCGCCCACGCCGCAGACCTTGCCGAGAAGGCGCCCAACGAGGAGCCCGCGAGCTTCATGAAGCCCGATACCACAATCGTCGGCCCCGGCGATAATATCGCGATCCCCCGCCAGTCCGAGAAGACCACGGGCGAGGCCGAGCTCGGCGTCATCATGGGCCGCGAGTGCAAGGATGTGCCGGAGAGCGACTGGCTCAGCGCCGTCGCCGGCTTCACGACCATCCTCGACATGACGGCCGAGGATATCCTCCGCAAAAATCCGCGCTACCTCACCCGCTCGAAGAGCTTCGATACCTTCTTCAGCTTCGGGCCTGTGATGGTCACGCCCGACGAGATCGCCGACGTCCTGAAGCTCAAGGTCTCCACCGTGATCAACGGCCGCGTGCACGCCGAGAACGTCGTCTCCAATATGACGTTTCCTCCGCCCTATCTCGTCTCCTTCCACTCGCGCGTCATGCCCTGGCTCCCCGGAGACATCCTCTCCACTGGCACGCCCCAAGCCGTCCCGCTCCAGCACGGCGACATCCTCGAGTGCCGCATCGACGGCTTCGCCCCCCTCCGCAACCCCGTCATCGACCTCAAACGCTGACCTCGGCCTCACGCCGTCCCTCATTCTTTATCCCCCCAGACGCCAGCCCCCATCCGCCAAACCCGAAACCTTAGACCCAATTTTCACCATGGACCTCGGCCTCACCGATAAACCCGTCATCGTCTGCGCCTCCAGCGCCGGCCTCGGCAAAGCCACCGCGCTCGAGTTCGCCCGCGAAGGCGCGCGCGTCATGCTCTGCAGCCGCCGCGAAGCGGAGCTCCAGCGCGCCGCCGCCGATATCAAGGCCGCCACCGGCCGCGAGCCCGCCTACACCGTCGTCGACGTCACCAAGGCCGCCGACATCACCCGGCTCGTCGAGGCGACCGTCGCGGCCTTCGGCGGCGTCTTCGCGCTCGTCAATAATAGCGGCGGCCCGCCGGCCGGCACCTTCGACCAGTTCGACGACGCCGCGTGGCAGAACGCCTTCGAGCTCAATCTCCTCAGCTACATCCGCACCACGCGCGCCGTGCTCCCGCATTTCCGCAAGGGCGGCGGCGGCCGCATCGTCAACTTCACCTCCTCGTCGGTGAAGAGCCCGATCGACAACCTGATCCTCTCGAACACGTTTCGCACCGGCGTGCTCGGTCTCACCAAGACGCTCTCGAGCGAGCTCGGCAAAGACGGCATCCTCGCCAATGTCCTCGCTCCCGGCCGCGTGCAGACCGACCGCATCACGCAGCTCGACAACATCCGCGCGACGAAGACATGCGTATCCGTCGATCAGATACGCACCGACACCTTCAAGACCATTCCGCTCGGCCGCTACGGCTCGCCCGACGAGTATGCCAAGATGGCCGTCTTCCTCGGCTCTCCCGCCAACACCTACATCACCGGCCAGACCATCCTCGTCGATGGCGGCATGGTGAAGTCGTATTGATCCACTTGCAGCGCGGGGCATTCACCCGCGGTCAGCCTCTCCCACCACTCTCGAGCGCGGGCTAGAGCTCCGCGCTCCCCTCTCCGTCATGTCCGCCCCTTTCCACTACACCGGCGTCATCCCGATCCTCGCCACGCCTTTCAACGACGACGAATCGCTCGACCTCGATTCTCTCGCGCGCGTCATCCGCTTCAATGCCGCTGCCGGCGTCGATGGCGTCACGATCCTCGGCCTCCTCGGCGAGTCCAATCGCCTCACCGATGCCGACCGAGAGCGCATCATCCGCACCGCTGTCGCCGCCGCCGATGGCCTGCCCGTCATCGTCGGCACGAGCCACACCGGCACCGCCTCCACCATCGAGCACAGCCGCCAGGCCCTCGACCTCGGCGCCACCGCGCTGATGATCACGGCCTCCGCCCAGCCCGCGCCCAGCGACAAGGTCGTCTTCGACTATTTCCAGCGCATCGCCGCCCAGATCACCGCGCCCATCGTCCTCCAGGATCATCCCGCGATCACCGGCGTCCACATGCCCGGCGACCTCATCCTCAAGCTCGTCCGCGAGATTCCCAATATCGTCTCGATCAAGGCCGAGTCGCTGCCCAGCCCGCAAAAGATTGCCGTGCTCAAGGCCGGGATGGCCACCGGCCGCTCGGCGACCATCCTTACCGGCCTCGGCGGGCTCTACGGTTTCTTCGATCTCGAGCGCGGCTCCGATGGCTTCAATACCGGCTTCGCCTTCCCCGAAGTCCTCCTCGCCATCGTCCGTGAATTCCGCGCGAAGAATACCGCAGGCGCTCTCCGCATCTTCACAAAATATCTTCCGCTTCTCGTCTTCGAGCAGCAGCCGGGCGTCGCCATCCGCAAGGAAATCCTCCGCCGACGCGGCCTGCTCGCGAGCAATCGTGTGCGCCACCCCGGCGGCTCGATCGATGCCGGCACCACCGATCAGCTCGTCCGCCTGCTGCAGGCGACCTTCGGCGACGCCGACCTCGCCCAGCCGCTCACGATCTCCGCGTGAATGCGTTTCTGCGCTTCCTCTTGCTCGGGTGCGCCCTCGCCGGTGCGCTCGCGGGCACTTCGCTCGCACCCGCCGCTACCACACCCGGCGCCGGGCTGCCCACGACACCCATCGTCGCCGCGCCCAACCGCGCGTGGGATTTCCCCGCCGATGGCGTCACGTTCGATTCGGAGTTCGAGGCAGCGCGCCTCAGCGAGTGTACCCGCGTCGCGCCGCTCGACTACGCCCTCCTCTCGAGCCCGGAGAATCGCCCGATCAACCCCAGCCCGTGGTTCGCGTTTCGCGTGCGCTCGACCAAGCCCCAGGTCCTCACGATCCGCGTCAGCTGCGAAGGCACCCGCCTCCGCTACGTGCCGAAGATCAGCGTCGACGGGCACAACTGGATCGCGCTGCCGCCCGAGGCCTACACGCCCGGCCCCAAGCCCGACGAGGGCACGCTGCGCCTCGATGTCGGACCCGAGCCGCTCTGGGTCGCCGCACAGGAAATCGTCTCCGTCGCCGCCCTCGAGGCCTGGAGCCTCGCCCTCGAGCGCCTGCCGTTTGTCACGCGCTCCGAGATCGGCCGCTCCGTCGGCAACCGCCCCATTCACCAGCTCCTGATCGACGCCACCGGCCCCGCGCCGAAATCCGGAAGCAACCAGCAGCCGGGCCTCGTCGTCGTCCTCAGCCGCCAGCATCCACCCGAGGTCACGGGCTCGCAGGCACTCATGACCTTCATCGAGACAATTCTCGCCGACACGCCGCGCGCCCGGGAATTTCGCGCGAAGTTCGCCCTGCTCGTCGTGCCGCTCATCAATCCCGACGGCGTCGCGCTGGGCCACTGGCGGCACAATCTCAACGGCGTCGATACCAACCGCGATTGGGGCGTCTTCGAGCAGCCCGAGACGCGCGCCGTCCGCGACGCCATCATGAAAGCGCGCGAAGGCCGGCGGCAGTTCCTCCATCTAGATTTTCACTCCAACTTCATCGACGACCTCTACACCCAGCCCGACGACGTCGCGACCAATCCGCCCAACTTCACCCAGCCCTGGGTCGAGGGCATCGAGCGCCGCGTGCCGACCTACAAACTGAAGCGCTCCGCCTCCCGCAACCCCACGCCCACCACGTCGCACAACTGGGCGCACGCGGCCTTCGGCGTCCCCGCCATCACCTACGAAGTCGGCGACAACACCGAGCGCACCGTCCTCCGCGCCGTCGCCGCCGCGGCGGCGGAATCAATGATGGAGCAACTGCTCCTCGCCGCCCCGAAATAAGCCGCTCACTCAATCCGAATCCTCTTCCGCATGAAAATCGTCGACCGCATGAAACGCGTGCAGCCATCCGTCACGATGGCGCTCACCGCCCAAGCCAAGGCCCTCGCCGCCGCCGGCAAAGAGGTCTACATTTTCGGCTCCGGCGAGCCCGACTTTGCCACCCCCGCACACATCCAGGAAGCCGGCATCGCCGGCATGAAAGCGGGCCACACCAAGTACACGCCCTCCTCGGGCATCAAGCCGCTCCGCGACGCCGTCGCCGCTTCGGTGAAACGCGCGATCGGCTGGGATGTCTCGTTCGATCAAGTCGTCGTCGCCACCGGCGCCAAGCCCGCGATCTTCAATGCTCTATTCGTCACGTGTGAGGCCGGCGACGAGGTGATCTACACCGCGCCGTACTGGGTCTCTTATCCCGACATGATCAATCTCCTCGGCGCCACGCCCGTCGAGATCGATACGGCGCCGACCGGTTTCAAGCTCACGCCCGAGCAACTCGAGCGCGCCATCACTCCACGCACCCGTGTCGTGATGCTCTGCTATCCCTCCAATCCCACGGGCCAGATCCTCACGCGCGCCGAGGCCCGCGCGCTCGCCGATGTGTTGTTGAAGCATCCCGAGATCGTGGTCCTCAGCGACGAGATCTACGACCAACTCGTCTACGACGGCGCCAAGTGCTGGTCCGTCCTCGAGGTCGAGCCGCGTCTCCGCGAACGCGCCGTCCTCGTCAACGGCGTCTCCAAAGCCTACGCGATGACCGGCTGGCGCATCGGCTGGTCCGTCTCGACCAAGCCCATTGCCGCCGCCATCGATACGCTCCAGAGCCACCAGACCTCCAACCCCACCGCCTTCTGCCAGGATGCCGCTCTCGCCGCCGTGGTCGGCGATCAGACCTGCGTCGCCGAGATGCGCACCGCGTTCGACCGCCGCCGCGGCGTCATGGTCGCCGCGCTGCAAGCAATGCCCGGCGTCACATGCCCTCCCCCTCCCGGAGCCTTCTACGTGTTCCCGGAGGTCACCGGCCTCCTCACGAAGAAATTCCGCGGCGCCACGATCGGCACCGTCGATCAACTCGCGATGCTGCTGCTCAAGGAAGCCGGCGTCGCCGTCATTCCCGGCACTGCCTTCGGCTCCACCCGCCACATCCGCCTCTCCTACGCCTGCTCCGACGACACGATCAAAAAGGGTATGGCCAAATTCAGCGCCTTCGTCGGTTCGCTGGAATAACGGCCAAGGGGACTCGAATCCGCTGTCCCCACCTGAGGGTTATCGGGCGCCGCTTCCGACCCTCAGGTCATCCACGTCAATATCCCCGTCAACATAAACCCGTTGGTGACGTCGATCAGCAGCGCGCCGGTCGGCGGCACGATCAGGAATGCCCGGCGCGCGGGGCCGTGCCGCTGCACGACGGCGAGCATCGTCGCCATCGCATTGGACGTGGCGCCCAAGCCAAACCCACAGTGGCCCGCCGCCATCACCGCGGCGTCGTAATCGCGGCCCATCGCGCGGAAGGTAACGTAGATCGCAAACACGCCCATCAACGCGATCTGCACGACAAGGATCACAAACATCGGCAACGCGGTCGCGGCTAGCTCGACGAGATTCAGCCCTGCCATCGTGATCACGAGGAAAATAGAAAGCAGCAACGCAGCCATGGCATCGATCACATCGCTATCGAGCCACTTCAGGCCGAGAGCGTCGTGCGCGTTGCGCACGATCACGCCTACCAGCATGCCGGCCATCGAGACGGGGAAGATCACGCCTGCTTTCTGGGCAAGATAAGCCGCCCACGCTCCGCCTTTCAGACACACGAACAACACAAGGATCGTCGCCACCAGGCGGAATCCTTCCCGGCTCAGCGCACGCAGCAGCACGAAGAATCCCGGCTCTTCCGGCACGGCCACGGACGTAGCTGGCCCACCGCCACCCCCCGTGGCGCCGGCTTCAGGTGACTTTAATTTATGCTTCTCGATCAGTCGCGTCGCGATCGGGCCGCCCAGCAAGGCGCCAGCGATGAGCCCAAACGTAGCCGCAGCCACCCCGATGACCGCGGCGCCCTGCAAGCCCGCCAACTGGAAGGGTTCCGCAAACGCCTGCGCCGTCGAGTGACCACCGGAAAGGGTAACGCTGCCGCACATCATGCCGAGCAACGGCGATTCCCCCATCGCCACGCTCACTCCAGCGCCCACGACATTTTGCAGTACAGCGAAGAGGGAGGCCACCACCCAGAAGATCACCAACTGCCGGCCGCCACTCCGCACCACCGACCACGTAGCGTTGAGCCCCACACAGGAAAAGAATCCGACCATGAACAGCGTGTTGATCGGCCGCATCGGTCGCGAGGCCCATTCGGGCTCCGCGCAGACCAGCCACGTCCACCAGCCGTCGTTTACCCGGGTGCCCAAGACGATTTTGCCCAGTCCGCTGAAATTAAGCCCAAAGACCACCAGGCACACCAGAAGCCCGCCCACCACCGGCGCAGGAATATTGAATCGTCGGAGCGCTGCGAATCGCTTCACGCACCATTCGCCCAAGAGCAGAATCGGCACCGCGAGAAAGAGAACCAGCCACGGCGAAAACGTCATGAGATTCGAGGTAAAGGGGAAGAAAGCGGGTGGAGCGGTCGGCTAACTGGCCCGCAGGGTTTCAAGCGCCGCGGTGAAGACGGCGGCATCCACACTGGAGCCGGAGCAGATCACCGCGACCGTTTTGCCCCGGCAGTCGTAGATTCCTGAAAGCGCTGCGGCGAGCGCTATCGCCCCCGCCGGTTCCAGCACGATCTTCAGGTGCAGAAATGCCTGGGCCATCGCCGAGCGCACCGCGTCATCCGTCACCACGAGCCCGCGCTCGATGTTCTGCTGCAGCACGCCGAAGGGAAGTTCCGCCGGCATCGGCGTGAGGATCGCGTCGCAGATGGATTTCGCGCCCGTTTCATTGCCCAGCCGCTGCCCGGCCGCGAGCGACCGGGAGGTGTCGTCGAAGCCCGCCGGCTCGACTGTGAAGAGCCTGGTCTCGGGCCGACGAGCCTTAAATACCAGCGACACGCCCGCCATCAGGCCGCCGCCGCCGCATGGCCCGAGCACGGTATCGATCTTGCCGGCAAACTGCTCCTCCATCTCCAGCCCCGTCGTGCCATAGCCCGCAATCACCTCGGCGTCGTCGCCCGGCGGCACGATGGTGAGACCGCGCTCGGCGGCGAGCTGGCGCGCCATGTCCTCGCGGTGATTCTTGATCGCGCGGTCGTAGAAGAGCACCTCGGCGCCCTGCGCGCGGGCGTTGTCCACTTTCACCGAGGGCGCATCCTTCGGCACAATGATCGTCGCCGGGATGCCGAGCATCTTCGCCGCCGTGGCGATGCCCTGCCCAAAATTGCCGGTGGAAAACGCCACCACGCCACGCGCCCGCGCCGCCGCATCGAGGCGTGAGAGCCGGTTGTAGGCGCCGCGAAATTTATACGAACCCGTCACCTGCAGCGCCTCGGCCTTGCAGAGCAACCGCCCGCCGACTTTCTGGTTCAGCGCCTCCGATTCCAGCAGCGGCGTGAGGATGGTCTTGCCACGCAGTTGGGCCGCGGCGTCGGTGACGTCGGCAAAGGTCGGGGCGCGAAGTTCGGTGGAAGTCATCATGAGGATTCAGGTCCGCCGTCCAAGCAACGGGCCACAAAATTCGTCGGCCATTC
>JAZKEV010000442.1:0-2326 GCA_040386765.1 Verrucomicrobiota bacterium | reverse complement strand
CGGCCATTCGTATCACCAGCCCGCCGCGACTCCGCCGGCTCGCGGATCGGCCGCGCCGATGAAGGTCTTGCCGTCGGCGCTGCGCCCCACGATGTGCGAGACGCCATAAGTCGTCTCCTCGGAGAACTTATGTCCGCGCCGGGTGAGCTCCGCGCGCACCGCCGCCGGCACCGCTTTCTCGATACGCAATTCGTCCGGCATCCATTGCTGGTGAATGCGGGGCTGCGCCAGCGCCGCATCGAGCGGCTGCCCGAGGTCGAGAATCGCGATCAGATTCAGCACCACCTGCGTGATGATCGTCGGCCCGCCCGCCGCGCCGAGCGCGAGCACCGGCTGGTCATCCTTGAGCACGATCGTCGGGCTCATGCACGAGAGCGGCCGCTTGCCGGGCGCGATGGCATTGGCCTCGGCGCCGACGAGCTTGAAGTGGTTCGGCACGCCCGGCTCGATCGAGAAGTCGTCCATCTCGTTGTTCAGGAGGATGCCCGTTCCGGGCACGATCACCTTCGAGCCAAAGGCCGTGTTGATCGTCTGCGTGCACGCCACCCAATTGCCCTCGGCATCGGCCACCGAGAAGTGCGTCGTATGCTTCTCGAAGAAACGTGGCTCCCAATCCGGCGGGTTGCTATGGCCCGCCACCTTTGTCGTCCGGCGGGGATCGATTCGCGCCGCAAAGGTTTTCGCGTAACCCTTGTCGAGCAGCCCGCGCGGGACATCCGCGAAATCCGGATCGCCCAGCCAGTGCGCGCGGTCGGCGAAGGCCAGTTTCATCGCCTCTGCGATCACGTGCTGCCGCTCGCCGCCGCCATCCAGCGCCTTCAGGTCGAAGTTCTCGAGGATGTTGAGAATCTGCGCCACGTGCACGCCGCCGGAGCTCGGCGGCCCAAGGCCGACCAGCGTGTATCCACGATAGCTGGACGTGATCGGCATGCGCTTTTTTACGACGTAATTGCCAAAGTCCGCCGCGGTCAGCGTGCCCTTGTTCTCGCGCATCCACGCATCCACCGCCTTGGCGTAGCCGCCGCGGTAGAACCACGCGCTCCCTTCCTTCGCGATCGCGCGGTAGCTGCGGCCAAGATCCGCCTGCTTCAAAACCTCGCCTTCAGCGAGCGGCTTGCCGTCCGCGTGAAAAAAGATCACGCGCGACGCCTCAAATTTCTTCAACGCCTCCGCCGTCGAGCGCAGCTTCCGTGCATACACTCCGTTGATCGGAAAGCCCTCCTCCGCGATCTTCGCCGAAGGCGCGATCAGTTCGCCGAGCGGTTTCTTGCCGTACTTGCGCACCGCCTCGTCAAAAGCCGCCAGCGCACCGGGCACACCGCTCGCCATCGCCCCGGTCTGGCTCAGCGAGGTGTCGGCCTTGCCGTTGCGGATATACATGTCGCGCGTCGCCACCGCCGGGGCCATCTCGCGGCCATCGAGCGCCACGAATTCCCCGTTGGCGCGCCGGATCAGCATGAATGTGCCGCCGCCGATCCCCGAGTTGTGCCCATCGACGACGCCGAGCGCGAGGCCCACGGCCACTGCGGCGTCGACGGCGTTGCCGCCGCTCTTCAGTACATTGACGCCGATTTCCGTCGCGAGCGGATGCGTCGAGGAGACGATCCCGCGGGTGCCTTCGGCTACCGCCGCGCGCGCCCCGACGGCGAACGAGACCGCGCAAAGCATCACGGCCAACGCATTTTTCCAGAGGAGACGCACAGTGAGGGGCATGAGACTCGCTTCGCAGGTGTCATGCCAGCGTCTTTTGCCCGCTCCGCCTCCGCCACGTCCAGCCCTCCTCGTGAGGCCAAAGTCCAGCGTTGTCTTAACGGCAACAGCCGTTGTCATTCCGTCTCTACCGTGAGCGAGACTACCCTGCTGGCCCAGAAACATGTCTTGATGGTGGATGACAACGCCGCCTTCTGCCAGGAGGTCCGCGCCTGCCTCAAGGATCACTGCCGCCAGGTCACGATCTGCTCGAGTCCGCTCCGCGCGCTGCGCCGGCTCAAGTCCGAGGAGCCCGACCTCTTCATCACCACGCTGATGATGCGCGAGCTCGGGGGCTTCGAGGTCATCCGCCGTGCCCGCGGCCAGGGCAGCACGCTGCCGATCGTGATGATCACCGGGTACGGCAATGAGAAAACGCCCATTGAGGCGATGCGCCTCGGCTGCTCCGACTACATCGAAAAGCCCGTCAAGGCCGAGGAGCTGCGCGCGCGGCTGGAGAAGATTTTCGCCGCCCAGGATCGCCCCGCCAGCCTCGGCGAGGCCGCGCATGCCACGCTGATGTTGTCGGAAGATCCCGCGATGCGGGCCGTCTTCGAGACCGTCGGCACCGTCGCCA
>JAZKEV010000441.1:0-7324 GCA_040386765.1 Verrucomicrobiota bacterium | reverse complement strand
AAGATTTTTCCCGGCACGACGCGCGAAGTGACGGTGTATGTGCCGAAGCAATACGATCCGGCGAAGCCCGCGTGCGTCTACGTGAACCAGGATGGCGTGCAATGGGGCGCGCCCGTGGTGCTCGATAACCTGATCGCGAAGGGCGACATTCCGGTGATGGTGGGCGTGTTTATCCGGCCCGGCGTGGTGAAGGCGCGGAATGGCGCGACCGAGCTGGATCGCTTCAACCGCAGCTTCGAGTACGACGGGCTGGGCGACAACTACGCGCGGTTTCTCCTAGAGGAATTGCTGCCCGCGGTGGAGACGAAGCGCACGGGCGACGGCCGTCAGATCAAGCTCTCGAAATCCGGCAACGACCGTGTGATCGGCGGCTCGAGCAGCGGAGCGATCGCGGCGTGGACCGCGGCGTGGGAGCGGCCCGATGCCTTCAGCCGCGTCTTCAGCAACGTGGGAACCTTTGTCGGAATACGAGGCGGCGACGGGTACCACACGCTGATCCGCAAATACGAACCGCGCGCGTTGCGGGTATATCTCGTGGACGGTTCGAACGACAACAACATCTACGCCGGGGACTGGTGGATGGCCAACCAGACGATGCAGCGCGCACTGACTTTCTCCGGCTACGATGTGAAGCATGTGTGGGGCGAGGGCGGGCACAACGCCAAACATGGCACGGCGGTTTTCCCCGATGCCTTCCGCTGGCTGTGGAAGGGCTGGCCGGAGCCGGTGAAGTCGGCGGCGCCAACCAAGAACACAGTCCTCGCGCAGGTCTTGATTCCGGGCGAAGAGTGGGAACTTGTCAGCGATGGCTACCGGCTGACCGAGGGTGCGGCGACCAATGCGCAGGGTGAAGTGTTCTTCACGGATATTCCAAATTCGAAGGCGTATAAGATCGGCTTGGACGGCAAGGTGTCGCTCGTACGCGAGAACACCCACCGCACCAATGGCCAGGCCTTCGGGCCGGATGGCCGGCTCTACGCGGCGGCGAGCGGCGCGCAGCAAATCGTGGCGATTTCACCCGACGGGAAGCAGGCGACGATCGCCGAAGGCATCGCGGCCAACGATCTCGTCGTCGCGAAAAATGGGAATATCTACGTTACGAATCCGCCGGCAGGGAGCAGTCCCTTCAACGAGCCGAGCAAGGTGTGGTTGATCAAGCCGGATGGCGCGAAACAGGTGGTCGACACGGGCATCCGCTACGCGAATGGCGTGACGCTTTCGCCCGATCAAGCGCTGCTCTACGTGGCCGACTACCGCTCCAAATGGGTCTACAGTTTCGTGATTCAGCCAGACGGCACCCTGGCGCAGAAACAGAAATATTACTGGCTGCACGAGGCGGACTCGATGGACCAGAGCAGCGCCGACGGCATGAAGGTGGACCGCGCCGGACTGCTCTACGTAGCGACTTCGCTGGGCATCCAGATCTGCGATCAGGCGGGTCGCGTGAACGCGATCATCCCGACGCCCAACGGCAAGATTACCAATCTCTGCTTCGGTGGACCGAAGCTCGATACGATCTACGCGACGTGCGCGGAGAAAGTTTATAAACGCAAGGTCAACGCGACCGGGGTTAATGCTTGGGATGCGCCGCTCAAACCGACGGCGCCGCGGCTCTGAGCAAGGAACTGGGAGAGAAAGCGCACGCCAAAGGATTTGGAACAGGAAGAGTGGGAAGGACGGGAAGAGCTGAAGGGTATTCGTTCCGGGTTTCGCGGTTTTCTTGTTTCTGAGGCAGAAGAGGGAACGCTCATCTGCGCTAATTTTCAGAGGCGATGGCGGCAGTTGAGGCTGTGCGGGCTTCGCCTGATCGGCGAAGCGCGCGGGGTTTATCAAGAGGAGGGTGAATATTCTTCGCGTCGTGTGCGAGGGGCCGAGCTCCTTGAATAAACGGCCCTGGCTGAGCCCGTGAAAAAATAAGGAGGGTCGAGCTACACGGTTTGTATCGGACGCCAGAACCCCTTCCGGATCCGCCTCGTGGCTTCATCAGCCCGACCCTCACGAACAAAGACTGGGTACGAACGCACCATTCGCACGCTCGATGACTACCGGAAATCCGGTAGATAAAGGGCTTGACGAGCGCGGCGTAAATAGACGGAGCGCGTCGTGCGAATATATAGTCTAAAGCCCGATTCGCTTCTCGCGCCGCCGCTTGGGTTTCCGCTTCGCCTTGGGCTCTATACCGATACGCGGATCGCGCTGGCGCGCGAGCCGGACGAGCTGGGCGGCGTCTTTTTCGAACGAGGGCATGGACTCCGCCAGATAGAGCCACTTCGGGAGGATCGAATGGGGGACGAGGGCAGGGAAACTTGCCAGAAGTGCTTCGTGGCGCGTGCGATCCGTACACACGAGCAAGCCCCGCCACGGCTCCTCGCCAGCGGAGAAGCACAGCACCATCCGGCCGTCGAGGTAGACGGCTCGGGCCCCGAACATCGAGCGTAGGACGAACGTGGGCTCAGCCTCCAATGGCTCCCACAGCCACTGGTAAGGGTGAATGGCGACGACGGTGGGTTTGGCGGAACGCGAACGCATGGTTACGCGCGAACGGCGGAACGAGGGGCGTTAGACCGTGTTTTCAAAATAGAGCGACTTTCCTGCCTCTGTCATTCTGAGCGTAGCGAAGAATCCACGCGTTCGCAGGCGGCAGGGCGTCCGTTCCTGTGGATTCTTCGCTACGCTCAGAATGACAACCCATTTTGAAACCAGCCCTATCAGGTCCGGGTTTGCTCCAGCGGCAGGTTGTGGAGCTTCAGTTCGGGGTTCTTTTCGGTGAAGTAGCGCATCGTCCACTCGTTCGGGAAGAGGGCGATGGGCTGGTCGAATTTGTCGGTGCCGAAGCTGACGCCGTTGGCGACGATGATGGCGCTCGGGTTTTTGAGGGCCGGGTGCGGCTCGAGCCACTTGAGGAGCGTCCATGGTGTGGGGGTGAGGCGAGACTCGGCGTTGTACTCGCTCTGGAGGCGGAACTGCACGACTTCGAATTGCAGCGGGCCGACGGCGGCCAGGAGGGTGGCTCCGGGTGGAGCGTTGCGGGCGTTGAAGGCCTGGACGACGCCCTCCTGCAGGAGCTGTTCGAGGCCGGCGCGGAATTTTTTGGCGTCGGAGGGATTGGGGTTCGAGATGTAGGTGAAGACCTCGGGCGGGAAGCGCGGGATCTCGTCGTACACGATTGCCTTGTCCTCGGTCAGGGTGTCGCCGATGCCCAGGGCATCGTGGCCAACGAAGCCCACGACATCGCCGGGCCAAGCTTCGTCGACCGTCTCGCGTTCCTGGCCAAAGAGCTTGGCGGAGGAGGAGAGGCGGATGCTTTTGCCGGTGCGCTGGTGCGTGACCATCATATCGCGCTCGAATTTGCCGGAGCAGATCCGGACGAAGGCGATGCGGTCGCGGTGCTTCGGATCCATGTTGGCCTGGATCTTGAAGACGAAGCCGGAGAATTTCTCGTGCGTGACGGGAATCTCGCGCTTCGGCGTATCGGCCATGGTCGGCGCTTCCGTGACAGCCTCGGCGGGCTTGGTGAGCGTGATCGACTGGCGCGGCGCGGGCGGGACGGAGTCCTTGAGGAAGCCGTCGAGCAGGAGCTGGATGCCGAAGTTATTTACGGCGCTGCCGAAGTAGACGGGTGTCTGCTTGCCGGCGCGGACGGCGGCGAGGTCGAAGGGGTGGCCGGCGCCATCGAGCATATCGAGCTGCTCCTTCACTTGCTCGTAGGTGTAGTCGTCGAGCTTCTCGCGGATGACGGGATCCTCGAGCGAGGTGACATTGACGGGGGCCTGGTATTTGCCGCCGGCGACGCGGTCGAAGAGGTGGACCTCACGGGTGCGGCGGTCGAACACGCCCCGGAAGCTCGGGCCATTGCCGAGGGGCCAGATGACGGGCGACGACTGCAGGCCGAGCACGGTCTCGAGCTCGTCGAGGAGCTCGAGGGCGTTGCGCGTGGGCCGGTCGCACTTGTTCATGAACGTGAAGATCGGCACGCCCCGGCGGCGGCAGACCTCGAAGAGCTTGCGGGTCTGGGCCTCGACGCCCTTGGCGGCATCGATGACCATGAGCGCGGCGTCGACGGCGGTGAGGACGCGGTAGGTGTCTTCGGAGAAGTCCTTGTGGCCGGGGGTATCGAGCAGGTTGACCGCGTAGCCCGTGTAGTCGAACTGGAGGACGGTCGAGCTGATCGAGATGCCGCGCTGCTTCTCGAGTTCCATCCAGTCGGAGGCGGTGGCGCGCTGGTTCTTGCGGGCGGTGACGCTGCCGGCGAGGTGGATGGCGTTACCGTAAAGGAGGAACTTCTCGGTCAGCGTGGTCTTGCCCGCATCGGGGTGCGAGATGATCGCGAAGGTGCGACGGCGGGCGATTTCTTGGGCGGGAGGCATTTGGAAGGGAAAGAGGGAAGAGGGAATGAGGGAGTGAGGAAAGGGCGAAGTAACACGGCCGCACGGACGGCGGCGGGATGAACTGGCGGCGCGTGCGGAGCTTCAGCCCGCGCTCGGCACGCTCGGGATAGTCAAGCGCGAGCGGGAGCTCCGCGCGACGCACGTCGTCAATGCCTGAGCAACGAGGCGACGTAAAAGCCGTCCGTATCGTGACGGGAGGGCAGGAAAAGCAGGCCCGCATCGCGGGGGATCGCGTCGAACGTGCGCGCAAAAGAAGCCGGCGCGAAATCCGGATGGGCCTTCAGGAAGGCAGCGACGACGGACTCGTTTTCCTCGCTGCTCAGAGAGCAGGTGGCGTAGACGAGGCGGCCGCCGGGGCGTACCGCGGCGGAAAACTGGGCGAGCAGACTAGCCTGCAAGGCGGCGCGCTCGGCGATGACCGCAGGTGTGGTTGCCCACTTCAGGTGCGGCGAGCGCCGCCAGGTGCCAGAGCCGCTGCAGGGGGCGTCGACGAGGATGCCGTCGTACGCGCCGGCCGCGATGGTGGTCGAAGGCGGAAGCGTACGGATATTCTGAATACGCGCCCGGATGGCTCGATGTTGCAGCTCGGTGAGCGCGGAAGGACGGATATCGTAGGCTTCGACCGTGCCCTTGGGGCCGAGGAGGCGTCCAAGTTGAAGAGACTTGCCACCGGCACCGGCGCAGGCATCGAGCCAGCGGCCGCCGGGCGCGATGCCGATGGATTCGAGGAGGAGCTGGGAGCCGAGGTCCTGCACCTCGATGGCGCCGCGCGTCCACGCTTCGGATTGGGTGACGTCGGCCTCGTCGAGCACTTCGAGGGCAGCGGGGAGGAGCGGCGAGGGGCGGGTGCGCCAGCCACGCGTTTCAAACTCGGCGAGGACGGCCTCGGGGCGATCCGTTTGCAGCCGGAGCCAGAGCGGGGCGCGCCGGAGCTGCGTCGCAAGCTCCGGCGGCGAAAAAAGCTCCGGGCAATGCGCGCGGAACCACGCGGGTAAGAGCTCGGCCTTGTCACCCTCTGGCGGGGTGCCGGTGGCGAATTCCGCGCGAAAGGCGTGGGTCGCGGGCGTATCGGCGGCGAGCCACGCGATGCGGCGAAGGGCTTCCTCGGGCTGCGCGTCGAGCAGCGGCTCGATCCAGGGGAGATGGCGGATCGTGGTGTAGATGAGCTCGCGGTAGAGCCGCCGATCGCGGGACCCGAAGGCTTTTTCGGAAGAGAGGAGCTTCTGGATGGCGGCGGGCAGAGCTTGGTCCGTATGCCAGCGAGCGCGGAGCGTCGCGACGAGACGGAGGAAGGTGCGCGCCTGATTGGCGGCGAAACTCATAACAAGGAGCCCACGGAAACCCCAACGGCTGCCGCCGGTGAAAATTCAAGGGGTGTTGAGTGCATATGGGCTTTCAAACGGGCAAATGAGCGTGGCTGGCTGCCTTTTGCAACGACAGCAATCGCGGGCCGACTCCGACGGGCTCAGAAGCGAACCGTGTCGATCTGGATATTGAAGCCGAAGCTGCTCTCGCGGGTGCGGCCCTCGTACACGCTTACCATGTAAGAGACGAGCCACGTGTTGCCGAGGTTTTGGACGATGCCGTACGACTGCTCGTTGAAGCGGTGCTTGCGCGTATCGTAGCGGAGGCGCACGAGGGCTTCGAGGCGCTCATTGATCCGGCGGCGGCCATCGATCATATAGTCTTCGATCTGACCACGGAGATAGTTGTTGGAGAAGCGGACCGACCATGCGCGGGCGTCGCGCAGAGTGATGCCGGAATTGAATTCCTCGGTGCGGGCCGAGTCGGGCGCGTAGCTTTGATACGCGTCGAACTGGAGCCAGGGCGCCGGGGTGAGAGCGATCTCAACGTGGGTTTCCGTCCCGTTATTTTGATAGCGCTGTTGAGCGAAATGAAAATCAGTGCCGACGTTTAGCGAGACAAGGTCGCGCGTCCCCTCTTTGGTGTCGCGCGTCTGCAGGATATTATCGAGCGAGACTCGGAGAGTGTTTCTGGACTGGAGTTGATCGACGTTGCGCATATCGCCTAAGCCGAGCGGCTGGAGATAAGGCAGGTAGTTCAAAGGGGACCACTCATAATACCCGTCGATGGTGGCGCGGCGGTCGATGGGAATGATTTGGCGCTCGCCCTTTTCGGCACGCGGAATGTAGCGATAGCCGAGGCGGGGGGTGACCAGGTGGCGGAGGCCGTCGATCTTCCACTGCGGGTTTTTGTAGTCAAACGTGCCCGCAGCTCGAAGCACAACATCGGCGCCGACCTCTCCAAGCGTGCGAGTGTAGTCGGGAAGCCGTGTGCGGTCGATTCTTGAATCGGTGTAGTGTGTTATCCGCCCGCCGGCGACGGGCGTGATCGCCAGCCAATCACGAGGTACAATGGGACGTTCGATGCCGTAGTAGGCGTCGAGCCGTACGGTGCGATAGACTTCTGCCCAAGGACCGAATGGTGAGCGGAATGGTTGATCCTCGCGGAGCATGGCCGCACTGGCATTAAAACGGTTGATGAAGCCGTGTCCGATCGGTGCCGGCAGGAGGTCGAAACGGAGTTCGGGCAGGCGCTTCTGAACGCGATGAAATTGATTGGGCTGGAGGCGGGTGAAGAGTGAGGTGAAGTAATTTTCGCCGGTGTAAACGCCTTCCGCAAAGGTGTCGGGTTCCTGAACCCGGAAGAAATCGCGTGAGCGAAAATCGCGGTACACCTCGGAGTCTTTCCACCAGTTGGCGGAGGCGGTCAGGGTGAGGTGGTCCCCTATCTCTTGGCGATGTTGCCACTCGGCGTAAGCGCGATGCTCCGGGATGAGGCCACTTATCCCGACACCCCTGTCGCCGTGGTCGTTGATGTAGCCGGAGCGGAAGAAGCCGTTGAGTTTGTCGGGCTCCTCGAAATTCGAGTACCGGCCGGACGGGCCCACCATGATGCCGCGCTCGGTGTAGATG
>JAZKEV010000440.1:0-3695 GCA_040386765.1 Verrucomicrobiota bacterium | reverse complement strand
GCCCGCTTTTCGGATCGAGCCAGAAGACTTGCCGGCGATGGGTTTCGAATCTCTCCGGCAGCGGTAGCAGTTCGGGCCGGACAATTTTGACGTGCAGCGCCTCATCCGCCTTCAATCGGATCTGCTCCCAGGCGATGCGACCCGCAGGCGTTTGCCGGCGCGCGCGGAATTCGTCGAGCTCCCCCGGTGTGGTGAACACCCGCGGATGGCCCGGCATCGCCGCGAGTACCGCGTCGATCGGTGGCAGCGGCAGCCAGGGGATGCCGGCAGGGACGACGAAGCTTTGGACGGCGCTCGCGTTCGAGATCTCGCCTGCTTTCGTCACGGCATAGTAGCGCCAGAACCAGCGGCCTTCCGCCAAAGCTGCGGTGTGATTGTAGTAGGCCTGTGGGATCGACCGGGCGCGGATGAGATCGCGGTCGAATTCGGGCGTGGGGGAGAATTCCACCGTGTAGCTCGCGGCCCGCTCGTCCACGCGCCACGTTAGCGCAGGAGGATTCACGGCCACGGTTGCGCCATCGGCGGGCGCGAGTTGCGGATGGTGGAGGGAGGGCGGAGCAGAATCCAAGAGGAAGCTCGCCCAAAGCGTTGGCCAGAGCACCAATGCCCCGGCCCATGCAGCCACCTTCCTTATCCACGAAAACCTCATGCGCTTAACCTAGGCCAGAGAGCATGGATGTCATCGCGCAATTCGGTTTATCCTCGGTGACACAGTCCAACAGAAAGCAGACCGGCGGGAAGGCGAGCCGGCTCCCTACCCTAAAAATTGCCGTTGCGATTCTCAAACGCCGTGGGCTTACCCCACGTGCGGCCTTCCGCGAGCAGCCAGGCGACGATCCACTGCTGCATCTCGGCCAGAGAGGTGGAGGGCTTGCCAAACCGCTGATGCGCGCGTGAGGCATCGTTCAGCCACGCGTCGGGAGATTCCACCCCGCCAATCCGCGGGACCGCGCCCAGGAGGCGGCCAAAATCTCCCGCGAGCGTGCGCACCGACAAGATCGCTTCGCCCGTGAGGTTGATCGGCGCCGCCGGGCTCGCCGCCAAGGTGGAGTAGAGAATCACATGCTCGATCGCATCCCGCTGCCAGATCACGTTCACGTGGCCCGTGGTCACATCCACCACGTCCCCTCGCATGACTTTCGTGGCGATATCGACCAGCACGCCATAGCGAAACTCCACCGCGTAGTTCAGACGCACGAGCGCGACGGGCGTTTGCCGGGCCTGCGAAACCAGACTGAACTCGAGTTCACGACCGAGACAGGACCGCGCGTAGTCGCCCGGCGGTGCCACCGGGGTGAGTTCGGTGGCGCCGCCACTGGCGACCGGCACGAAAGGATAAACGCAACCGCTGGAGAGCGCGACGATGCGCGCCCCGCTGAAACGGCGCGCCACGATCCGCGGGACCTCCACATTCATCTGCTGCAACAACGCCCGGTCGGAAGTCGTGCCGAACTTCACCCCGGCTAGGAAGAAAACGACCTCCGCTTCCGGCAATCGCTTCACCTGGCGCTCGTCGTGCAGGTCCGCCGCGATCGTCTGGATCGACGCCGCGTCGAACGTACCCCGGTCCCGCAACGTCTGGAATCGCGACACCGCGATGACTCGGGCGGGAGACTCCGCGCGCCGAATGGCTTCCGCCAGCATCCACGAAAGGTGCAGGCCCATTTTTCCCCCGGCCCCGAGGACCAGGACCGTGCCCCGCCACGTCTTCGCCAGTGCGACCACGGCGGCGGAAGGCTGGGAGAGAAACTCATCCACCCGCTCAGGTGGACATGGCAGAGAAACCGTGCGCTCCGCAAAGGTGGGGCTCATCGGCTGCAGACAACTGAGTCTCCCGCCCCCAGCCGCAACCCACCCTCCATTGACACAGGCCAAGCCATCACGACCGGCAATATATACGAAGGTGCGTCGGAGCTATCGGCGAGTTCCGCCCTCGCCCACCTGCCCTAGTTGCCCGCCCGGGATCGTGCAAATCCCACGCCACCCACCCGGCGTTCTCTCTAAATTTCCGGCGTTTCACCCCAGTCCTGAGAATAGCCTCGCCCGCCTCGCCTCCTTTCTGCATCGCAACTGCATTCGCAGCTTAATGATGGTGAGAGTACGACTGTACCTGGCAGCCCTGAGCGCGCTCGCGTCGCTATTCGCGGCGAGCCGTTCCTTCGCATCGGTAACCGCCGCGGTGCAGGCCGACACCAGCCCCCGGTCCACCGGCACTCCCTTCATGCAGGTATGGCGGACGGAGGATTTCGAGGCCTCGACGATCAACTGGCGCGTGCTCCCCCACCCCAGCGGCCTGATCTATATCGCGAATAATTTTGGCGTCCTCGAGTTCGATGGCGCGACCTGGCGCCTGATCCCGATGCCCCGCGAGGGCGCAGCGCGCACGCTGGCGGTCGACCGCGACGGGCGGGTGTGGGCCGCCGGCAATGGCGATCTCTGTGTGCTTGAGCGCGATGGGACCGGCGCCCTTCGCGCCCGCGATCTTACCCCGCAGCTGCCTGCTGGCGACCGCGTGTTTGGCACGATCAACCGCGCCGCGATCACCACGGATGGCGTCTATCTGTCCGGCGAGCGGAGGATCTTCCTCTTTCGCTACGATGGCACCGTGCGGGTGTGGCGCACCGAGGGGAATTTCGGACCTATCTGGCAGCTGGGCGACGCGGTGCATGTCGCGCGCGATTTCCGCGAGCTGGTGCGCCTGCGCAATGATGGCGGCGCCGATGTGCTGCGCACCTTTGCCGAAACGGACCCGCCGCTGCTACGCACGCTTGGGACCGTGCGCGATGGAGACGATTGGGTGTTATTCACGCGAAGCGGCCCCCAGCGCTGGAAAGGCGACGCCAGCGAACCACAGCCGCTCTCCCCTCGCCTGCCCGAGATCTTCGCCTCCGAGCCGGCGCGTGCTATGGTGCGCCTCGATGACGGGCGTTACCTCGCCGCGACCATTCGCGGTTTGGTCGTGCTCGACGCCCAAGGGCGCTTCCAGCAGCGCATCGACGCGCGCCATGGTCTGCCCAGCGACACCGTCAATGGCCTCGAAACCGACGCCGAGGGCGGCGTCTGGCTCGCGATGCAAAGCGGAGTCGCCCGCCTCCAACTCGACTCGCCCTTCGCTCTGCACGGCACGCCTCAGGGCGTCGATAGCGGCCCGCGGCGCTTCGCTCGCTGGCAGGATCAGCTCTACGTCACCCTGGGCAGTGGCCTCGCCGTGCGCAATGCCGGCACCGGGCGCTTTCAGCCGGTCCCCGGTGTCCGCAGCGGCGCCAACCGCCCGCTCGTCATCGACGACCGCCTGCTGATCTCGGCCTCGACCGGCGTCACGGAGATTCTGAAGGAAGGCGGCACGAAGCTATGGTCGCGGCATAACGGCATCCCTCTCGTCGCCTCGAAGCGCGCCCCGGGCTGGCTATTCCATGGCGACTCCGACGGGCTGTGGCTGATGGAGCCGACCCCTGCTCCCGCCCCCGGCTGGCGCGTCGCCGGCCGGCTGGTGAATCTGCCCGCCAACATCGTCCAGATCGAGGATACGAACGACGGCTATATTTGGGTCGTCGGCAGCCTCGGTGAAATCTGGCGGATCGATTACCCCGCGTCAGGCGGTCGTGAACAGGCTGGTCTGCGTCCCGGATTGGTGTTGCAGGATGATGCCGGCTTCGCTCTCCGCTCACCGCTTGTGTTAACGATCCCACTGACAA
>JAZKEV010000439.1:0-4880 GCA_040386765.1 Verrucomicrobiota bacterium | reverse complement strand
TCGCCGCCGGCTCCAGCGAGCAGGCCGCCAGCCTCGAGGAGGCCAGCGCCTCGCTCGAAGAGATGGCCTCCATGACGAAGCGTAACGCCGATAGCGCGCAAACCGCCAAGGACCTCTCCGCCCAGACCCGCACCTCCGCCGATACGGGCGCGGCCCACATGGACGAGATGCGCCGCGCCATGGATGCGATCAAGGCCTCCTCCGACGACATCGCGAAGATCATCAAGACCATCGACGAGATCGCTTTCCAGACCAACATCCTCGCGCTGAACGCCGCCGTCGAAGCCGCGCGCGCCGGCGAAGCCGGGATGGGTTTCGCCGTCGTCGCCGAGGAAGTGCGCCGTCTCGCACAGCGCTCCGCGGAATCCGCCAAGGAAACCGCCGCCAAGATCGAGGACGCCATCCTCAAGAGCGAGCACGGCGTCACCATCAGCGGCAGCGTCGCCCAGTCCCTCAGCGACATCGTGACAAAAGCGCGCGAGGTCGATACCCTCGTTGCCGAGATCGCCCACGCCTCCAGGGAGCAGAGCCAGGGCATCGATCAGCTGAACGTGACCGTCGGCCAGATGGATAAGGTCACGCAGTCCAATGCCGGCACCGCCGAGGAAACCGCCGCAGCGGCCGAAGAACTCACCGCCCAAGCTGCCTCGATGCGCACCGCCGTCGATCACCTTGAGATCCTCCTGCGCGGCAACAAGAAATTCGCTGCCGCCGCCGTGACCCGCACCTCCCACGCCGCGCCGGCCTCGTCGTCTGCGAAAGCTGCCGTCGCCCGAGCCACTATTCGTTCCGGAAAACCCGCCCCCTCCGCCGCAAAGGCCCCCGCCCACAAGCCGAAGAAGCTCCACTTCGCCGACCACGAGGCCACCACCACCGCCAGCCGCTGAATCCGGTCGCCCGATAATTTTCTCAACTCTGCCTCGTCTGCTCCGAATTACCTACAAACATGTCCTCCGCCGCTCCCGCCCGTGTCACGTCTGCGCTCTCCGGAAAATATCTCACCGTGGTTCTCGATAGCGAAGCCTACGGCATCGGCGTGCTGAAGGTGCGCGAGATCATCCGCATGCAGAAGATCACGCCCGTGCCGCAGATGCCCGCCTTCGTGAAGGGCGTGATCAATCTCCGCGGCCGTGTGATCCCGATCGTCGACCTCCGCATAAAATTCGGCCTGAAAGCCGAGTACGCCGAGCGCACCTGCATCGTCGTGGTGCAGGTCAAGCTGCCGACCGAGCAGGTCGTCCAGATGGGCCTGATCGTCGACAGCGTCGAGGAAGTCGTGACACTGCAGGCCAGCGAGATCGAGCCCACGCCCGAATTCGGTGCCAAGATCGACACCGCCTACCTCCTCGGCATGGCCAAGATCAAAGGTGCCGTGAAGACTCTCCTCGACATCGACCGCGTCGTCGCCCCCGAAACGGTGCAGGCGATCACGCAGGTCTGACGTGACTGAAGGAGGGCGGGTTTTTAACCCGCCCCTGGATCGGGAGTGACCCTCGAGGCTCTCACGGGCCGAAAGACTCCTTTTGCGCCTCGTGCCCAGGCCCGCTACGCGTTCTCGTTCCTACCGGTTAGGCTTCTTTTTCATCTTTCGCCGGCGGGCTCCAGCCCCGCGCTAGCAAGTCGACGTTGATCTCACGGAGCATCTCTTCGCGTGCTTTCCCTGGAGGACCAAGTGGCGGGCCTTTCCTGCGCGAAATACCGGACGGCTTGTGAACGATGTGCATGAAGTCACCACCGTCTGCGCGTCCGAGCTGGGCTTCGAAATCTTCCCTTCGAATGGTGGACATGTAGATCACCTCTCCGCCCAACGTTAAAGACTCCCCTCACTCGTTAAACTCGTCCCGCTGCTTCGCCTTTTCGTCCTCGGCTTTGAGTGCCGCCGCGGCTTTCGGGTCGATCGCGGCCTCACGCTCTTTCAGACGGCGGTCGCGGGCACGGAGATCTTCCTCACGCTGCTCCAGCTCGACTTCTTTCTCCTGCTGGGCCTGCACTTTTTCGAAAAGCTTCGTCTCCGATTCGTCGAGAAACTGTTCGCGCTCGCGCAGCGACTGCTTCGATTCCTTGAGACTCGCTTCCTGTTTCTCCAGTTCGCCGCGCAGTTGCTCGAGCGCGGCTTTCTCTTCGGTGGAGATCGCGGCGGGCGAGGCCACCGGCTTGCGCGTCACGGCGAGCAGTTTCTCGCGGGCCTCGAGCAGCGCTTCCGCCTCCGCGATATCGCGCTCGCGATCGGCCTGGCGGGATTCCATCTCGCCCACCGCGCGTTCGCGCTCGGCGAGAGAAGCTTCGAGTTGCCGCAGCGTGCGCTCCAACTCTGCCACACGGTCGCTCTCAGTAGCAGCGCCGCCAGCGCCAAAGGGCATCCGCGTCGCGGTTACGATCGCCTTGATCGACTCGCGGGCGGCGGCCGAGGCTTCCGAGACCTGAAAGGGCGACTGCGTGCGCATGGGCCGCCGTCGCAGCGAAAGCGTCGGCGGGCCGCTGGGCTTGGGACCGGGAAAACGAATGGGGCCAGGTTGAGACATCGTAGGCTATTTACTTTCCGAACAACCACCCAAACAAACCGGATTTCTTCTTTTCGCCACTCGCCTTGGCCGCAACCCCAGCCGCAGCCGGCAACCGCAGGTGAGGCCGCAGCAGGGCGGCGGCGCGCTTCTCCACCTCGGGATTTCCCAGCACCACAAAGTGCCGCTCCAGCGAGCCGCCGGCGGCAACATCCTTTTCGATCGCAGCCAGCTCGGTGCTGAACCACGTCGTCGCCACCTCGGCCCGTGCGGCCGCATCGGGCGCCCGGCTGCAATAGCCCAGCGCCTCGACCAGGTGCAGGCCTTTGCTGCCCTTGCGAAACGGCAGCACCTGCGAGAGTGAAGCCTCGTCGATGTGCGACAGGGCGTTGAGCAGCTTCTTGAAGTCGCCACCCACGATCACGTTTTGCGACATCCCTTGGGCAAAGACGGCAAACTCGCCGAGCGTGTGCAGTTTCTCCAGCTTGCAGAATTCGATCGTGCCCGGCTCCAGCGCGGTGAGGACGATCGGGAAATTTTCCGGAATATCCAGTTTCGCGAGATTCTTGAGCAGCTGGTTATCCCGCGCCGAAGCCGCCTGCGTCTGCTCGACCATCTCGCCGAAGGGGCTGTCGAAGGCCAGGGTCTCCTTCAGGATGCCGACGAGCTGGTCGACCCGCTCGGGCTTCTGGCCCTTGAGCTGGAGCATCTCGACGACCTCCTCGAAATTGAGGTCGATGTAGCTCGCGGGCGTCTCGTTCTTGCCCTTGATCGGCCACTCGGGGCCATCGAGGTTTTGCGCCAGGCTGTTGAGCGACGTGTCGACCATGATCGACGTGGCGAAACCGGCGCGCACCTCGTCCCAGTCTTTGGCAGTGGATTTCATGGGTAGGGTAATTGGACTTCGCACCGACCCGCGCCGGTGCGCTCGGTTCAGGCCGGCGCGTGCTGCACGAGCTCACTCGCGAGCTTGCGGTAATCGGTGATCACGTTGTCGCCCGAGGGACCCGCATCGGTCGCCTCTGCGCTCACGAGTGCGACCGGCAGCCCGAGCGCCACGGCGCGGCGCACGACCATCGCATCGCGGATCTGCGTATCGAAAATCTTCGCGGTGGAGGCCGCGCGTTTGGCGGTCTTGAATTGGTTCAGCCGGAGCTGCATCCGCATCTTCGGCACCTCGATATCCACGCCCGTCTTGATCGAGTTGAAGATGATGCCCTGGACTTGCGCCGCCGGCCCCATGCCCGCCTTGCGAAAGCTCGCGGAGAGCTGGTGAAATTTTTGCAGCTTCTCCACGAGGAGCGTGAACCCGATCAGGCTCAGCGCGTCTGGATTCGCCGGCACATAGATCTCGTTGGAGGAAAAGACCCCGCACTGCGAGGCGCGCAGGATATTCGGCGGGCAGTCGAAGAGGATGAAATCGTAGTTGGCCTCGATCGCGGCGAGCTGCTCGTAGAAGACCAGGTAAGGCGGCCGCTTCGGGTCGCCGTTGTACTCGTTCTCGAGGTCCACGAGGTTGAAGGTCGTCGGCACCAGATCGAGGCCGGGCAGGAGCTTCTCGCCGTTTTTGCCCTCCACGACGTCCTTGATGATCATGTCCTTCACCTGCGCCTTGCCTGGCTCGAAGATCGAGAAGATCGCGCCGTCACCGGTGGCGTTGATCTTGTTCCAGCGATCGAGCTTCAGCAGCCAGATGCTGGCATTCGACTGCGTGTCGAAATCGAACAACAGCACCCGCTTGCCGATCTTTGCGAGAGATGCGGCCGTGTTTACGATAAGCGAGGTCTTCCCGACGCCACCCTTGTAATTGATGAAAGAGATTTTTCGCGCCATGCGTTATGCCCGTTGACAGCACGGACCAGTCGAGGGTGAACATGCGACCCGCGTTTCTGCGCTGCCAGTCAAAAACAGGCCGCAGGGATTTTACCAAAGTTTTCCCTCAACTGTGAACAAAGCCGCACTCCGCGACGCCATCCTCCGCCAGCTTCGCCAGGAACTGGCAACGCAGACCAACGCCGCCGTGATGTCCCGCGACGAGGCGATCAGCGAGGAGAGCCGCGCCGAGAATAAATGGGACACCCACAGCCAGGAGGCCGCGTATCTCGCTGAGGGCCAGGCCCGCCTCGCCGTCGAGATCAACGCAAGTATCGAACTTTTCGCTACACTTCCCCTGCCCCCTTACGGCCCGAATGACCCTATCGCAGTAGGCGCGCTCGTCGAACTCGAAGCCGGCGCCACCGGCACGGGAAAGCGCGCGTGGTACTTCCTCGGCCCCCGCGGCGGCGGCGTGGAAGTGACCTTGGAGGAAACCACGGTCTTGGTTCTCACCCTACAGTCGCCCCTTGGCCGCCAGCTTCTTGGCAAACGCGTCGGCGATAC
>JAZKEV010000438.1:0-5331 GCA_040386765.1 Verrucomicrobiota bacterium | reverse complement strand
CGAAGGCGAGAAGCCCTCGCCCGTCGCCAGCTCCGTGAGGAGCGCAACCATCCTGGGGTTCGTCAAATCAGCTTGGGTGCGGGAGCGCATGAGTTTCTTCACAGGAATAGGCAACAAACCGACCTATAAATGCAACGCAGCTCCGCCGGGTCGTAGAATTAGGCAAGTCTTCCGGAGGTCTGGGTATTCAGTTCCCTGCCATCTTTCGCTAGTGTGAGCGTGTTCCCGGGCGGCATCACCGCCGCCCACACACTCAACCGACAATCCCTCCCTACCATGTCCTCCACCTCCCTCACCCTCTCCGACAAAGTCGTCCTCATCACCGGTGCCAGCAGTGGCATTGGCGAAGCCACCGCCCGCCATCTCGCCGCGCGCGGCGCTCGCGTGGTCCTCGGCGCCCGCCGCACCGACCGCCTCGAACAACTCGCCCGCCAACTCCGTGCCGCCGGCGGCACCGTCGAGTACCGCGCCCTCGACGTCACCAGCCTCGCCGATACGCAGGCCTTCGCCGACTTCGCGCTGAAGACCTTCGGCCGCATCGACGTGATCGTGAACAACGCCGGCGTCATGCCCCTCTCGCCGCTCGCCGAGCTGAAGGTCGACGAGTGGAATCGCATGATCGATGTGAATATCCGCGGCGTGCTCCATGGCATCGCCGCCGTGCTCCCGCACATGACAGCGCGCAAGACCGGCCAGGTGATCAACGTCTCCTCCATCGGCGGCTTCCAGGTTTGGCCCACCACGGCGGTCTACAGCGCCACCAAGTTCGCCGTCCGTGCCATCTCCGAAGGTCTTCGCCTCGAGACCAAGGATATCCGCGTGACCACGATCTCTCCCGGCGTCGTCGAGTCCGAGCTCGCCCACACAATCTCCGATCCCGCCACGCGCACCATGATTGAGGACTTCCGCAAGGTCGCCCTCACACCCGACGCCATCGCCCGCGCCGTCGCCTACGCCATCGAGCAACCCGCCGATGTCGACATCAACGAACTCGTGATCCGCCCCACGGCGGGAAACCAGTAAGTCACCCGCGCTCCTCCGCCTTCCTCGTTCTCACCCGCACCCACCTCCTCCCATGAATCACCAAAACAAAATCGCCCTCGTCACCGGTGGCAGCCGCGGCCTCGGCCGCGCCATCGCCCTCCAGCTCGCCCGCAGCGGCGCCGACATCATCCTCACCTACCGCGAGCGCCGTGATGAGGCCGCCGCCGTCGTCACCGAGATCGGCAAGCTCGGCCGCCGCGCCGCGCTCGTGCAGCTCGATGTCGCGCACACCGCAGGCTTCGCCGCCTTCGCCGACGCTCTACGCCAAAGCCTCGCCGATGGCTGGGAGCGCACATCCTTCAATTTCCTCGTGAACAATGCCGGCATCGATTCCGCCGGCCCCTTCGCTGAGTTCACCGAGGAGAACTTCGACCGCCTTATGAACGTCCACTTCAAGGGCGTCTTCTTCCTCACCCAGCGTCTCCTCCCACTCCTCGCTGACGGCGGCCGCATCGTGAATACCTCCACCGGCCTCGCGCGCTTCGCCATCCCCGGCTACGCCGCCTATGCCTCGATGAAAGGCGCGCGAAGTCCTCACACGCTACCTCGCCAAGGAGCTCGGCTCCCGCCAGATCACGGTCAACGTCGTCGCGCCCGGCATCATCGAGACCGATTTCACCCATGAAACGCTCTCGCACCCCGGCGCGAAGGAGCTCTTCGCCGGCAAGATCGCCCTCGGCCGCGTCGGCGTGCCCGAAGACATTGCGGGCGTCGTCGACTTCCTCTGCTCCGAGTCGGGCCGCTGGGTCACGGCCCAGCGCGTCGAAGCCTCCGGCGGCATGCTGCTTTAAGGTAGGGCGCGTTATCCTTAACGCGCCGTCAGGGGGCTCGCATGCAAACACAACGTCCCCACGGTGCAAATTTCCACTGTGGAGAACCTGCGCAGCAAGTGACCTACTTCTTCCCCGCCAGCTCCAGCACCACATCCCAATGGAAGCGCACAAATTTATACAGCGCTTCCTCGAGGATGCGCTCCTGGTCGCTGTGCGCCCCGTAGCCTTTCGGACCGTCCTCGCTGTCGATCATCGGGCCCACGCCGAAGCAATCGATTCCGGCTCTCCGTAAATACGCCATGTCGGTTGCGCCCGTGCTCATCGTCGGCAGCGTGATCACGCCGTAGTGACGCTTGATCGCCGCCTCGACGACCTCGAAGGCTTCCGTGTTGAGCCGTGACGGCGGCGCGCCGGGCCGGCTGTGACCCGGCGCGCGCACGATCTCGATCGCAGGGTCGTTGATGATCTTGGCCAGCTGGTCGATGAAGGCCGGCATGTCCTCATCCGGCAGCGCCCGCACGTCGAGCGTGGCTTCGACTTCCGAGGGAATCACGTTCACGCGGTAGCCACCCGCCACGATATTCGGCGAGATCGAGGTGCGCAGCGTTGAGTTGAACCTCGGCACATGCTCCGCGAAATATTCCTGCACCTCGCCCGACTCGTCGCCGCGCAGGATCGCGCGGTAGCGCGCCGCTTCCGCCGGGGTGCTGATCGTCGCCAGCCGCTCGAAAAAGGCGCGCGTCGTCTCGTTGAGACGCATCGGCGTCTGCCAGTCGGCGATATTGGCGATGGCGCGCGCGAGGTGCACGATCGCGTTGGAGCGGAGCGGCACCGAGCCATGGCCCGCGACACCGCGCGCCACGAGTCGGAGGCGATTCGGAATCTTCTCGGTCGTCTGCACTGAGCCGTACTGGATCTTGCCGCCCGTGCGCACGATGCTGCCGCCCTCGGCGAGGCAGAACTCGGCTTCGATCTCGCTCATGTGCTTCTCCACCATGAACTCGATGCCATACTGCACCGCGCCCTCCTCGCCCGCCTCGGCGAGGAAGATCACGTCGCGGTCCAGCTGCACCTTGCTGCGCTTCAGCAGCAGCATCGTCATCAGCGCCACCGTCACGTTGTCTTTGTCATCGACCGTGCCGCGTCCGTAAACGTAACCGCCCTCCCGCGCCGCCGAGAAGGGCGGATGCTTCCACTTCTTCGGGTCCACGTTCACGACATCGGTGTGCGCCATGAGGAGCAGCGGCTTCTTGGAACCGTTGCCCTTCAGCCGCGCCACGAGATTCGGCCGCATCGGATCGATCGCGAAGATCTTCGGCTCGATGCCCTCCGCTTCGAGCACCTTCTTCAGGTACTCTACGGCCGGGAGCTCGTTGCCCGGAGGATCGCTCGTATCGAGCCGGATGAGCGCTTGGAAATGACGCATCGTCTCCTCATCGACCGCCGTCCAGTTCGCCGGAGTCGCCGGCTCCGCGGCGCGAAGGGAGACCGTGAGACATAACGCAGCCAGGGCACCAAGACGGGAGAACGTAAGCATGGGCAGTTGGGGACGCAGGGAGCGTGCCGCATCGGCACCAAAACGTCCACACCTTCCGACGCTTCCGATCCACTCGATCCGAGGCACAGAGAACACGAAGGGGGCATGGAGACCACAGAGCTACCGAATCTTTTACCCTGTGACCTCTGTGCTGCCTCCGCGAACTCTGTGTCTATTTCGAGCACCCTCCGTTTCCGCTCACACGTGCGTCACGACTTCCTCGCGCGCGAAGCGCACCTTTGGCAGCGTCGCGTACTTGTCGCCCGTCGCGCGATAGCCGACCGCGGCGATCACCGAGCTCGAAAGTCCGCGCGCCGTCAGGCCGAGAATGTCGTCGTAGCGACTGCGCTCGAAGCCTTCCATCGGCGCGGCATCGATGCCGAGCAAAGCGGCGCTGGTCACGAGATTGCCGAGCGCGATGTAGGTTTGGTTGATCGCCCAGTTGCGGCGCTCCGCCTCGCTCATGCCTTGCACGATCGAGCGCAGCGCCATCGTGCGCAGCCCGGCGAGCGATTCCACGGAGATGCCGCGCACCTCCGCCACACGGCGCACATAGGCGTCCACGTCGGCCTCGCTGAGGTTTGTCTTCGTCGCGAAAACCACGAAACGCGCCGCGTCCACGACCTGTGGCTGGCCATACGAGGCTAGCAGCAGCTCGGCGCGCACCTTGGGATCGTCAACGACGAGAAAGGTCCACGGCTGCAAGCCGAGGCTCGAGGGCGAGAGCACGAGCGCCTCTTCGAGCGTCGCCCAATCCTCCGCGGAGATCTTCCGCTGCGCGTCGAATTGCTTGGTGGCGTAGCGCCAGTTGAGTTGGTCGATGAGCTGGGTGCGGTCGATGGTCTTCATGATTAAATCCTCGTGCGTGAGTTGAGATGCGGCGCTCGCAGACGCTCAGGCGTTGTAGCCACCATCGACGTTGAGCGTGGCGCCGGTGATGTAGGAGGCATCCGGACCGGCGAGAAAGGCCACGGCGGCGGCAATCTCCTCGGGTCGGCCATACCGGCCAAGCGCGACGAAGTTTTTCTCGCTCTGCGCCATCTCGCTGCTTGCGGGATTCATCTCGGTGTCGGTGTGGCCGGGCTGGACGAGATTCACTGTCACGCCCTTGGGCCCGAAGTCGCGCGCCCAGCCGCGGGTGTAGCCCGCCACCGCGGCCTTGGTCGCGGAGTAGTCCGCGACGCCCGGCCACGGCGAGCGCTCCGCGGCACCAGAACCGATGGTGATGATGCGACCGCCTGGGGCGATCAGCGTCGAGGCCGCGCGTACCGCCGCGGCGACACCGCCGACATTCACCGCAAACTGGCGCTCGAACCGCGCCGCGTCCTCGACTGAGTCGCTGACGCCACCGATCACGAAGACGCCCGCGCTATTCACGAGGATGTCGAGCCGGCCGAAGCGGGCCGCCACGGTCTTTACGAGCGTGGCGACCTGAGCCGCGTCGCCCTGATCGGCCTGGATGGCCGTGGCGCGCACGCCCTCGGCCTCCAGCTCGCGGACAACCGCTTGGGCCTTCTCGGCGGAGTTGGCGTAGCTGATGACGACGTCCGCGCCGTCGGCAGCGAGACGACGGGCGATGGCGGCACCGATGCCGCGCGAGCCACCCGTGACGAGAGCGACTTTGCCGGAGAGTTTGCGAGCGGCGGAGGAGGTAATATTGGAGATCATGGTGGGAGGAATTTCGATGGCTTGATTGAGCTAAAAAATGGACTTATTCGGAGCGGGCCGACTCGGCGGAATCCCAGGCGGTGAAGAGCACGAGGGCAGCGAGGGTAAGGAGTACGGCGATCATGAGAGCGGAAGGGTTGAGCTTTTTCTTCTGCGGCGGTGGTGCCGCTTGAGTCGCGTTACAATATCGGAAACGCCCCAATCCGCCCAATGCCGTGTTTTTAGCCTCGCTCATACTTTTGGTAATACCTCATTTTTCCGCCGTGGAATTGCGCCATCTTCGCTACTTCGCCGCAGTCGCCGCACACG
>JAZKEV010000437.1:3275-52392 GCA_040386765.1 Verrucomicrobiota bacterium | reverse complement strand
CCGTAGTAAAACGAGAGCGAGATGTCGCGGAGGATCTCCTTGCGCTCGATCTTCTTCGAGACGCCGAGCATCGAGAAAATAATGGTGGGAGCTTCTTCGGATTTGGCCACGAAGCTGACTCAAGCGTCCGCCCACCATCGCGCAAGCCTCCGCAGCCTGCCTACCCTCAACGCCGCGGCGCAAAGTCCGCCGGCAGCAGCTCGAGCCACGAGCCCGCCTCATGCACGAAGCGCTCTGGCGTCAACCGGTCCGAGAGGTAGTTGGAGTTGTCCTCCGGCGTGCTCTGGGCGCGTTGGCGAATGCGATAGCGTACCTCGCCATCCGGCAGCACCTCGCGCGAGACGGTGACCAAGCTTTGCGCGGTGCCGAAGCGCCCGAGGGCCTTTTCCGTCTGCTCCGCACCGAGGGCGAGAAACGCCGTGTAGCGCTCCGGGCCCAGCGTCTCGGCAAAGGTGCGCATCATCGCATCGTAGACCGCGCCGCCCTGCTCGGGATAGGCCCGGATCTCGATCATGGCATCGCCATTGGGCTGCCGGCCGACCGTCGTGTGTTCGCGCTCCAGGCTGGCCAGGCGCGCTCGCGCACCGCCCAGGCTCTGGCGCAACGTCTCCTGCTCCGCCGGCGTAAGCGCAAATAGCTCCACAAATTCGTCCGTGATCTTCGCTCCGTCCTCCACCAGTTGCACCCCGGGAGTGGCGAGCTTTCGGCGCTGCAGATCGAGGAGCACGCGCAGCGACTCAAGTGAGTTCGCCGTCCCGGTACCCGTGCGAACCGCGCCCGCTACCGTCATTTTTCCGGCCGGCGGCGCCGGGATCGCGGTGGTCGCGGGCGGCGATGATTTGCTTTCGTGCGCGTCGAGGACGGTCGCCGCGCGCAGCTCGCGCACCCGCGTCCTATCCTGATAAACCGCTCCGAAGTAGCCGCCCAACGCGCCGAGCGCCACCAAGGCGGCTGCTGCTGCGGTGATTTTCGCTGCACTCATAAAAACCAGAGGCAAGGTCCCGACGGCCAGTATTCCGCCACCGACCGTTGCCGCCGCGAGCCCTGCACCTGCCGCACTCGCCACCAGACTGGCCGGCACCGCGACTGCAGGCTGATTCGCCAGCAACACGCCGAGCGCCGCCGCGGTCGACGTGACGCCGCGCTGCGCGAGCCGGGCGCGGAGCTTGTCCAGCGCACGCTCCACGCGCATCCGCGCCGCATTCTCCGCGAGTCCGGTCAGCCCGCCGACCTCGCTGAACGACCGACCTTCGAAAAATCTCAACAGGAGCACATCACGATCCTTCGCCGCGAGTTCGTGGAGCGCCTCGTCGATCACCGGCCGCAGGTTTTCCCAGCCCGGCTCCCCTTCATTGCGCTCCAGCTTCATGGCGTTGGCCTCCCGTTCGCGTTGTTGCCAGCGGTGCTGGGCGCGGACCGCCTTGGCCGCGAGAAAGCGCGTGGTGGTGAAGAGCCAGCCCGCGAGCACCGCGTGCCGCTGCAGTCGCCCCGCATTGGCCGCAAGCGCGAGAAAAACCGCCTGCGTCACGTCTTGCGCGAGATGCGCATCGCCGCCCGTCTGCCGCAGCGCCGCAGCATACACGAGGCCAGCCTTGTCGCGCACCAGCCCGGCGAAGGCCGTTTGCGAGCCCTCCCCGGCAAACTGGCGGAGCAATTCGCGATCATCGTCCATTTGCCATACAATACCCGTCGCCTAGGCAAATCGCACGCCCGCTTTGACTTCACTCGACGTACACCATGTGCCACTTCTGCGCTACTTCTCCCAAACCGTACATCGTCATCGTAATTTCCCCCATGGGCCTTTCAGGAAGCGCGGAGGTCGGATTCGATTGCGCAACAAAGAACCGCACCGTTTGAACTTTGTATTGTCGAGCTCATCTAACAACCAAATGTCCGAACGCTTTCTCATTGTAGACGACGACGCCGACAGCACGTTCCTCGCTCGACGCAACCTGCAGGTTGTTTTTCCGCACGCCGTCGTCGACCAGGTTCAGTCCGGCCAGGCAGCGCTCGATCTTCTCAGCCAGCACACGTATACGGCGGTGATCACCGACTATCGCATGCCGTGGATGGACGGACTCACCTTGGTGCGCAAAATTCGCGAGCAGGGTTTGTCCACGCTCATCATCATGCGGACCGCGATGGAAGACATCGAGAACCTTGCGCGCGCGGCCGGAGTGGATTATGTCCTGCCATGGTTTCGCTGGCGTGAGCTCGGCGAAGTCGTGAAAGAGCTCCTCCACGTCAATACGCCCAGCCAGGATCCGCACCCGTGACCACGCCTCGCACTCGTCCCATCCTCATCGTTGATGACGATCCCGATGCGGTCGCCCTGACCAAGCACGCGCTCGCCAAGGCCGGCATCAAGACGCAGATCGACGTGATGGAAAATGGCGACCACGCCATCCGCTATCTCAAGACCAAGCTCGCCGAGGGCGATCACGCCCTGCCGCTCCTCCTCTTCCTCGATCTGAAGATGCCCGGCACCGACGGCTTCCAAGTGCTCGACTGGATCCGCAGCCAGACCCGCCTGCGCCGGCTCCTCACCGTGGTGCTGAGTTCGTCGACCAATTCCCGCGATGTCGACAAGGCCTACGCCCTCGGCGCGAAAACTTACTTTGGCAAGTACCCCGTCGCCTCCGATGTGCGCACGGTCTTCCAACTCGCCAACGCGATGCTCACCGTGGACGAGATCGAGAAATTCGTCCTACCCGGCATCCGCCCACCGGCTCCTGCCGCTCCCGCAACCTCCGGCGCGTAGAAAGTCGGGCCCAGAGGCGGTTTTCGGGAAACGTGTCGATCCTCCCGCCGGACTACAAACGCTCGAAGTGAGGCGGCGAGCAATGGGCGGACGACGTCCAAACCTCGCTGGCAATTTCTAGCGGAAGAAAACCGCCACAGGCCGGGTGGCGAGTTCCAACGCGGTTAGTCCGGCCATCGCTTCCTCCGCGCTCTCACCGCACATCTCGTTCGTGGGCCTGAGGCTGAGGCAGACGGCGGGGCGCTCGGGTTTGCCGAAGAGCGCGCAGCGCAGATCGGGGAGGAGTTGGATGCACGGCACGCCCGCGGGCTTGCCGCCGCTCATTCCGGGAATGGGCGTCGAGATACTGGGCGCGATGCAGCAGGCCGCGCAGCCGGAACGACAGTTCACAGAGGCCAACCAAGCAGCGTCCCCGCGTGTAGCAAGGAAACGCCTCGGGATGGGAGTGAGGAAGAGGCAGGCACGCACGCGCGCTCATACGCCATACGCACGGTTTCATGGTAGGTTGAAACCTCCCCCCAGCGCGGCTGCATACGGCGGAACTGCCCCAGCCATGCCGCTACTATCCTTACGCAAACCCCATCTACCATATATGAAAATGACTGTTCCCACCCTCGTTGCACTTCTTGCCCTCAGCACCGGCGTAGCCACATTCTCCGGCTGCGCGGGCACCGCGACCCGTGAAAGCACGGGCGAATATATCGATGATGCCACCATCACCACCAAGGTGAAGGCCGCCTTCGTCAAGGATCCGACCGTCAAGGCGATCGACGTCAAGGTCGATACCTTCAAGAGCGTCGTCCAGCTGAGCGGCTTCGTCGAGACCGCCGAGCAGAAGGCGCGCGCCGGCCAGATCGCCGCGGGCATCCAAGGCGTCCAAAGCGTGCAGAATAATATCACGCTGAAGACGGCCGTCTCGCCGTAAGCAGACCGCCTCCACCGCTAAATAAAATTTCTCCCCGGGCGTGTCGCGCATCTGTCGCGCCACGCCCGTTTTCCATTTCCAGCCCTCGACCTCCAGCTCATGTCCGCCACCATCCGTCCTCGTCGCTCCCGCGATTCGAAAGAATCCAAAGACACGAAATCACCCGCCACCGGCGCCAAGTCCACCGGCCGCACGCGCCGGCCCTTCCGTCTGGGCGAGCTTCCTTGGCGCCGCATCGCCCTCATCGCCGTGGTGTTCGGAGCGATCGCCGCGGTCGCGTACAGCAAGCTCGATATTGAAACCGTCCACGCGCGGGCCGCCGAGGTGAATGGCGGCGTGGCCTTCGCGCTGCTCGTCGTCCTTCCGCTTGTGGGTTTTCCTGCGAGCCTCCTGCACATCGCGGCCGGCATTCGCTTCGGCGCGGTTGTCGGGCTCGCGCTCGTCTCGGCTTCCATCCTTATCCAGCTCGCCGTGAGCTATGGCTTTGTGACGCTCTTCCGCGAGCGTCTGGAAAAATCCCGCTGGCTCTCCCGGCTGCGGGAGCGCATCCCCGGTGGCGCGCACGCGAGCGTCTGCATCTTCGGCGTGCTGCTCCCGGGCGCGCCCTACATGGCGATCAATCTCGTGTTGCCGCTGCTGGGCGTTCCGCTCCGCACCTTTTTACTCTGCGCCTGGCCATTGCACACGCTGCGCTCCACGATCACCGTGGCACTGGGAGATCAGAGCGACCAGCTTACCGCAACTCGGCTGGCTGTTCTGCTGGCGTATGCGATGACGATTTTTGGGGCGTCCTGGTGGACGTATCGGCGTTTGAAGACCCAATTTTCAAATCAGCCACCAAAGGCAGATGATCGGAAGCCACGCGCGTAAGGCCGTTGCGCACCACCGTCACTCGCTGACGCTCGAAGTGCGGCGACGTGAAGATGTGATCCAGCCGAACGAGCGGCTGCACTGAGCTGAAGGTGCCGAGAGGGCGGTGCCCGCCGGTCTTTCCCTGTACATCGCGCAGACGCGTCGCGGTGAGCTTGTACGGGGCGCTGCCCGGCAGGGCGTTAAAGTCGCCGCAGAGGATGATGGGCTCCTGCTCCGGGATACCGCCGATCCACTCCTTGCTGAGCAGATCGCGTACCTGCAGTACCCGCTCATGCGGGCCGAGGCCGAGGTGCGTCGTGATTACGTTCACGATGTTCCCCCCTACATCGACGCGCACCCACATGGCCGAGCGCGGTTCCTGCCACCAGCTCTTCGGATCGTGCGGCAGCCGCGCACGCTTCACGATCTCCATCGGCCAGCGACTCAGGAGCGCGTGGCCATAGTGTTCTTCTCCGCGGGTCACGGTCGGACAGAAGACCGCCTCCATGCCGAGCTCGCGCGCGATGATCGAGGCCTGGTCCTCGGCTCGTGAACGGCGACGGCCAAAATCCATTTCCTGCAGCGCCACGATGTCCGGCATCTGCCCGCGGATCACGCTCGCCACGCGGCGCGGAGAGACGCGGCCATCCATGCCGCTGCAGCCATGCACGTTGTACGTCATCAGCCGCAGCTCCGTACGCTCCTGCTGCATCGTCTGGCAAGAGGGCGTGTCGCAGCGGCCAATGTGGAACATCGCCGCAGTGCGTAGCGCCGAGGGCCGCACGAAGTGCTCCGTGCCCTCCGGCAGCGGCGTGTTAGGCGGCAACAGGAGGAAGCCCTGCGATTCCTGCAGGCCGAAGCCGCCGTGCGCTCCGCGCTCCGGCGCGAAGCTCATCGGCGTATCCCACGGGCTCCAGCCCAGCAGGATGAGATCGCCGCGATCCGGGTGATTGCAAAATTCCACGATGTCCTGCGCGATCTGCCGGCGCAGCGGCTCCGGGTGCGGGAGGATTGCCGGCACCTCGTCCGGCACGCGGGTTTCGCCGCGACTGTGGATCCAGGTGATGTCGCCCGCCTCGTTGCGCACGAGCACGCCGGGGACATTGCCTTCCTTGACGAGTCGCTGGGCGAGCGCGTGCAGTTGCTTGTCGGTCTTCGGCTCGGGGAAATAGACGTGGCCCACGGGGCCCATCGCCGCGACGGTGAAAGTCTTTTCCTCCTCGGCGGTCTGCGCGTCGGTGGCACGCTCGCGCTCAAGCCTAGCCTGGTTGCGGCGACTGCGGGAGAGCCAGGCGCCCGTTTTCCACTCGGGCATTTGCGTGCGCCAAGCCGAGTCGTGCCGCTGCGACAGCTCGAGGCAGTTGCGCAGCACCGCTTCGATGCCGCCGGGGTACTTGTCGGGAAACGAGCGCGTGCCCTCCTGTCCGTGGTCGGAGAAAATCCAGACCGCGTAATCGCGACGCGCCGAGCGCCACGCGGCGCGGGTGATCTGCTTGATCGCCCGATCGATGCCGCGCAGGCCGTAGTGCGCCAGACGAGAGCCGGGGCCGCGCATATGCGCCTCCTCGTCGTAGCCGACGAAGTTGATGTGCACGATCGGCAGGCCGCGCGTGACATCGATCTGCCCGCTGATCGTCAGCAGCTCGCGCAAGCCCACGCCGACGAAGACGCGCGAGACCATCAGCAGAAATTCCTTGTAGAGCCGGCGTCCGCTCACGACCGCCTTCAGCATGTCGACGAGCGCCACGAAAAACTCCACGACCAGCAGTCCGGCGATTCGCACGGCAGCCGTGAGGTGCAGCACGATGAAGACGAAGATGTTTCTGATCTTCTTCGTCCGCCACATGTCGCCGAGCCCAATGCTCGCCGCGCAGAAGTGGCTCTCGTGCTGGCCCGCGCCTCCGGTGTAGATATTGGACCACGAGCTACCGCCGCGCAGCAAGCCCTCGGCCTTTTCCGCGTACTTGGCCTCGCGGCCCTTGGCCCACTCGGGGTCCCACATCCGGCCCACTTTTTTCAACACCCGGTCGAAGAAGCTGAAAGCGGGCACCGCCGACTTCACCCCATAGTAAAGCTCCGCCTGTACCGCAGGCGTCGTCGACGGGATGCCGGGGTAAAAGGTCCGCATCTCGTAGCCCTCGCGATTGATCAGCCGCTTCAGGAATGGCATCCGATTCGCCGCCAGCGCGCGCTCGAGCTGCGCGCGGCTGAAGCCATCGATCTGGATTAGCAATACACCGGGCGCCTCGCTGGTGCCTTCGGAAGGCGTGAGCCCGAGATGCTTGATCGCCCACTCGTTGCGGCTCAATCGTCGCCGCAGCTGGTGGTAGTACGACTCGAGTTTGGCAAACATCGCGGCTTACGATGCTTTCTTGGAGTTCTCGTCGTGCTCGCCGAAGACGGCCGTCGCGACGGTCTGCGTGCGTGAAGAGAGCAGATCCCACTCGAGGCCGATGCGCTTCATGAGCGCGCCCCAAGGGTGAAGGTGATCCATGAGCCGACGCGCGCGGGTGGCTTTGCGCACCTCGTCGTAGAACGCGAGTGCGCGCTCGGCGGAGCGCTCGAGGGAGAATTCCTTCGCGGTCTTCTTCGCGCCCTCGGCCATCTGCTTGCGCAGCGCGGGGTCGGATGCGATTCGGCCCAGCGCCTCTGCGAACGTGTCGGTGGAGGCGTTGGCGGGGAGCAGCAGGCCGTTGGTCCCGTCGCGCACGACTTCGCGAACGCCGTTAGCGTTGAGGGCAACCACCGGCATGCCGGCGGCCATCGCTTCGGCGACGACCATGCCCTGCGTTTCCGACTTGGAGGCAAAGGCAAAGATATCCATCGCGCGGTAGGCTTCGCGCAGCACGCGGCCCGTGCGCTTGCCGGCGAGGATCAGGCGGTCCGCCACCTGGTGCTCTTCAAAGACTTTCTGCATCTCCTCGCGCCCCGGCCCGTCGCCGACCACGAGGAAGCGCGCTTCCGGCGAGGCCTTCAGGTGCTTCGCGACGGCCTCGGCCATATAGCCGAGGTTCTTCTCCTGCGCGAGCCGGCCCACGTGGCCAATCACCACCGCGTCGCGTGGGATTTTCAGTTTCTCGCGAAACTTGGTGCCATCGGCCGAGCCAAACGCTTCCACGTCGATGCCGGTGGGGATGACGCTGATGGGCGAGGTCACGCCGCGCTTCTTGATCATCTTCGCGATGCTCTCGCTGGGCGCGATCACGCCATCACAGAGATTCGCGAAATGCGTGGGCACCTCGACCGCCACCTCGCGCAGTGTTTCGGAAAACGGCACGTAGTGCGTGTAATCCTCGTAGCGCGTGTGGTGCGTGAAGATGATCGGCACGTTCTTGTTCATCGCGACGCGGAGGGCGGTGTCGCCGAGCAGAAAGGGATGATGCGCATGCATCATGTCGGCCTGAAAAGCCTCCAGCCGGTCCGAAAGCGCGGTGGCCAGCGGCAGCCGCACAGAGAATTCGCTGCCGTTGAAATTGCGCAACGATGGTATCCGCTCGACCATCGCTTCCGCCCGCGGCGCCAGCGGCTTCCCATCGAATTCCGGCGCGACGACCAGCACCTCGTGACCGAGGCGTTGGTATTCCTGGGCAAACGTGCTCACCGAGCGCGCCACCCCTCCCACATGCGGGAGGTAGGTGTTGGTCATCATGCAGATTTTCATGGGGCTGAACTGGAAAATTCTTCGACGCCAACCGGCGTCTCACGACGCTGTGCGGCGACGCCCGGCACGCGCACCTCGAGCGTGGGCGGGGTGCCGCGCCACTCGCCATCGACGCGGACGCGCGCCTGATCGCCGTCGCGCGTGATGCGCACCGTTACCGGGCCGTGAGGCGTTAAGGTCGGGCCGAACGAAGCCTCGCCGTCGCGATACCACTCCGGCCGCACACCGGCACCGATCACGAGATGGCCCGGCGCACGCGAGCCCGCCGCCGCCGGCTCCTCGCGCACGAAACAGTTTCGGATCATCAGCGCCCATTCGCATGCCGCCCAGATGTGCTGGCCGTCGCCCATGCAACCGCCGAGCGTCTTCGGATGGATGGCCTCGGGCCACTGCCCGGTCGGCGACGCGAGCCGCGCGACGTGATCCATCAGCTCCCACGCGAGCTCGTGCTCGCCGGCGCGCAAGCGCACCTGCGCCATATGCAGCGTGAGGTAGGCATTGATGCCCGAGTGGATCATGTTCTGGAAAAAGCCGCCGCCGTAGCTGCTATGATCGCGAAGGTAGTCCGCCGTCAGCATGATCCGCTTGTCCCCGGGCGGGAAGAGTTGCAGCGGATAATCGGCCACGAGATTGCCCACCGCGCCCGAATCCATGCGACGCTTCGGCGAGGCGGGAATCGCGCCTGGGAACCGCCGTTGCGGTCCGCTCGGGAACGAAGCCTCGATCGTCTGCAAGAACTCCTTCCCGACTGCGTCGCACTCGTCGGCAAATTTTGGATCGCGCTCGCGCAAGAGATCGGCGGCAGAGTGCAGTCCAGCGACGCCCCAGAAATCGTCCCAGTAATAAAAATCGTTCGGCCCCAGATGCTCCGCGCTGAAGCCCGCGGGGAGGAGACCCGCCTCGGGGCGGCCGGTGTTTTTCGGGAGGCGCTTCCGCATGATCCAGCGCGCGCCCTTTTTGATGCTATCAAGCCAGGCGTCCGGTAGCGGTTGACCGGTGAGGGTGACGTACCGGTGGAACATCCAGATCGCCTCGCCGTTCGAGTCCCACTCGCCCTCCTGGGAGAGATAGTAGCCGTCGCGGCGCTGCTTCGGCACGAAATGCTCCAGCACCTTCCGCGTGCGCTCCACGCCACCAAGCGTGACGAGTGAATTGAGGATGAAGGCCGCGTCGCGAAACCAAAACCGCTTGTACGTGTAGGGGCCCGGATAAACTTCGTCGGGCGCGTGCAGCACGACGTTGGCCACCGCGAGATCGTAAAGCCGCTGCGTCGGCGCGTCTCCGATCTTTAGTTGGGAGAGCGGCGCGAGCGCCTTTTTCCACGTCGGCACCGAGGCAATCGACACCCGCTTCTTTGGCTCGAATTCGTCGTAGATGGGAGCGCGGAGTTCGAGCGGCCAGCCGCGCATCTCGCGCAGGTCGAAGAGCGCCACTGCCGTCGCCATGCTAATCGGATCGGAAACCGAGGTCGCGGACGTCGCCGTGACGGGCTCGTGCAGGCGCTGCGCGGCATCGCCCTCCTTGTATACCGAGAGCACCATGCGCGAGGGCTTGCGATCGAAGAGCACGGAGTGGCGGTTGTTCACGCGCCAGCCGCAGCCGTCCGCGGTCACCGCAATCTTTTCGATAAAACTAACCCCCTCGGGATTGTAGGGGCGAAGCGCCACAGCAAGGTAGCCGCCCGGCGCCGCATTAGCATGCGCGCGCACGCAGCAGTGCGGCTCGTGATTCTGAAGACAGAGACGGACTTCGCTCTCGATTGACCCCGTATCCCAACGCGCGATCGAGCGCACCTCGAGATCCTCGCGCAACGTCAGCGATTGCTCGAAACTCCCATCGGGCAGCTTCGACGGGGCGAGCACCGGCCCCTTTTCCGGCACGAGCCAGAAGTCCAGCGACCACCCGTCAAAAATCGGCGTAATCAACCCGCGCGGATCGACTATGGGATAGTAAGCGACATCGGGCAGGCCCACCGCGGTCCAATTGCGATGAGTGAGATTGATATGACTGAAAGAAAACGCGCGCGGGATGAACGAATCGTCCGCGGGATTGAACTGCCGCTCCACCCAGTAGGGCCAGATCCAGTCGAGATTGTTCTGAATCGCCTTGGTGTTCACGAGCCCGCGCGCGTGAAACAGCATCCCAGCGCGGAGCAACTCGAGGGGTTCGGCGAACTCGGATGGCTCCGCGAAGCCACGGATCTTCCCGACCAGATTAATCGGGTCGAGGAATCCATAGGCACGCGCGGCGCGCGTGACCAGGAAGCGGGTGAGCCATGAGTTTAGTAACATGCTGGAGGGCTTGAAAGATCATTGTCCCGCCAATCGGGTAAAAGTGCCACGGGACGGAGCACCCATATGGAACGCGCCGCTTCACGACAGTAAGCGAACGCCAACGAGATGCGTAGCCGACGGTCGGAAAAGCCTCCTCCCACCCTCGGGTGGGTTTCGCCTCCAGCCGAGCGATGCGCAGCTCAACGGCGCAACAGCTCAAACACTCAGAGCTTCCGCTTAGGCCGCGAGCGCAGCGGTTCGTCGACGAGATTGCGCGACTCCACCATCTGCTCATGCTGCGCTTCCTCGACGCCCTCGAGCGCCATTTTTTCCAAGGCCGCTTTTTCGTCCTCATTGCCATATTCGGGCACCTGATGACCGCGGTCCACGAGCGGATCGCTCGGGTCGCGCGAAAGCGACTGCATGCTGTCCGCATCCTCGTTGACCGCATCGGGCAGAGTGCGATCACGAAACTCCGCGAGCGCGCGGGCACGATCGTCGTCGGTGGTATCGCTGCGGTTGTCGATCAAAGCGAGTTCTTTGGCGCGCTGGTCGAGATCAGCTTGGGAGAAGCCGCTCACCCCTTGGCCGCGCACCTCGATTTTCTGTGAAAGTGGGTTCGTTTTAGCCATGCTGGAATGGACCCCAACGTGCGCCTGTGGTCCCGCCGCGCGCCCAACTTTGCCGCGAAACTCGCCCCCGATGGACCATAGGAAAAAACGGTAAACACCTTGAAGCAATTCGCCTGATTCCCGAGACATGCAGAAAAATGCTTTCATAGGACAGCGTCGGCGACCCCTCCCGCTTCCCCACCCCGACAGTCGGCGGAGGAAAAGCACCGCAGATGCGTTTTACCTCAATGTCTAAAGCTCTCCCCGCCCAGCGTCCGCCTGGGTTTTCCTGGTTATCTCCGGCCTACCGGCCGTCCGCGCAAGAAGTCGAGACCTATGCCCGCGTCATCACCGCCGCCGACGGCGATCCGCCGGAGATGATGGAAACCCATCTGCACGAAGCGGAGCTTCAGCTTTGGGTCTGGCGCAACGAGACCCAGCTGCGCGCCACCCGCCGCTTGCTGGCGGCAGGCTAGCTCAGTCGAAGATTTTCTTCAGCTCGACGATCCGATTGCGGTGCGCGCGCAGCATGGGAAGCTGTGCTCCCGCGAGGTCGCGCACATCCGCGTCCTTCATCTCGCTGGCGGCCTGCTCGAAGAGAGCGATCGTGCCCTCGTGCAACTCGCTCATCACGCGAACGAATTGCACATCGAAGTCGGGTCCGGACTTGGAGGAAAGGGTGGTGTAGATCTCCGTCATGGCGGGGGATTCGACGACCTGTCGCGCAGTGGAGTTCTTCTTCTGGATCAGAGCGGTCAGCGCATCGACCAACTGCCGGGTGTCGGCCTTCAGCTGCTCCGCATGCGTGCGGACGTCGGAGCTGCTGGCCTGGCTCGCGCCCAGCTCCGCCAGCCGCATCTGCAGCCGGCCGGTGGCCACGGCCTTTTCCAAAAACATATGCTCCGCCGGCCGGATCGTATCGCCAGCCGCCAGGGGCTCGAGCGCGTAGCCCCGCATCATGGTGCGCACCGCCACCGCGCGGTATCGAGGTGTGTCGGCGGCCTCCGCGATCGCTGTCGCAGCCAGCAGGCCGGCCAGCGTCACTCCCAGCATGCGCCGGAAAGAAAAAGCCCGCCGGGGTGCGCCCGCCGCGCGAGAGGAGGTAAGTTGGTGGAGTTGCATGCCCGATTGGACCCCCGGCGGAGGGCGCGGTACCGCCCTAAGTCACGGCAACACATAGGCTCTGCGCTCTAGGAAGATTCCCGATGACGGGCAAAGGCACTCTCCTGATTGAGACCCAAGCCCCCACGTGTTAGCGTTCACCGCGCGGTTCCGCTCACACTATCGATGTTAGATGTCGCGCCCAGTTTTTGTATTCCAGCCCACCACATCACCACGCCACCGATGGCCGCATCGGGTTGCCCCTTCCTCATTCCTATTCGTGAAATTCCAACGTCATCCCATCGCCGCTTACGGGGTTTTCCAACAGCTGCGCATGGGGATGCTCGGGTGCGTTGGCATGGTAAAAGACGGATGCAGGGTTGACCGCGGCTTCCACGCAGAACACGTTGCCCCCATCGCCGGGCGAGCCATCCACGCCTCATGAACCTTTCCGATGAAATCGCGCCGGTGGGCACCCTGCCTCGCCCGCGTCTTGCCGACACCTTCCCGGGCCGCCGGCGCGCTCCTGCCAAGGTGATCCGTGTGCTCGTCCTCGACGACAACGAGGACGATTTCGCCTTCGTCAAAATCCTCCTCGGCAAGAGCCTCGCCTACTCCTACCAGCTCACTTGGGCGCCCACGGAAGGCGCGGCGCTCGAGGTTCTGAAGAACGGCGCTTTTGATGTCGGCCTCTTCGACTACAAGCTTGGCGGCACCACGGGTCTCGAAATCCTGCGCAAGGTCCAGGCCCAGCAATGCGAGATCCCGGTGATTCTGCTCACCGGCTCTGAGAATCCCGAGATCGACCAAGCCGCCCTCGATGCCGGCGCCGCCGACTACCTCTGCAAGAGCTCCCTCGACACCACCCGGCTCGAGCGCGCGATCCGCTACTCCATCAGCCACGCACAAATGCTCTCCGCTGTCCGCGAGAGCCAGGCGCAGCTCCAGCTCTTCATGCGCAGCGTGCCCTGCGCCGTTTGTATTTACGACGAAAAGGGCTCGGTCCTTTTCCAGAACGATATTTTCAAGAATCACTTCTCCGTCGAAGCAGTCATCGCCGCGCGGCAGAGCAATCCCGCCGGCACAAGTCCGACACAGTATTCGCACGACAACCGGCACTGGCTGATCACCGACTTCCCCATGGTGGAGCGCAGCGGCCGCAACCTGCAGGGCATCGCCGCCATCGACATCACCCAGCGCATCGACACCGAGGAAGCCCTGCGCAAGACCTCGGAGTTTCTCAACGGCGTGCTCGCCACCCTGCCCGTGGCCGTCGCCCGGATCGACGAGAACGCCATCGTCCGCGAATCGCGCGGTCATGCGCTTTCCGCGCTCGGATTGCAGGACAACCAGCTCAACGGCACGAGCATCTACTCGCTCTTCCCGAAGTCCACGCCCGGCATCAACAAGGCGCTCGCCGGCGATTCCGTAAACTTCCTCTCCGAGATCAAGCACGCGGGGAAGACGTATCACTTCGACAACTACTACCGCCACGACCGCGCCCGCGGCGCCGGGGCGATGGGCTTCTCGATCGATGTCACCGCCCGCGTCGAGGCCGAGCTGCTCATCAAGCAACAGAGCCAGCTCCTCAACGGCCTTCTGACCAATCTGCCCATGATTGTGGGCCGTCTCGACTCGAAGGGTAAGATCGTCGAGGTCGAGGGTGAGATGCTCGCCAAGTACGGTCTCGTGCCCGCCACCATGGTCGGTCACGGGCTCGCCGAACTTTATCCGCAGCTCAAGCCCGCTGTCTCCGAGGCGCTCCGCGGCGGCGCGGTTAATTCCGTGCTCACCGCCCGCCATGGCGAGGGCGAGTGGTTTGCGGATATGTTCCTCTTCTTCGACCACGAGACGGGCAAGGGCGCGCTGTTCTTCTGCTCCGACATCACGCAGCGCAAACTCATCGAGCGCGAACTCCTCCGCGTCAGCGACGCCGAGAAGAACCGCATCGGCAGCGACCTGCACGATGGTCTCGGCCAGTACCTCACCGGCATCTCCTGCCTCAGCGCCGCCCTCCGCGACAAGCTCCAGGTGGCCAAGCGCCCCGAGGCCGAGGAGGCTCAGACCATTTCCTCGCTCGTGCAGGAAGCGATCTCCCAAGCTCGCGCGCTCGCCCGCGGCCTCTGCCCGGTGCAGCTCGAGACCAGCGGTCTCGATTCCGCGCTCGAAGACATGACCGCGCAGGTGCAGAAGATGCACAATATCGAGTGCGAATTCGTCTCCGAAGGCGCCGTCGACGTGGAAACGAGCGTGGCCATCCATCTCTACCGGATCACGCAGGAGGCCATTAACAACGCGATCAAGCACGCGGGCGCCAAGCGCATCGTCGTCACCGCCGACTTCACCAAGGACAGCAAACTGCTCACCATCGAAGACGATGGCTGCGGCTTCGATCCCTCGATGGACCACAAGGCGAGCTCAGGCATGAGTCTGATGCCCTATCGCGCCGCCTTGATCGGTGGCACCTTGAATGTTACTTCCCAGCCCAACTCCGGCACCAAAGTAGAATGCCGCTTCGTTTACTCTTTTTGATTCCATGAAAGCTATCGCCAAGAAAAAGCCCGTTTCCTTCGTTACGCCCGGCTCCAGCAACCCGATTGCCGCGGTGGCGGAGCCTGAGCCGGCAGCCGCCCCTGTTTCCACCAAGCTCAAAGTCCTCCTGGTCGACGATCACCCCATCACGCGCCAGGGCATGAAGGCGCTCGTCAACCAGCAGTCGAATCTCGAGGTCTGCGGCGAAGCCGACAACGCGCCCTACGCGATCGAACTCGTGAGCAAACTCCAGCCCGACCTCGCCATCGTCGACATCGCGCTCAAGACGACCAACGGCATCGAGCTCACCAAGAATATCAAGGTGCAGGCGCCCAATCTCCCCGTGCTCATCGTCTCGATGCACGACGAGGGCCTCTATGCCGAGCGCGCGCTCCGCGCCGGGGCCATGGGCTACCTGATGAAACAGGAAGCCAGCGAGAAGATCATCACCGCCATTACCCGGCTGCTGCAGGGGGAGATCTACCTCAGCGACAAGATCAAGGAGAAGATGCTGCACCGCTTCGTGAACAAGAAGAGCGACAACATGGTCTTCTCGATCGACACGCTGAGCGACCGCGAGATGGAAGTCTTCCAGCTGATCGGCAACGGCTACAGCACGCGCCAGATCGCGCAGAAGCTGAACCTGAGCTCCAAGACGATCGATTCCTACCGCGAGCATTTGAAGCTGAAGCTGAATCTCGATTCCGGCGCCGAGCTGGTCCGTCACGCGATCCAATGGGCGCGGAACGAAGGCAGCATCTGAGTTGATAGTAACACCGCCCCCTGCGACAACAAAAGCGCGGACCCTTCATCGGGTCCGCGCTTTTTGGTAGCGGCGGTCGTCCCGACCGCCACGGACTATCTGTGGCTACGAATTAATTTAGATGCTGTAGGTCGCACGTTATCGCGTACGGGCGGGCCGCCCTTCTACCGGATTATCCCACCGCCACGGCTGCTTCCTGAACCGGAGCCTGGGCGACCGCAGGAGCGAAGGTTTCCACCTGTGCATCCATCGCCTTCCGCTTGCGGTAGAGCGTCGATTTGTCGATCTCCAGAATGCGCGCGGCCTCCTCGAGCGAGGCGCTGTTGGCGACGACCATTTGGATGTGAGCGGTCTCCAAGGCGTGCAGGCTGATCGCGCTGCCTACCTGATAACGCAAGGGCGCCGGCTGCGCGGCAAGCGCGGGGAAATCGCCGAGGTCGAGCGCGGCGCCATTCGAAAGGATCGCGGCGCGCTCGATTACATTGCGCAGCTCGCGCAGATTGCCCGGCCACGCGTATGTTTCCAAAACCCGCCGCGCCTCAAACGTGAAGCCGGGGCTTGCCTTGCCCATCTCGCGGCAGACCGTTTCGAGAATCGCTTCCGCGGCGCCAAGAATCTGCGGCGGGCGATTGCGCAGTGGCGGCACGTCGATCGCGATCACGTTGAGCCGATAGTAGAGATCTTCGCGAAAGCGGCCTTCCGCGACCTCGCGCTTCAAATCGCGATTCGTCGCGGCGATGATGCGCACATTGGCGCTGCGCGACGCTGCCTCGCCCACGCGCTCGTATTGCTTTTCCTGCAGCAGTCGCAGCAGCTTCGGCTGCAGCGGCATCGGCAGGTCGCCGATTTCGTCGAGGAAGAGCGTGCCGCCGTCCGCTGCCGCGACCTTGCCCCACGTATCCTGCACCGCGCCGGTAAACGATCCGCGCACGTGGCCGAAGAGGTCGCTCTCGAGCAACTCGTGGCTGAGGCACGGGCAGTTGACGGTAACGAAGGGCTTCTGGCGGATCGGGCTGTTTTGATGGATCGTCTGCGCGAGGAGGGATTTTCCGGTGCCGGTCTCGCCGAGGATGAGGATTGCCGCGTTGGAGTTCGCAGCGCGCAGCGCGAGTTCCACGGTGCGCCGGGCCAGCTCATCGTTGGTCATCAGCTTGGGGATAGAGGACGGTGTCGGTGCGGCCACGGTGCCGGGGGTCGCTTCACGCGGACGCCGAGCGCCACCCACGGGCTCGCGTGCGGCGTGAGTCCGCACGATCGTGTGCAGGCTCTCGATGGGAAACGGACTGACGAGATAGGCGCTCACGCCCTTCTCTTTCAGCATCGAAACACTCTTGCGGTCGGCGGCGCCGATGAGGGCGATGATGGGCAGCTCGGGGGCGCGACGGTGAATCGATTCGATCACCACGAGCGCATTTTCTTCCTGCATCTTGAAGTCAATGCACGCCGCCTGAAACGTATCCTGGTTCAGCGCCTCATCCACCGCGACGCGAGTGCCGGCGAGTTTAACCCGGTAGGGCTCGCCCGAAAATCCCCATGCATACATGCGCCGATTCTTTCGCTCATCGCCGATCAAAAGTAATTTCATAGCGGACAGGGTGAAGGTGGACACCTAAATACCGAACGTGCCCATGTTAACCTTTGTACGTGCCGCATGAAATCGGGCGCGGCGTGGACGGTGCAGTCGGATAAACTCCCCCAGCCGCACCGGATGTTTCCCGATTTCGGAATAAGCTCCGCCCGCACCCCCTATATAATTGGGTGGGTTTCCAACGGCTCTAATTCCCTGTGCTCAGCGATGCGAGGCAACGAGCCATATCACCACCGCTGCCATGATGACGAAGAAGAGGAGCACACCGCCGATGATCGAAAGATTCACCTTAGTCGTCCGCTTGTGTACGTTCACTTCAGGCAGGCCGGAACTTTCTTTTTCGATGGACATAAGTGGATCCCGATGGACCCCGAAAGCGGCTGGCGGTGCCGCATGACAAATTGCGGCTGCGCGGACGCGGAAGCACTTTACCCGCTGACACGGCCTCAAGCACTCCTCAAATTCACGGGCATGCGTCGTCGCCTTCTCCCCCTGTCTGCCCCCGCTTTTGCGCTTCTGTTGTGTCTGCGTGCGGTGCCGGTCTTTGCCACGCCGTACCTCGACGTCGGCCCGATGATCGGCCACACTACCGAGCGCGATGCCCGTATCTGGGCCAAGGCGTCAGAGTCCTGCCGGCTCGCCGTCCGCATCTCCACCAAGCCCGACCTCTCCGGCGGGTCGACGATCGATGGCCCGGCACTCAGCGCAGAGAGCGACTACATGGGGCATGTCGTCGTGGAGGGTCTTTCGCCCACGACGAAGTATTACTACGCCGTTCTGTTCGACGACGTGCCCGCGATGGCCGCGCCGTTTCCGTCGTTCACCACGGCAGCCGCCACCGGCGCACCGGGCAAGACACGCATCGCCTTTTCCTCCTGCGTGGGTCGCACCGGCGCGGCGACCGCGGCAATCTGGGCCGAGATGGCCGCCCGCACGGAGTTCGATGTGCTCCTGCTTCTCGGCGACAACCACTACGCAGACTCAACCGCACCCGAGGTGCAGAGGCGCTTTTACTACGACCAGCGCCGCGTGCTCGGCTACGCCGACATCGCGCGCCGCACGCCGACATACGGCATCTGGGATGATCACGACTACGGTCCAAACGACTCCGATGGCACCGCGGCCGGCAAAGAGATTTCGCTGAAAACATTTCAACAGATGTGGGCCAATCCTGGATACGGCGAAGCGACCAATCCGGGCATCTACTACAAATTCAGCCGCGGCGAGATCGACTTCTTCATGCTCGATTGCCGCTACCACCGCAGCCCCAACCGCACGCCCGACGACGGCGCGAAGACGATGCTCGGGGCGGCGCAGATCGAGTGGTTGAAACGCGAGCTCCTCGCCTCACGCGCGAAAGTAAAATTCATCGCCACCGGCAGCGAGTGGCAACCCAACAGCCATATCGACTCGTGGAAGAGCTTCGCCCGCGAGCGCGACGCGATCTTCGCGTTTCTGCGCGAGCAGGATTTCCCCGGCGTCATCCTGCTCTCGGGCGACCGGCACTTCACCGGCGGCTATCAGATCGGCGGACGGCTCATGGAGATCACGTCAGGCCCGCTCGGCAGCCGTACGACATCGGGCGTGAACGTGCCCGACATGTTCCTCAACTTGAAAGAGGGCACGATGTGCTCGGTGTTCGACGTCGATACGACGGGCGCCGAGCCGGTCCTCAAGCTCGAAGTCTACCGCGGCGGCTTCGGCCAGATCCACTCGCAAACCTTCACGTGGTCGGAGATCAACGGCCGCACGCCGCTGCCAGTCCTGCCACCTTCTCCTCCGCAGCCACCACCGGCCCCGCGCAAAAAGGCGAATTGAAGTCGGGCGGGTCTCTGGCCCGCCCTCTCGCATCTCCCAACCACGCGGAAGCTTCTCTCTCTCTCTCACTTGCCGCCTCCAGTCACAGTCACACTCACACCGCGGTCGGCAGCATGATCTTCACCCACGGGGCCACGAGGGCATTGGGGCGATAGCTGGAGCCGGCGCGCTTCGCCACGATGCCGCGCAGCCCGAGACGCGCAGCGGTGCGCAGGGCTTCGTCGGACGAACCAGCCCGCAACGGAGACAAAACAATCGGCGCGCCCTGCAGCATCGCGGCGAGCATGACGCGGCGACCCAGCAACGGCATCTCCCGCATATCGGTGCCGTCGACCTGGAGAAGATCGTAGGCGAGCAATACGACTTTCGATTGAACAACCTCGTCGCTCACCCCGGAAAGATACGCGATCGCTTCGGACGAATATCCCTCGAGCTGCAGAATCTCGCCATCGATCACCGCGTGCTCGGCGCGGATCTTGGCGACCGCCGCCGCCACGCGCGAAAAGCGATTTCCCAGCGAACGTCCATCACGGGCGAGCAACCGGACATTCTCCCCTTCCTTGATCGCGCGCACGCGCTCACCGCTCCAGAGAAACTCGTAGGACCAGTCCTCACCACGGGGCGGGGACGAAATTTCCTTCGGTTGGACCGGAGGGGGCAAAGGCGCCGTAAACGGGGGGGTGCTCACGATCATATTTTTGTATGGCTATATGATGATGCGTGATGGACCCGCCCAATCGGAGGTAGTGCGTGCGTAAAGGCCGCTAACCTTGTTCGGCCAAAAGGGGTTTTGGCGGAAGCTGCCACCCTAACGTAACACTCGAGGCACTTTTCATAGGGAAGCCGGTCGATCTCCCGCCGCGTGGAGGTGCTGCCAGTATGCGCTCTTCGCCTACCATGCAGGTAGCACAAGTCCCCAGACGGGAATCGGCTGAAGCAGCGAACCCACGAAACAAAAGGAGTAGATGCTGCCTGCCGCGGGACTGCTCGATTCAACGCGACGTCCCCGATTTTCGCGGCCGTCGATTTGATGGAGGCGCGGTGCCTTCACCGCGCGAGTCATGGCGTGCGCAGTTGATATCCCGCGCGGTGAGGGCACCGCGCCTCCATCCAGACAAGGACAACGCTGCCCATCGCGGGCTCTTATGTTTTCTCCGCCACTCGCACTACTTTGCTCCCGCGCCTTCTGGCACGCGGAAGGCCACTGCGGCCTGCTCCCGCGTGAACTGGGCTTCGAGGTGCTTGAGCAGCGCGGCGTGCGCCGGATCGCGCGCGAGATTCTTCATCTCGTAGGGGTCGGCCTTCAGGTCGAAGAGTTCGGTCCAGTCGTCGCGGCCCGGATACTTCACGAGCTTGGCGGTATCGGTGCGGACGGCAAAGACCGTGGGCGTCTGCGGATACTGTTTCTCGAGGAAGTACTCGTAGAAGAAGGCGCGGCGCCACTCGGGCCGCGCGCCGGGCTTCGCGGTCGCGAGCGGCACCATGCTGCGGCCCTGCATCTCGGCGGGGATCTTCACGCCCGCGAGGTCGAGGTAGGTCGGCGCGAGGTCGAGATTGAGCACCATCTCGTCGATGACTTTTCCCTTGGGAAAACGCTTCGGGAAGCGCGCGACGAGCGGGATGCGGATCGACTCGTCGTAGGCACAGCGTTTGTCGCCGAGGCTGTGCTCGCCGTGCAGGTAGCCGTTGTCGCTCGAGTAGACGATGAGCGTGTTCTCGGTGAGGCCGAGCTCATCGAGCAGCGCGAGCACGCGGCCCACATTGTCGTCGATGGCGGAGACGCAGCGGAAATAATTGATGGGCGTCGCCCGCTTCGCATTCGGCGCCGCGTTGGCGGCGGGCGGATCGCGGTAGATGGCGCGGTCGTGCATGCTGGGCACGAGGTGCCACTCCTCGCCGGTGAAGCGCTCCTTCGCGCGCGGCGGTGGATCCAACGGCACGTGCGGGGTTTTGAAGCCGAGGACGAGCGAGAAGGGTTTGTCGCGCGGCTGACGCTTGATGAAATCGAGTGCGTAGTCAGTCGCGACATCGTCGACCCAGCCCTTGGTCGGTGTGGAGACGCCATCGATCTCAAAGGGGCCGTCGAAGTACTTTCCCTGCCCCACGTAGCTCGCCGAGTAGCTGAAGCCGGGACGCTGGCCCGACTGTGTGCCCATGTGCCATTTGCCGATGTAGGCGGTCGCGTAGCCGGCCGCGCGGAGCACGCTGGCGTGAGTGACGTTGTCGACCGGGAACGGCGTGTAGTTGTCGATCACGCCATTGAGGTGATTGTAGCGGCCGGTGAGAAACGCCGCGCGGCTCGGCGCGCAGAGCGCGAGCGTGACGAAGGCATTGCGGAACCGCACGCCCTCGGCCGCGATGCGGTCCATGTGCGGCGTCTTGAACCATGGGTAGCGCCCCTTCTCGCCCTGCTCCTGCTGCACGACGCTCAGCGCATCGTAGCGCTGATCGTCGGCATAGATGAAAACGAAGTTGGGCCGGGTATCGGCCGCGCGGGCGAGCGCAGCGCACGCCAGCGCGAGAAGGCCGAACACACGAAGAAGACGGGGGAGCTTCATGAAAAAAAAAGAGCCCGATGCGGGCATCGGGCTCGAATGAATTATCTCTCGAAGGGATTATATTTCTTTAGCGGAAATCGCGCGGGTTTTACTGCCGGCGACACTTGGAGCGGAATCGCTCCCGGTCCCGCCTCTTCCGAGGCGGGCTACAGGAGCAGTTACTCAGAAGCCGAACGACATCGTCACCGCGTACCGGCGCGGGACTGGCAGCGACACTGTGTAAACGACACCGTCGCGCGTCGGGAGCGTCGTGGGGCCGGAGGGCTCGCCGCCCTGCACGGGCTGCGGGTCCATGAAGTTGAAGAGGTTGTCCACGTTGAACTGGATGCGCCAATCGATCTTGCGGCTGAGCTTCATGCTGTAGCCGATCATCGCGCTGGCCTGGGTGTAGGCGTCGGTGTAGACCGCCTTGCCGTCGGTGATGATGCGGTAGGTGATGAGCGACGGGCCGCGATACTGCGCGCCACCACCGAACGTCAGGCCATTGAGCGCGCCGCTGTCGAAGCGATACGTGCCGAAGACACTGCCGGTGACCTCGCGGTCCTGATACGGCGCACGGCCCTGCGGCGCGCGCTCGATTAGGATCTGCTGCTCGAGCTGCGAAACCGCCTCGCCTACCGTGGGGCGAATGCCGGAATAGCGCACAGGATCGGTCGGCTGGGTGGAGCCCTGCCGCCACGTCGCGGCATTGGCGGCGATGTAGGTGGCGACTGTGGGGAGCAGGTTGTCGACGATGGTCTCGGCCTTCTTCGCGTTGAAAGAGAAGCGGAGGCGGCGGGTGGGATTGGCCGTGATCTCGAGCTCGTAGCCCTTGCTCTCGAGCGAGCGCGTGTCGCGGCCTTCCATGTCAATCGACTGACCGAGCGCGGCCCAGATGCCCTCAACCCAGGTGGTGAAGACGCCGTTGATGAACGAGACCTGGTTCTGGTCGGAGGTGCGATACCAGCCGAGCGTCGCGTGGAGCTTGTCGCCGAAGAAACGGAACTTCACGCCGGCATCCTTGCCCTTGCCGGTGCGATTGCCGACGATCGGAGAGAGGCCGTTGACGCCGAAGACCTGCGCGGCGTCCTGCGACGTGAAGTTGTCGGATTCGTTGTAGTAGAGCGACGCCCAGTTGGTCACGTGACCCACGATGCCGCGAGTGAACGTATCGCCGGGGATCACGCGGTCCGGACCGCCGCGACGGACGAAGCCGGTGGCGGGCTGATTGGCGTTATTATCGACCCGCACGATGTCGGAGGTGAAGACTTTCAACTCATCCTTGCGCCAGCCGAAGGTCGTTACGAGGCGGTCCTTCAGGAAGAAGTTCTGCATCGCAAACATCTGCGTCTCGAGCTCGGTCTTCTGCCACGTCCAGTTGTTGTTCACGTAGCCGGACTGCACGGTGCGGCCGACGTTGTTTGCGAGATTTTGATCCACGATGGGATCCCGGAGCGGGTCGCGCGCGCCGCGGGCCTGCTTGTCGTCGCTGAAGAAGTCGATGTAGCTCACGCGCACGATATTGTTGGCGATGTTGAGCTGCTCGGCGTTGACGCGATTAGGCGAGACGTTGACCTCGCGGCGGTCGCGGATGTCGCGGTCGAAACCCTCGTCGGAGATCATCGCGGCCAGCCGGTGGCGGCCGAGCAGCGACGTCAACCGCGACTTGTCGCGGAGGATCTTGGCGAAATCGAGATTGTAGGACGCCGTGGCGCGGTACTGCTGCCGGAAGAAACGCATGTGGCGCTCCGAGCGATTGCCAAAGGCGATGGGGCGAAGGTAATTCGGATTGGGCACCGTGCCGGTGAACGCGCCCGCTTGATTGAAGGTCGGGAAATACGCGTTGATATCCACGCGGTAACCGAGGTCGGCGAAGCCAATGGGATTGGCCCAGAGGCGCTTCTCGTACTCGGTCTGCGTCGCGAGCTCGATAAAGAGATCGTCGCCGATCTGCTGCTCCAGCGAGAGGCCGCCCACCTCGAACTTGGAGTTCGAGAGCGCGCCGCCGCCGGCGATGTTGGCGTTACGCGGGACGAGGGTCTCGTCGAGAATGTTTACGCTGGTGTTGATGCCGGGAACGGTCGCGGGGCCGCCGGAGACGCGGAGCTGCGTGTTGCCAGAAGTCCAGAGCGTGCGACCGGCGAGAGGCCCTTCGGGGAAGAAGAGCACCTGGCCGCTCGAGATGCCGTTAGCGGTGCCGGCAGGCGGCGCCTCGCCCCACGAGGTCGGCGAGCCGATGGGCTGCCGGCCCGCGGCGATCCACGCGGAGATGCGGTCGACGGGCGTCCACGGGCGCGCGCGATTCTCGCTGTAGTCGGCCTTTTCGTACTCGGCCTTGATCGTCGTCTTCTTGAAGGGGCGATAGATGCCGGCGAAGTGCGCGGCCTTCTTGTCGTTGAACTCGAACTCGCGATAGCCCTGCGAATCCTGATACAGGAGATTCACGCGGCCCGCGAATTTCGAGCCGAGCTTGCGGTTGATATCGAGTGTGCCGCGGCGCTCGCCGAAGCTGCCGGCGCGCAGCTGCGTGCGCGTAAAATTCTGGCCGATGCGCGCGACCTTGGTCGACGTGTTGATGAGGCCGGCGGGCGAGCCTTCGCCGAAGAGGATGGCATTGGGGCCGCGCGAGAAATCGAGGCGCTCGGTGTTGTACGAGTCGAGATTGAGCTGCGTGCGGAAGAGATTGCGCGAACGCTGCGCGCCCGTGATGCCGCGGATGCGGAAGTTGAAATTATTTTCGACCGAGAGATTGCCGGTCGGCTCGACTTCGCTGGCGACATTGAGGCCGTACTCGAGGGCTTGGTTCACGTTGGTGACGGCGATGTCGTCGAGGAAATCCTTCGTGAAGACGGAGATCGCCGCGGCGGTGTCGCGGAGATCGCTGTTGAGGCGACCGCCGGCGAGCGTGGCGCTCGCGGTGTAGCCGACGTCACGGTCGGTGCTCACCTCGAAGGGCGAGAGCGTCACGGTCTCCGAGCTCGAAGACGAACTGCTCGACGAAGGAGCGGGTGCGGTTTGCGCGCGGCCGGAGGCAGCGAAGCAAATCGCGGCGGCCAGCAAGGCGGCGACGCGAGAAGACGGCAAAGGACGGGGCAAGGGCATGAGGGGTTTGGTTGGGGGGAGCGGAGCTCCCGTTGGGGCGTCGCGGGCCGGTCAGTGGCTCGCAACGCCATGCAGGATCAATCCGGCGGAAAATGCAGTGCAATGGGTCACGTAGTCACCTCGGTGACTGGAATGAGCGGGTATAAGCGGTTTTTGGGGCTGCGATGGAGGCGCGGTACCCTCACCGCGCGGCTTATCGTGTGCGTACACCGCAGCCCGCCCTACCCTTTCACCACCGGCAGCGTCGTCCCCTCCAGCCAACGTCGCTGCAATTGCACGATCTGCTGGATTGGTGGCGCGCCGCGCGCCTGGTCGTGGATCTGCGCCACGAGAAAATCCACCGCGGCCTCGCCGAGTTCGTCGGTGTCGACGGCAAGGCCCGCAAGCGGGAGCCCTTCGTGGACATTGCAGCACACGAAGGCGACATCCTCCGGCACGCGGTAGCCGGCGCGCAGCAGCCACTCGTAAGGTCGGCTGATGAACGAGATGATGGCATCGGGCCGGTAACGCTTCATCCAGGCGAAAAACGCCTTCTCGTCGAAAGGATCGCAGCGCAGGAACGGCAGTCGCTCGCGTTTCTTCACGAGTTCCTCCTGCTGCGCGACGGAAGCGCCGAAGCGCGCGAAATCGTCCTCGGCCACTGGCGTGTGGCGGAAGAGCGCGGCGCCGATGCGCTTGTAGCCGCGATTCACCGTCTCGCGCCAGACCAGCCGCGTGCCCTCGAAAATATCGTTGGTCACGACGTGAAAGGGCACGCGCACCCAACCGACAGAGCAGCACACCGCCGTGAAGCGATTCCACCCCGGGTCACTGAAATAGGCGCCCATATTGGGCGAGAGCGTGGGGATGATCAGGCCCCGCACACCGCGATGGAAGAGCACGTGGCTCGCCGCTTCGCCCGAGGGATATTTCGAGAGATCGAATTCCGAGATCTCGTAACCGCGATCCCAAGCTCGACGGCGGGCGGCGGGCTGATGGCGCACCTGCAGCGGATAGCTTTCCTCGCGGCTATCGACGAGGTAGGCGATGGTCGGCGAGACGTTGGCGCTGCGCGGCGAGAAGCGGTGCCGGGCCAGCATCGCGAGACCGGGATCGGGCCGGTAGCCCATCTCACGCGCGAGGGTATTAATCTCGTCCCGCACCTCGGGACGGATGCGCGGATGCCCGCTCAACGCCAGGGAGACAGTCGAGCGGTCGCAGCCGTATTTCTTGGCGATGTCACGGTGGGTGATGCGCCGGGGTTCACTCATCGCGGACGAGCCAGTAGCGCAGGAACCGGGCGTGTCAATTCGTTGGATACGACCCGGCCGCTGGCGGCGGCAAGACCTGCCTGGCGTAAGGAACGATATCTCCACAGGCGACCCAGCGCTGAAACGCCACCGTGACACCGAGCGCCACCACCGTGCACAGCAGCTGAAAAATAAAGATGCTCGAGTAGTCAAACTGCCCTTGCGCCAGCCGGCCATCGAGCGCCGAGAAGAGCTTGATCCAGCCGCCCGCGGCATTTGCCAGCACAAAGCCTGCGATGCCACCCACGACGGAGAAACCGGCGCTCACCGTGCCAAAACGCTCCGGCGGCACATAGTCGTAGAGCAGCGGCCCCCACGCCACGTGCAGGAGCGCGAGGAACCCGACCGACACGATATTGAAGGCCACGAGCGCCGGGTACTCGATCGGCGCGACGCGGTAGCGAACGACGAGAAACAGCACGACATTCACGAGCGCGGGCCCGGCGAGCCCGATCTGAAAGAGCCGCAGCCGCGACACGCGGTCGGCCAGGAATCCCGCCAGCGGCACGAAGCAGACAATACTCGTCAGCAGCGCAATCGCACCTGCGTACGCGACGTCGCTTTTGCTGAAGCCCAGTTGCTCCGTCTGAAAGAGCGGCACGAAGGTCGCGAAGCTCATGCCCGCGAGAAAAGGACACGCAAAGAGCAAGTATAACCGGCACCACTGCGGCTGGCCGAAGACCTCGCGTAAAAACCGGCGCAGCTCGAACCGCTCGTGCGTCACGCGCTCCGGCAGCGTCTCGCGGACGCGGCAGCCCACGAGCAGCACCGTCATGGCCACGAACGCCGCGCCCGCCCAGTAGAGCACCGCCTCTCCTCTGACGTGAAACCCACCGAAGGCCGCGATGTGATAGTCGCGATCAAAGCCAGCAAACAACACCGCGTTGAAAACGAGCCCGGTGAGACCGACCGCGGTGGTGCGCACGATGCCCGCGCGCCCGCGCTGCGCAGGTGGCACGATCTCGTTATAGAGCGGCTCGTAGGGCTTGGCGATATCCTGGCAGAGGTGCAGCAGCAGGATCAGCGCGGCGAGCGTCCACAGATTCCCCGCGAGCGGGATGAGCGCGAGCGCCACCACGACGCCCATCCATCCCACCACGAGAAAAGGTCGGCGGCGGCCCCACGGCGTCCAGATACGGTCGCTCATGTAGCTCGCGACTGCGCCGACGGTGAAGGTGAACGCGGTGTTAAGACTCGCAAAAAACGCGAGCAGCGCCGGGTCCTCGACGAACTTGCGGAGCGTAAAAGTAAGCGGAGCGGCGCAAGCCAGCTCGAGGTAGTGGAGCGTCGCCCATGGCAGCGCCAGCCACGCGGTCCAACCCCACGGCACCTGCGCGCGCTGGGTCTCCATGCGGGACGACAGACGAGGGGCATCAGACGGCGCAGGCAGGGTGCCGGGAGACGACATAGACCGGCGCGCATCTTGATGTGGGATGCACCGGTGGCGCAAGCGCGGCAAACGGCGCGGGAGGGGAATGCGAGGTTACACCCGCCGAAGTACTGCGCTTACGCACAGGGCCCTATCAGGAGTTCCGCCAGCAATGTGGGCAGCCAGCTGGTTGGCGCTTGGTGCGTAGTCGGACTAACGCCTGCGAGCGGGGAGCCCACTACGCGACCGGGACTCCTGATCTCGTCGGTCATGCGGTGGGCGACATTCGATTCCGCGAACCGGTCGCGGCACGAGACAGTTGCTGCAACTCACTCATTCCCAGACGGCGAGGCGACCCGCCCTACCTGCAGGCTTCGAACAACCGCTCGTGCACCGCCGTGGCCGCAATGCTCTTACCCTCGGCCAGCGTGCCGGTGCCGATCAAGACCGGCCACTCGGCGGAGTCTGCGGGGCATGTGCCGTGCGAGCCCTTTACGAGCGAGGGGTCGAGCGGGATCACGTCCATCAGGATGCGGAACCCGAGTTTCTTTTTGAGGAGCTTTCCGACGATCTTCAGTTTTGGGAGCGAGATGGCGGGATCGACAAAGAGTTCGACGGGATCGTAGCCGTACTTGCGGTGGATATCGACGCAGCGCGCGAAGTCGGGGGCCTTGGCGTCGTCGTTCCAGTAGTAGTAGGTGAACCACGCGTCTTCAGCGGAAAACGCGATGAGGTCGCCGGAGCGCGCGTGGTCGAGGCCGTCGGCGCGCTGGCCCGCCCGGTCGAGCACTCGGGCCACGCCATCGGTCGCTTCGAGGAGCGTACGCACGGCGCCGAGAATGGAGGGGTCGTTAACGTAAATGTGCGCGATCTGGTGATCGGCGATGGCGAAGACCTTGCTCGCCCCGCAGTCGAGCAGTTCGAGGCTGAGTTCTTCTTTCACCGTGAGCCAGCCCTTCGCGCGGAAGAGGCGGTTCAGCGCGAGTGAGCGCGTGACCTTCGTGATACCATACTCGGAGAGCACGATCGTCTTCACGTCGCGCTTCGCGTAGAAATCGATCAGGCCGCCCGCCAGGCGATCGATGTTGCGCAGATCGGGCGCGAGCCGCGGATCGTCGGGCCCGAGCCGCTGGAGGTTGTAATCGAGATGCGGCAGGTAAACGAGCGAGAGATCGGGCCGGTGACGCTCCTCGATCCACTCCGCGGATTTCGCGATCCACTCGGAGGACGCGATGCCGGCGGCCGGACCCCAGAAGGAGGGAAACGGAAAAGGGCCGAGTTCGCGCTTGATCTCGTCGCGGATCGAAAGCGGATACGAGGTGACGTCGAAGACCTTGCGGCCATCCGCCGGATACATCGGGCGCGGCGTGATCGACCAGTCGGCGGTCGAGTACATGTTGTACCACCAAAAGAGCTTCGCACAGGTGAAGCCGGGCCGCACGCGGCGCAATTTCTCCCAAAGCTTCTCACCGGAGACGACGTGGTTGGACTGCTTCCAGAAGTGATGCTCGGCCAGCGTGCGGTCGTACCAGCCGTTGGCCACCGCGCCGTGACCGGAGGGCGGCAGGCCGGTGAGGTACGTGCTCTGCGCCGTGCAGGTGACCGCAGGGAGCACCGGCTGCACGCGGATGAGCCCGCCCTTCGCCGCCGCATCGCGCAGCCTCGGCGTATGTTCGCCGATCAGCCGGGGTGTGAGCCCGACGACGTTGAGGACTGCGGTGCGCATGGTTTGTAGTTCCGCCTTTAGGCGGAAGGTTTTCGGATTCCGCCTGAAGGCGGGACTACAAACGCATTAAGCATAACGCTCCCGCAGCTCGTCAAAGGCCGCCTTCACCACCGCGCCATCCATCTCATGCACTTCGAGGCGGTCGCCGGGCGCGCGGATCATCGGGATGCTCAGGCGGCCGCCGAGGTGCTCGCGAAATTCTTCGAGGCCATCGAGCATGTCCTGCCGGCCACTTGGGCCGCGGATCTCGCGGACGGGCGCGAAGAGCTCGAAGCCGAGGCCCTGGATGATGCCGAGGATGCGCTCCGCCGCCGCCTCGGGCAGCAGGCCGATGCGCCGCGCATAGATGAGATCGATCGCCATGCCGACCGCGACGGCCTCGCCGTGGCTCACGCGAAATTCCGAAAGCTGTTCCAGCTTGTGCGCCGCCCAGTGGCCGAAATCGAGCGGCCGCGCCGAGCCGCGCTCGAAGGGATCGCCCGCCGTGGCGATGTGCTCCATGTGTTGCCGCGCGCTCTCGCGGATCACTGCCTCATAGGCTGCGGGCTCGAACTTCGCGAGCGCCTCGACCCGCGCGGCGATAAACTCAAAGAACGCCGCGTCGCGGATGAGCGCGACCTTCACCGCCTCGATGAGCCCGGCGCGACGATCGCGCGGCGGCAGGCCGTGCAGGAACGCGACGTCATTGACGATCGCGTGCGGCACGCCGAAGGAGCCGAGCCAGTTTTTCTTGCCGAAAAAATTGATGCCATTCTTCACCCCCACCCCGCCATCGCCCTGGCTGAGGCTGGTCGTGGGCAGCCGCACGAGCGGGATGCCGCGGTGTGCGGTCGCCGCGCCGAAGCCCACCATGTCGAGCACGGCACCGCCGCCGAGCGCGATCACGTACGAGTGGCGGCAGAGGCCGGCGTCGTTGATCGCAGACCAGACCTTTTCGAGCTGCGAGAAATCGTTCTTGATTCCCTCCCCGCCCGGCACGCTCACCGGCGCCGCGGCGAGTTTCAATTTGTCACCGCGCGCGACAAACCAGCGCGTGATCTTGTCCGCCATGCCGGGGAAGGATTTCTCGAGTCCGCCGTCCCAAAACACCAGCGCCCGCACCGTGCCCTCATCGCCCGCCTCACGCGGAGTCAGGATCGCGGCCAGCGTGTCATTGCCCTCGGCGAAGACATCGCGCGTAAAGATCAGCCGGTGCTCGTGCGGGAGCGTGATGGGAAAAGAGACGTTGTCGGAGTGATCGGACATGCGCTGGGGTTCTGCTAAGTGGAGGCGGCGAGGCGTTGCGCCAAACGTCCGAGCGGAACGGCCAGAGCGCAAGCCAGCGCGGGCAGCCAGGCGCCGACCAGCAGGAGCGCAATCGCGTCGATTAAGGGGATGAATGCCAGCAGCCGGCCCACCGAGCGGCCGATCTTCGCGGCCGGCGCGCCGGGCTTGTACTCCCAGCGGGCGATCAGGCTGAGGGCGACGATGTAGATGAAGAGGGCGGAGACCCAGCCGAGGAACGGCGTGGTAAGAAGTTTCGGACTCACGATCGAAGCAACCGCGAGGGCAAGGAAAACTCGGCATCCTGCCATCAAGACAACCGACCCAATCCAGCGCTTGTGCAGCCAATCGTACACGAGGATGGTCACGGCGAGTTCAAGCACCCAACGCGGGAACGCACCAAGATAGACGAGCAGTGCGAGGCCTAGCAGCATCTCAAACGCAGCGACTATCCCGGCGGACCTGCGCGAGATAATACCAAGAGGGATGACTCGCTCAGGCCGGTGCCGGGCGTCGAAACCGGCATCGAAGACATCGTTGAAGCTGGCACCGCCGGCGTAAACAAGGCAGCCGGCGAGGGTGGCAAGAGCGAAGAGACTCCAAGCAGGGAAGATCGTCGCCGTCTCCGAGGAAAGAACCAGCGCGGCAAGAACATTGCTCGCAACCGACGGAAAGTTTCCCGCGCGAGCGAGGTCGAAGAGGGCGCGAAAAGCAGAAGGCTCTTTCATCGCGAGTCGTGTAGCCCGCCTCGGAAGAGGCGGGATGGAAACATGCTGCGCGACCGAATGCTCCCTGCTCTTCCGAGCAGGGCTACGGGCCGAGGCAGCGGAAATGGCGACATTACGCCGCGAGCGTTTTGACGGACGTCCTGAGGTCGCGGCGTAAAGCCGCTCCTACAACCCCGCTCGAAGTCGGCGCCGTGGGTAGGGCCGGGCGGCCCGCCCGGCCGCGGACGCGCGGGCCTCGCGTCCCTACCCACAAAAATCCGTCGCTCGTACATACTACGCCAGCCCCCGCTGCGCCAAAGCCTCCAGCGTCCAAGCATATTCGCGGGCGAGCTGGTCTTCGATGGGCAGGCGCATCGGCTGCGGCAGCACTTCCCACGTGTAGGTCTCCATCTCGAAGTGCGTGCAGGCGCCGGGGTGCGCGGCCATCCAGTCGAGCGCAGCGGCGAGGTGGTCGCGCGTGTCGCCAAACGGCTCACCGGGCGAGGCGTGCAGCGGCACGTGGAAATGCACGCGCCACTCATCGTCGGGCGACGAAGGCGTGGTGTCGGCAAGCGCATCGGGGAGATCGACGTAACGGCGGTGTACTTGGTTGCTCCCCGCGCGACCGACGACGACCTGGTGCAGGTAGACGGGCTCGACGAAGGATTGGAGCGCCTTGCGCCCGGCAGCATCGGGCTTCACGCGCAGCGCGGAGCTCAGGTGCAGCTTGCTCAGGCGGATGCCGGCAGCGGCGATGCGGTCGAGCGCGGCGGTGGCCGACTCGAATTCGACCCCGAGGTGGCAGCAATCGTAGTTCACGCCCACGAAGCGCAGCAGGTTCTCGCGATCAACCGACGGATCGCCCGCACGCCAGTCGGCGAAAAACTGCACCGTCTCCTCGCTCGTCTCGATGTAACAGCACGGCTCGGGTTCGAGACCGAGGTGGAGGTCGCGGCCCGTCTTTGCCGCGAGCGCCGCGATGCCGCGGGCGCAGGCCGTGAGATTCTTGAAGATCGCAACACGTCGCCCCGGATCGGCGGCGACGAAGCCCTTGAACGACGCCGGCACGGTGCTGACGCTGCACGCTTCACCCGCCGGCGAGAGCTGCACCAGCAGCTCGAAAAGCTGCAACGTGTACGCAAGCCGCTCCGCCGTGGACCAGTCGGGCGCGTACACCTGCTCCTTTACGCGCGTGCCGTGGAAGCTGCCGTAGGGAAATCCGTTTACCGTGAAGACGTAGCAATCGTGCCGCGCCAGCCACTCCTGAAACGCCGCCAGCGTGGCGGGCGCAGCGAGCTCGGCGGCGGCGCGCTGACCGAGCCGCAGGCCGATCGCGTAGCTGCGGCCCGGTGCAACCCGCTGCCGCACGGGCAGCACGTGTTTCTCGAGCGCCGCAAAGGTCTCCGCCCAGTTTTCGCCGCGGTGGACGTTGGTGCAGTAGGCGAGATGGATGCCGCGATTCAGCTTCATGCGGCGGAGCCGCCGCCGATGCGGAACTTGGGACACTGCGAAAGGAAGCGGAGCGGATTGCGGTAGAAGACCGCATCGACAAAATCCTCGCTGTGGCCGCGGCGGCGCATCTCGAGCGCGGTCTTCGGCACGGCGAGCGGATCGCTCACGCCCCAGTCGCACGCCGAGTTGAGCCAGATGCGGTCGCGGTCGGAGGTCTCGAGCATGTCGACCGCACGCGGCGGCGAGGACTTGGAATCCGGATACAGCGTGATGCCCGCCCAGAAACCGCGGTCGAGCACGAGATTGATCGTGTGTTCCTCGACGTGGTCGATGATCACGCGGCCCGGCTTCACGCCGCGATGCGAGGAGAGCAGGTCGAGGATGAGGTTGGTGCCCTTCATCTTGTCCTCGAGGTGCGGCGTGTGGACGAGGATCAGCTGGTTATACTTAACCGCGAGCTCGATGTGGTGCTCGAGCACCGTCATCTCGTTGCGCGTATTCCGATTGAGGCCGATCTCCCCGATGCCGAGGACATTGGGCTTCTCCAAAAACTCGGGGATGATCGAGAGCACATCGCGCGCGAGCGCGAGATCCTCGGACTCCTTCGGGTTCAGGCAGAGCCAGCAGAAATGTGGGAGGAGAAACTTAGCGGCGCGCGCGGGCTCGTACTCGGTGAGCTGCCGGTAGTAGTCGCGGAAGCCGGAAACGGAGCCGCGATCGAAGCCGGCCCAAAATGCGGGCTCACACACGGCGACGCAGCCAGCGGTGACCATCGCCTGATAGTCATCGGTCGTGCGGCTGACCATGTGGCCATGAGGTTCGATGTAGCGCATGATGGTTCAGCTCTTTTTCGTTTTCACGCGGCTCGCGGCGGCGGGCCGCTGCCAGGCGCCGAGGGCGGCCTTGCCGGAGGATAGCGCCTCGGGCTTGGTGGTGGGATCGCTCAGCGATTCGAGCATGCGGCGCGCACGTTCTGGCCGACCATCGAGCAGCAGCTTCGCCGCGCGACGCAACGCGACGCACCGGAAATCGCCCGCGGCGCCATAGCGCTCCACGCGATCGAGAAAGGCCGCGACCTCAATGAGCTTGGCCCGGACTGGGATGAAACCGAGGTCGACAATCGCGCGCGGCGGGCAAGCGGGGAGCTTCCGGCTCGAGGAGCGTTGGGCGCGTGGTGTGGGCATGGCGTGGAAAGAGGAGTTGAAGTCGCAAATTGACGCCAACGGGTCAAAGCAAACAAACATCACCCTGCGTGGAAATCAACGAAGCAGGCGCGAACAAGCAGCACTCTTATGGCACGACGTGAAACGTTGATTCTCGTCGACGGGGGCAACCGCGCCATCGGCGAGGCGGAAAAGTGGGCCGTACATCGGGAAGGACTGCTGCACCGGGCGTTTTCGATCTTCCTGGTGGATGAGGCAGGTCGCGTGCTGCTCCAGCGGCGCAGCCTGGCCAAATACCACTCAGCCGACCTCTGGGCCAACTCGTGCTGCGGGCATCCCCGGCCTGGTGAGCGGACGAGCTCCGCGGCACGGCGGCGGCTGCGCGAGGAGCTTGGGGCGACGGCCTCGCTGAAATATGAATTTCGGGCGCAGTATCGCACGGAGCTGCCCAACGGGCTGACGGAGAATGAAATCGTTTACGTCTTCTTCGGCCCCTCGCCGCGCGAAGAGTTTAAGCTAAACCCGGCCGAGGTCTCCGAGGTCGAGTGGCTGACGCCGGAGGAGTTGCAGCGTGATATCGCGCGTCGGCCGCGGCGTTATGCGTATTGGCTGCGGTACTACATGAAGAATCACTACGCGGCGATCCGGCGCGGGGTGAAGGGGATGCGGTAGCCGGAGCACGACCTATCTGTAGCGGCGGTCTGTGACCGCCGATGGCGTGCGTAGGCGTTATCCCGTTCGTCGGCGGTCATAGACCGCCGCTACAGGACGAACCGTTTCTCAGGAACGCGAGAGCGCGACCCTAGGGCGGGTTAAAACCCGCCCTACTTTAGACGGTTTCGGAAGTGGCGGCGACGTACGGCTCTTCGCGGAGCTGGGCAGTGCGTTTGCCGGAGAGCATTTGGAACCACACGCGCGCATTCGCGATGACCACGATCGTCACGAGGATCAGGAACACGGCAGTGACCCCGGCATCGACGCGGTTGTTGATGAGCTGAGCCTGCCAGGCCTTGAGCTCGGCGGGCGTGCCGCCGGCCGCGATTTTGACTTCGAGGCCCTTGGCAATCGAAAGAAAGCCGAGGGGCGCGGGGCTGAAGATCTTCATCAGACCGGCCGTAATCGTCACGCAAAGGAGCCAGCCGAGCGGCAGGAGCGTAACCCACGTGTAGCGGGCGCGGCCCATCTTGATGAGCACCGTGGTGCCGAGCGCGAGGGCGAGCACGGCGAGCAGCTGGTTGGCGATGCCGAAGATAGGCCAGAGGGAATTGATGCCGCCGAGCGGGTCGACCACGCCTTGGTAAAGAAACCAACCCCACGCGGCGACAAAGAGCGCCGTGGCAATCATGCCACCGAGGGCATTGCGGGTATCGCGGAAGGGCTCGTAGACGGCGCCGAGCATATCCTGCACGAGGAAGCGGCCCACGCGCGTGCCGGCATCAATCGTAGTGAGAATGAAGAGCGCCTCGAACATGATCGCGAAGTGATACCAGAGCGCGAGGGCGGCCTTGCTGCCCACCACGCCCGCAAACATGTGGGCCATGCCCACCGCGAAGGTCGGCGCGCCGCCAGTGCGGCCAACCATGGTCTTTTCGCCCACGCTGTCGGCCAACGCCTGCATCTCACCGGTCGTAACCGGGAAGCCGAGCGCGGTGACCTTGGCGGTGACGGCCTCGGGCGTGCCGGTCATGTTGATCGCGAAGTACTCGCCGGGCGCCATCGAGCAGGCAGCGATGAGAGCCATGATGCCGACGCACATCTCGGTGACCATCGCACCGTAGCCGACGACACGGATGTGCGATTCACGGGCGATCAGCTTCGGCGTAGTGCCCGAGGAAACGAGGGCGTGGAAACCGGAGATCGCCGCACAGGCGATCGTGATGAAGCAGAAGGGAAAGACCGGCCCCGCGAAGACCGGCCCGGTGCCGTCGATGAATTTCGTGACGGCGGGCATCTGCAGCTTCGGCGCGAGGATGATCACCGCGACGCCGAGCGCCATCACTGTGCCGATCTTCATGAACGTGCTGAGGTAGTCGCGGGGCGCGAGCAGCAGCCAGACGGGCAGCACGGAAGCGAGGAAGCCATAGCCCATGATCCACCACGCGAGCGTGGTGCCCTTCAAGGTGAGCCAAACCTCGAGCTGCGTGCCCTTGAGAAATTGTCCGCCCCAGACCGAGGCAAGCAGCGCGATGACGCCAAAGGCGCTGATCCACGCGAGGGCCTTGCCACTGTGGCCGGCGCCGCGCATCGCGAGGCCCATGATGACCGCGATCGGCATCGTGGCGGCGATTGTGAAGAGGCCCCACGGGCTCTCGGCGAGCGCCTTCACCACGACGAGCGCAAGGACGGCGAGCAGGATCACCATGATTGCGACGATGCTCACGAGTGCGAGCGCGCCGGCAAAGGGTCCGACCTCGTCGCGCACCATCTGGCCGAGCGATTTGCCGCGGCGGCGCGTAGAGCAGAAGAGCACCACGGAGTCGTGGACGGCGCCACCGAGCGTGGCGCCGACCAGCATCCAGAGCATGCCGGGAAGATAGCCGAACTGCGCCGCGAGCACGGGACCGACGAGCGGACCGGGACCGGCGATGGCCGCGAAGTGATGGCCGAAGACGACCCACTTGTTGGTCTTAACGAAATCGCGGCCATCGGCGTTGACCTCGGCGGGCGTCGCCCGGAGATCGTCGAGCGTGAGCACCTTGGCCATCAGCCACGCGGAGTGAAACCGGTAGCTGATCGCGAAAAAGCAGAGCGCGGCGACGACCATCCAGAGCGCGCTGACGGGCTCGCCCCGCGACCAGGCGAGCACGCCGACAGACGCGGCCCCGGTGAGAGCAACGAGGCTCCAGCCAAGGATGCGGAGAGGTTTATACGGGGCGGGTTGAGCGGAAACGGAGGAGCTCATGGGGCGAAATGCGAGACGATGTTTGGGACCCCGCCGGACCGGCGCAAGCGCACGAACGAGATGTTTTTCGCGCGAACTCAACTTTGACGTAGCGGAAATCGCGCGCTTCGCTTGCGGGCGCGATGGCCGACTCGCTCCCCTCCGACCCCATCCAGCACGCCGGCACGGGCGGTCAGGAGTGCTGCGCGCCCATGCGAGGAACGGCCAAGGGGGCTACGGTAGCGGGAGTTGCCTCAGCGCCACCGCCTGCTGGGAGTGAACTGGCATCGTCCATCGCTGCCCCGGTGCAGCGAATCACGCAAGGCTCGACCGATGGGATGCGGCTGGTGCCCGGTGGCACTTTTCGGATGGGCACGGACGGGGACTACGGCTTCCCCGCCGATGGCGAAGGCCCCGCGCACGAAGTAGAGCTGGCGGGCTTTTACATCGATGCCACGTGCGTAACGAACGAGCAGTTCAACGCCTTTGTAAACGCCACGCGCTACAAGACGGAGTCGGAGCGCTTTGGGTGGAGCTTCGTTTTCTACGGGCAGCTCGATGCCACGCAAGCGGCGCGCAGCGTGCGGGCCAACGTGCTCGGCAGCGAGTGGTGGGCCCGCGTGGAAGACGCGACGTGGCGGCATCCGGAAGGCCCCGGCTCAAACATCAAGCAGCGCTGGGCACATCCCGTGGTGCACGTATCGTGGCACGATGCGGTCGCTTACGGCGCTTGGGCCGGAAAACGCCTGCCGACCGAGGCCGAGTGGGAGTACGCGGCGCGCGGCGGATTGGAGGGGAAGCGTTTCCCGTGGGGCGACGAACTGGAGCCAGAGGGTCGCCACGCGATGAACGTGTGGCAGGGCGTTTTTCCGACGAAGAACAGCAAGGCCGACGGGCACTACGGGCCGGCCCCCGCCAAGAGCTACAAGGCTAATGACTACGGGCTCTACCAGATGACCGGCAATGTCTGGGAGTGGTGCGCCGACTGGTTCGAGCCGGGCTATTACCGCGTGAGTCCGCGCGACAATCCGACCGGACCGGCCACGGGTAATCGGCGCGCGATGCGAGGCGGTTCATACCTCTGCCACGCGAGCTATTGCAACCGCTACCGCACGGATGCGCGGAGCGCCAATACGCCGGATAGCGCGACGACGAACCTGGGGTTTCGGTGCGTGCGGGATGTGTAGTGGGGCCGTCTGCCGTCCGTGCGAGGTAGCGAGAGCGGAACCGGCTTCGGACAAGCGCCATCGAGCTGGCTGCCTATTTTGCAGGCGAGCCTCCGCTACCTCGTACGGCATATGCGTGTCCTACCCCGGCAAAGAAAAAGCCCGAGCCGGGTGGCTCGGGCTTTGAAGGAGAGGCTCGCTTACAGCCGCTTACGGCAGCTCGTAGACTTCGATGAGCGCTACGCCTGTGGCGCCACCCACACCAGCGACCTGGGCGGTGTAGTTGCCGGGCGTGAGGGTCACGATCACCGCGGAGTCACCGGTGGCGAGGCCGAAGGCACCGACCGAAGTCGAGGCCGTGGCAATCACGGCGGCATCCTGAGAGGTGCTGACGCCGGTGTTCGCGGCGACCGTACCGCCAGCGGCGTTGAGCAGCGTCAGCGCGGGTTGCGCGAGCGTGCCCGTGACACCGAAGGCCGCGAGGCCGGGGCCGACGCCACGGACGAGCACGCGCTTGGCCGAACCGGCGGGGACGACGAAACCGGCGGTGAGCACGTTTTCGGCGGTGCCGGCGGTGGCACGCGTCGAGATATTCAGGAGCTTCTGACCGGGGGTCGCCGCGGAGAGGTCGTACACCTCGATCAGGGCCACACCGGCGGCGGCGCCGGTGCTGCTGACAACCGCGGTGTAGTTGCCCGGGGCAAGCGTGGTCACGATGGCGGTATCGGTACCGGCGGTGCCGAGCGTGAAGGCTCCGACGCGGTTGCCGGCGGCATCGATCGCGGCGCGATCCGCCACGATGCTCGTGCTGACCGCGAGTGAGGTATTGCCACGGAAGAGCTCGAGGCGGGGCGTGGCGAGCGCACCCGGCACGCTGAACACGGAGCCGAGGGTCGGGCCGACGCCGCGGATCAGCACCGGCTTGGATTCGGTGCCGGAGATCACGAAGCCAGCGATGGCCACGGCGTCACCGCTGGTCACACGAGCGCGGCTCGAGATATTCACGAGGCGCTGGAGGGAGCCGAGGGTGTCACTGCCGCCGCTAACGGTGGCGTTGAACGCACCCGAAACCGATCCGCTGATCGAGCCGCCGGTGGTGGCAGTCTCGGAGATCGAGGATCGACCCGTGTTCACGGTGATCAGGCCGCTGGGGACAACTACGCCGTTGCCACCGTCATAGGTGGAGCCGGACTGGGCCACGGCGAACGCTGCGCCATCGGGGCCAGCGATCGTGTAGACCACCGCACCGTTGCTCGAGGAGCCCGCCTGGTAGAAGCCCGCGAGGTTCTGCGTCGCACCCGCGGAAGCGCGGGTGCCGGTAACAGAGGTATTCACCGCGCCACCCACGGAGCCGGTGACTGCGCCATCGCTGCCGATGGAGCCATTGACCGAGACGAAGCCCAAGGCCGCAGCGCGCGAGGGCTCGGTGTCGTTCACGCTGTCGGTGACGGTGTTGATCGTATTCTGGGTGAAGCTGAACGAGCCGTTGGCGTCCAGCGTCACAGCGAGGCTCATGATCGGCGCGGTGGAACCCGGCAGATAGCCGAGGAACACACCCGTATTATCCTCGCGGATGAAGATCGCGAAGTTACCGAGGCCACCGCCGAAGGAACCAAAGTAGACGCCAGCGTAGATGCGGGTGACGACGCTGAGAGTGCCTGCAGAGGAGCGGACCTGGCCGGCGGCGTTGCCGACGACGACATCGTAGGCACCGGAGTCGCCGGGCTGGGCGTTGCTGATCGTCAAGCTGGGGCCATTGGCCCCGCCGACGGCGCCGCCATTCTTGTACCACTGGTAGGTCGCCGCAGGCGTCGCGCTGGCACCGACGAAGAGGGTCACGCTGGTACCCGCGAGCACGGTGCGATTGGCCGGCTGCGAAGTGATGACCGGAGCGGTCGGGCCACCGACAATGGAGAGCTGGGCGAGCGAACTCGCGAGCGAGCCCGCCGCATTCGAGACCTGCACGTCGTAGTTGCCGGCATCCGCGGAGCTCACGGAGTTGAGCGTGAGCGTCGAGTTCTGCGCGCCGACGATGGCGACGCCGTTCCGGCGCCACTGGTAGCTGACATTCGAACCGAGCACCGAGACCGTAAAGGTGGCACTCGAGCCGAGCGTGGCGACCTGCGCGCGGGGCTGGTTGACGATCACCGGGGCGGAATTGACGGTAAGCGTCGCGCCATTGGAGACGACCGTGGTGACGACGTTGCCGATCGCGACGCTGTAGACACCGGCGCTGGCGGCCTGGATGTTATTCAGCGTGTACGTCGAGTTGGTCGCGCCGCCAATCGGGTTGCCGTCACGGCGCCACTGATAGGTAAAGGGCGAGGTGCCGGTCACAGCCACCGCGAAGGTCACGGTGCCACCGATATCGGCCGAAGCACTGGCCGGCTGATTGGTGATAACCGGCGGCGTCGTCGCGGGCGTGACGGTGATGGTGATGGTCTGCGTCGCCGTGGCGGGATTGGCCGCGGTGACGACGACGGTGAACGGCGAACCTTCCGTATTGGGAGGCGTGCCGGTGATCTCACCCGTCGAGGAATTGATCGAAGCCCAGCTCGGGAGACCAGTGGCGCTGAAGGTGACGCCTGTATCCGAAGTCACCGTATTGCGGAAGTTGCCCGCGACGCCGGCCCGGAACTCCGTCGACGTGGGGCTGGTGAAGACCGGGGCGACACCGATGGTGAGGTTGACGATATCCGACGTGGCGACCGGCGGGACGCCGTTGTTGATGATGACGCGGAACTGGTCGCCATTCATCGCCGCCGTCACGCCATTGATCGTGAGGGAGCTGGTCGCGGAGCCGGCGTAGATCCCGTTATCGAAGAGATTGACGAAGGAGCCGAAGGTATCGACCGAGGCGCGCTGCCACTGGTAACCAGGGGCGGGCGTGCCAGTGGCCGTCGCGGTAAAGGTCACCGACTGGCCGACCCCCGCGACCTTGCTGGTCGGCTGGGCGGAGAACAGCGGGGGCTGAGCCGAGCCGCTGCGGCGGATCGTGTGATTCCGCGAATCGGCAATGTAGATATTGCCGTTGAGGTCGATCGTGACACCGCCCGGCAGATTGAAGCGGGCGACGTTACCGGCGCCATCGGCGGTGCCTGTCGTGACCGCCAGACCGGCGGCTGTCGTCACGTCGCCACCGACGGTGATTTTGCGGAGCGTGCTGCTGAGCGTGTCGGCGACATAGACATTGCCGACGCTGTCGACTGCAATGCCGGTCGGGCGGTTGAACCGGGCGGCAGTGCCGAGACCGTCCGTGATGCCAGCGGCACCCGGGAAACCAGCGAGGGGGCTGGTGCCGCCGCCGCTGTTCACCTTGCGGATCACCTGATTCTGCGAATCGGCGACATAGAGTGTGCCGAAAGTGTCGATGGCGAGGCCACCCGGGGAGCTGAAGCGAGCGGAAGGGCCGACGCCTTCCACGTGACCTGCGGAGCCGAAGAGGCCGGCGAACGTGCCGACATTATTGCCGGAAGTGATGCGGCGAATGACGTGGTTGGAGGTATCCGCGACGTAGATATTACCGCCTGCGTCGACGACCAGAGCGGTCGGAGCGAAGAAGCGGGCGGCGGCACCCACGCCATCCACCGCACCACTCACACCCGCCGTGCCGGCCAGGGTCGAAACCGAGCCGAAACTGGTGATCATGCGGATCGTGTGATTGAAGGTGTCGGCGACGTAGATGTTGCCGATGCCGTCAACCGCGACGCCCTGCGGCGAATTGAAGCGGGCCGCGTTACCGGTGCCGTCCACCGAGCCGCTGATGCCAGGCGCACCGGCCAGCGTCGTGACGACGCCCGAGGGGGACATCTTGCGAATGACGTGGTTGGCCGTATCGGCGATGTAGATGTTACCCGAGAGGTCGGCGGCGAGGCCGGAGGGCGAGCTGAACCGGGCGAAGTTGCCCTGGCCATCGTTGACACCGGGGAAGGCGGCCTGGCCCGCGACCGTGGTGATCAGCGTGCCGACATTGACGATCAGCTGGGCACCCATGCTCTGGGCTTCCGGGGGCGTGCCATTGCTCGCGACCAAGCGATATTGGTCGAGGCTCATCGACGAGGAGACGGCGTTGATCGTCAGGGTAGTGGTCGTGGTGCCGCTATAGACACCGTCGTCGCTGAGGTTGATGAAGCCGCTGGTGCCGCTGGGCTGGCGCTGCCAGCGCAGGGCGGGCGTCGGGGTGCCGTTGGCCGCCGCGGTGAAGGTCACCGACTGGCCGACATTGGCGGTCGCCGCCACCGGCTGGGTGGTGATCTGCGGAGCGACACCGAGCACCGTGATTGTGAACGTCTGGGAGGGGGAAACGCCGGCCGAATTCTGCGCCTGGACCGTGATGATGAAGGGCGAGCCCTCCGCGCTGGTCGGCGTGCCGCTGAGGGTCGGCGAATTGAACGTCAGGCCCGCGGGAAGCGTTCCGAAGATCTGGATCGTCGGCGTGGGAGCACCCGAAGCGGTGAAGGTGAAGGAGTCCGCCTGATTGACGCTGAAAGTCTTCGCTGACTCGCTGGTGATGAAGGGCGTCTGCGGGGGCGTGACACTGAGGGTGAAGGCCTGCTGCGTGGTGCCGCCGGAGTTGGCTGCCGTGACGGTGAGGGAGGTCACCGAGTTGAACGTGTCGCTCGGAATGCCGCTAATAGTATTACCGCTGAGGGTGACACCGTTCGGCAACGTGCCGTTGACCACAGCGGTGACGTTCGGCGCAGGATTGCCGTTAGCCGTAAACGTAAAGCTGCCAAACTGGTTGTGCACGAAGGTCGTGTTGCTCAGAGAGGTGAACACCGGCGCGACATTCAAGAGCGCCGGGCTGCTCGTGCTGGAGCTGCCCGGAGAATTGGTGACGATGACCTGATAGGAATCGCCGTTCATGGCGGGCGTGACTCCGAAGATGCTCAGCGTGGCGGTCGTGGCGCCGCTAAAGGTCGCGCTATCGATCACGCCGTCGGTGATGTTGCTGAAAGCGCCTTCACCGGAGCGGCGGCGCTGCCACTGATAGGTGAAGGTCGCGGGCGAGCCGGTCGCGGTGACGCTGAACTGGGCCGTCGTGGTGCCAGCGCTGAGCGATTGGGCGGTCGGGCCGACGAGCGAAGGAACCGTCGTCGTGACCACGTTGGCATTGAAAGTCTGGGTGACCACTACAGGGGCGCTGTTAATGGTATTGGTAGCCGTGAAGGTAACCGTGGCATTGGTGTCTGTGCCCGACGGAGTAGCCGTCAGCGTGTTCGTGGTGCCGTTGAAGATCAGCCACGAGGGCAGGCTGCCCGCCGTGATGGTGGGCGTAGGGGAACCGGTCGCCGTCACCTGAAAGTTGGTCGACTGGCCGACCACGAAATTCTGGCTGGTGGGGCTGGTGAACACCGGGGGTTGCGTAACCGTCAAGCCGGCGGCGGAACTCGTGGCGGAGGAACCGACCCCATTGCTCACGAGGACTTGGAAGCGGTCGCCATTCATCGCGGCCGCGACCGGGCTGACCGTTAGGGTGGCGCCTGTTACGCCGCTATAGGGCGAGCCGGCCGGGATGTCGGCAAAGCTACCGGTGCCGCCGGGCTGGCGCTGCCACTGATACGAGACGGGGGGATTGCCGGTCGCTGTAACGGTAAAGGTGGCCGTGCCACCAATCGAAGCAGAAGCGGGAACCGGCTGGCCATTGATCGAGGGCGCTGAGACCGCGCTCATCTTGCGGATCAACTGGTTGGTCGCATCGACGATGTAGATGCCACCGGCGTCAGCCGTAACGCCGGCAGGGTTGTTGAAGCGTGCGGAGGTCGAAATGCCGTTGGAAGACCCGCTGATCAAGGCGGAGCCCGCAATCGTCGAGACGGCGCCAGCCGTGGTGATCGAGCGAATGGTGTGATTGAGGCTGTCAGCCACGAGGATGTTGCCACCCGTATCCATGCCGATGCCGGAAGGATTGTTGAAGCTGGCCGAAGTGCCGGAGGAGTCTACCGAACCGGAAGAACCGGTACCCGCGAGGGTCGTGACCGTGTTAGGCGTACCGCCGGTCAGGGCGATCTGACGGATGAGGTGGTTGCCGCGATCCGCTACGTAAAGAATGGTGCCAGCAGTGTTGAGGACGATGCCGTTGGGCTGGAGGAAACGCGCCGCTGTACCGACCGCGTTGGTGCTGCCACCCGCGCCTGCGGTGCCCGCGATCGTCGTGACATCCTTTGTCGCAACGACGAGCTTGCGGATCGTGAAGTTTTGCGAGTCGGCGATGTAGACATTAACCGCAGCGCCCGAGCGTTCGGCGGCGATGCCGAAGGGCGAATTGAACCGCGCCACGGTGTCGGCGCCGTCCGCGCTGCCCGAGAGACCCACCGAACCCGCGAGCGTGGAGACCAAGCCCGCCGACGTGATCATGCGGATAAGGTTATTGCCCGTGTCGGCGACGTAGAGATTGCCCGCGCCGTCGATGGAAATGCCACGCGGATTGGTAAACGAGGCAGCGGTGCCGCTGCCGTTGGCGGAGCCAGCCACACCCGTGGCGCTACCGGCAAACGTGGTCACCACACCGCCGGGGGTGATCTTGCGAATCGCGTTATTACCGGTATCGGCGATGTAGAGGTTACCCGAAGAGTCCACCGCGACGCCCGATGGGTTGCTCAAGCTGAATGTCGCCAGCGTTCCGGTGTTGTTGGCGTAGCCCGCCGAGCCCGAGCCCGCGAGCGTGCTCACAGCCAGTTGCGCGAAGGCCGAGGTCGAGGCGATGGCCATCGCACCCACGGCAAGAAACAGTCGCGTCAGGCGCGACCTCGGTTGAGCAGACAATTTATCACCGACGGAGGAGATCATCATAAACGATATGTGTTCGGGAGTAAGTGAGGGGAAGCAGCCGAAACCGAAGCAGGAAAGGGGACTAAGTAAAAATGCCCCAATTTATTCCCTGAGCGCAAGACGGTTGTTTCTGAAAAAGGTCTCATTCATCGGCAATCGCACGGCGTGAACGAGATTGGAGCCAAAATAAAAGCGGGGACACGACGGCATCTATCAGCATGACAAACGAGCCGCTCCAAACCCCTATGGAAATTTACGCTCCCGGACAAAATCGACACGGTGCGCCTTTCGCACGCACCATGCCATGCGGCCCGCCGCTCTCCGTTGTCGCTGGTGGGCAAGGTGTGACGAAGATGTCCGGCCTTCCCCGCCCCTCCCCCATCTGCGAAAAATTCCTCAAACTTCTCCCCGCGAGTGAGCGTCTTCACCCAATTCCGACGAAACGGTGACGTTCGCATGCGCCGAAATATAAGCCTCAATCGCACTCTACAGAGTGCGCGGATATAGACCTTTTAACGTTTTGTCATAACGAGCGCGGGGCATCATAAACCGAGTGGAACAGGGCGGCGCCGTCCCTCGCCTCCTGCCACTCCCCTTCCCTCAACGTTTCCTCACTTCTCGAACTGGGCGCGCCAGGCGAGCTGGGGCCAGTTTTTTGCGCCTTCCATGGGCTGCGCCGCACCCGGTGTGCTGCGACCGTTTCCGATGTAAGTGCTCATCAGGCGGCCGAGCCGCTGCACGATCTCGGGATGCTTCGCGGCGAGATTGGTCGTCTCGGCCGGGTCGGCTACGAGATCGTAGAGCTGAAACGGCGGTAGGCCCTCGAAGCTGTCCGCCTTTGCCTGGGTCCACGGCGACGGGCTTTTCGTCGGCGGGCTCCAGCCGCCCGAACCCGGGCAGAGGATGAGTTTCCATTTGCCGTCACGGAGGGCGAATTCCCCTTCCGCCGAATGATGCACGAGCGCACGGCGGGGCGCGGTTTCTTTTCCACCCTTCAGGAGGGCGAGCAGGCTCACGCTGTCTTCGGCGACGTTGTCGGGCAGCTTCTGGCCGAGGACTTCGGCGCAGGTCGCAAACACATCGAGGTGCCCGACCGTCGCGTCGCAACGCGAACCGGCCGGCGTCACACCCGGCCAGCGGGCGATGAAGGGCACGCGGTGGCCGCCTTCGAACGCATCGGACTTCGTGCCGCGAAAGCCGTTGCTGGAGTCGTGGCCGAAGGCGTTCAGCGGCGGGATGTTTCCGGCGGGCGCGTAGCCATTGTCCGTCGTGAAGATGACGAGCGTGTTTTTCGCGAGGCCATGTTTCTCCAGCGCAGCGAGGATCGCGCCCACATCTGCATCGACCTGCAGCACGAAGTCGCCGTACGGCGTGGGGGTCTTGCCCACGAAGTCCTTGGTCGGGAGCGTGGGCGTGTGGGGCGAGGCAAACGCCAGGTACGCAAAGAAGGGTTTGCCGTCGCGCGCGGCGGCGCGCTCGGCGAGGTAGGCGATCGTCTTCTCGGTGAGTTTCGGCTGCACCTCCTCCATCTTGAAATCGCCGCCGATGGGACCGCGCCGCCAGAGCTTCGGCGCCGGGCTATCCTCGACCGTCCCGGAAGGCGGACGCGTAACGCGGTCGTTCTCAAGCCAGACGTAGGGCGGCATGTCGAGCGAGGCGCTGATGCCGAAGAAACGCTCGAAGCCATGCACGAGCGGGCCGCCGCCAAACGGCTTGGTGTAGTCGATGTCTTCCGCCTTGGCGTTGGGCGAGGTGCGGGCGAAATCGAGGCCCAGGTGCCACTTGCCAAACATCGCAGTAGTGTAGCCCTGCGCACGCAGAAAACCGGGCAGCGTAAGCCGGCCGGACTCGATGAGGCTCGGGCTGTAACCCTGAAGCACGCCACGCTTGAGTGTGCCGCGCCATGAGTAGCGGCCCGTCAGCAGGGTGTAGCGCGTGGGCGTGCATACGCCTGACGACGAATGGGCGTCGCTGAACATCATACCCTCGCGCGCGAGCCGGTCGAGGTGCGGCGTTTTCCAAATGCTCTTCGGATTGAAGGCCGAGACGTCCCCCTGCCCCATGTCGTCCGCGAGGATATAGAGGACATTTGGGCGCACCGGCTCGCCTGCCAGCGCAGCGTGCGACACGAGAAGCAAAGCAAGTGGGGACAGCAGACGTTTCCAGAGTGGGGTCATGGTGCGAAACAGGTCAGGAGGCTCAGGCGGATCAGGATATTTTCAGGGTAAACTCAAAAGGAGTCGTGCCGGTGAGGTAGACCGATTGTCCATCCCACTTCGGCACCGCGCCGCGCACCTGCGTGTACGTGTGCTCCACGCGACCGGGACCGAACTCGATCGTGTCGCCTCCGAAGGTGTAGCGGCCGGTGCCCGCTTCGAGGAGAAACGCATCCTTCACGCCCTCGACCGGCTTCACGCCCGCAAAGGTCCCGCCGTGCCGAAACGCGAGCTCGAGCGCCAGCGGCACGTGCTCGGTGCCGCGGACGGCAAACGTGAGCGCGAACGCTCCCCGCTCCTCCGCGATGGTCACGACCGCCTCAAGGCGCTGGATATTGGAGCGGGCTCGCAAGGCTTTGCTGTCGGGGGCAAGCGTGCCATTCGGCGCCATCTTCACGTGGTCGCCGTGGGTGATCTGCTCTTTGGTCAACGGTTGGAAGTACGGCCCGTCGAGCTCCTGCCGCAGTTCGTAGCGGCCGTCGCGCACGACGAGTGCATCGCCCAAAATCTGGCCCTTGCCGAAGAACGCCGTCGCGAAGCGCACCGCTTCGAGCGCCGCCTGGCCTTTGCGGAAGGAGAAGAGCGTGGTATTGCCCGCGAGGATCGTCCCGCTCGCGGCGCCGCGCCGGATGCGCGCGAGGCTCGAATAAGAAAACACCTTGGCGTAATCCGTCGGCAGCGGCTCTGCGGGCGGAAGCGGCCGGGCAAACCCCGGCTCGGTCAGGTAGACGGTAAGCTCTCCGGGATGCCGCGGCGCGACGCTGCGCTCGATCTGGCGCGTCATCGCGGCAAAGCGGCCATTGCCATCGCGCAGCGCCAGCGTGCGATACGAGTAGTAATACCGCGCCATGCTGCCGCGCGTGGCGCGATCCTGCCGGCGCGACGCCTCGGTGACCACCTCGCCATCCGGGTGCACGTAGTAGAGCGTCATCTCGAGATTCTTCCGCACCGGTTCGTAGAGCGCCGGGCGGTCGAGCAGCCGCGCCACCGTGATCAGGGCACGGTCGACGATGGGCGAGTAGACGGTGGTGCTGCGCTCCGTGTACTGGCCGTCGGGATCGAGGTCGATCCCCTCGGCCAGCCACTGGTCGACGCGCGCGACGTATCGCTTATCGGGATACAGCGAATTCACCCACGCCAGCGCGGCGCAGACGACCCAGCGGTGATTGGGCGTATGCACGCCGCCGGTGACCAGTGCTTCCGCCGCCCGTTTGATGAAGACACCCAGCTCCTCGGCCAGCGCCGCGAGCGCCGGCACGGAACTGGCACGAAGCAACGCACACGTGGGGCAGGTCCCCTCTAGAATAAAGGCGAGATCGGGCGGCGAGTGAAAATTCGTCGCGTAGTAATCGACCGTGCCATCGTCATGCTGCCCCTGGAGCATTGCGCGGATGGCGAGCCGCAGCGGCTCCACCAGATCGGCCGAGCCTTGGTACTTCGACCCGGGTGCACACGCCGCGGCGGCCAGTGCGCTCACGAAGCCATTGGCGCTCGCGACGGTGTAGATGCCGTACTCATTCACGAGCCCGCCGAGCCAGCGGTGACCTGCCCGGCGCTCCTGCTGCGCGAGAAGCGCGGGGATCTGCTCATCGTGCGCGCGGATCAGCGCGCGCAAGGTATCGTCGGGCGCCGACGCGGCGGCGGCTGCCAAAGGCGACGGACGGAGTGCGACCAGCGAAGTCGCGGCGGCAGAGGAGAGGAGGAAGTCGCGGCGCTGCATGCTGCAAGGGGTATTACTCGGAAATGAGACGAAGGGAACAGGTCATTCTGGTCAAAACGCACAGATCGTCATGCCTGCCGTGTGATCGGCCGAGGAGGCAGGACGTGCCGAGGTTGGGACATGTTTTGAAAATGCCATGAGTGACCCACACGGCGAGTGGGAAGGGCGATCGCCCTATCGCCACGTTTGAGTTCGGCCCCGACTTCCCCCTCCGTTCTTTCACCCCTCCGCGCCTGACTGTCGCCGTAGCCTTGGCGAAAGCGTACATTTTTCCCGGACGATCCCGGCGCAGCCCGGAATACGCCGGAATATCCCGGAAATAGAGGAGGATTTGGCGCCGCCGCCCCCGCTGCCTCCTCGCCTGAGAGTGTAAAAAACGCCCCTCATTCATAATGCATCACGCTTTCTTTAAATTCCCGAGTTCGCCCCACCCAACGCTACTATAACCTTTGGCAGTCCCCGTGTCATCCCCTCCATTCCGCCCATTCCGTCCATTCCTCCAAATTTTCCGGTCGGGCTACTTGCTCAGCGCAGCGCCGCGACCATCCATCAACGGCCTGCGCTCACGCGCAGGGCCAACAGGGCAAGTAGACGCAAGCGATATGGAGGGCAGCATCCGGGTAGGTCGATCGTGCCCTGCTTTAATGCTCCAGCTCCAGCGCGAGGATAAACTCGCGCCCAGCCTGGCGGCCGTAGTTGCGGGGCGTGCCGTCGGGGAAGGTGCGGGTGACGAAGACGCGCTCAGTGTTGAAGACATTGTTCACGTTGAGCTGTACGCGCCACGACGTACTGCCGGCGCCGCGGAAACGGTAGTTGGCCATCACGCCGGTGAGAACGTATCCCTCTGACTTATAGGGCTGGTCGCGGTCG
>JAZKEV010000437.1:974-3265 GCA_040386765.1 Verrucomicrobiota bacterium | reverse complement strand
GCCTTTACGCCAGCGGAAGGTCTCGCTGGTGAACACGCGGCCCTTCTCGTCGATCCGGTTCGCGAAACCCACGATCGAGGGGCCGCGGTAGCGGAAGTTGGCGCTTGCGGACGCACCGCGCAGCCAGCCCTGCGTGAAATTGCGGGTGGCGACGAGATTGGAGCGCCACGTCTGCGAGTTGTTTCCGGGGTTGCCGAGGTTCGCCTCGATATCGTCGCGCGGTCCCACGAGCAGGGCGTTGTAGGCGGCCTCCACGCTGCGCGTGCCATCGTAGTTCGCCGTCGCCCAATTACCCTGGTACGCGCGCCAGAGCTCCACGCGTTGATCGAGGTAGTCCCACGTGGCCTGGGTAGGCTCGTCGTTGATCTTCGTATCGGTGCGGCCGAGATTCCAGAAGAAGCGCCAGTTGGGCGTGGGATTAAAGGTCATGTCGACCTCGATGCCCTTGCTGTTGCGGTTGCCCGGTATCCGGAAATCGGCGGGCACCGGCGCGAGCTCCTCGCGCGTGAAGGGGTTGATCGCGAAGTTCGGATCGTTGACGAGAAGCTGCTGCTCGAAATCGATGAAGTTCTGCCGCAGGCCGCTGTCCGCGAGGGTCACGTTGCGGTTCAGCGAATTGAAGTAGTTCACCTTCAGGTTGAGCTTATCCTGCAGGAAGCGGAAGCGCACGCTGTACTCGCGCGACTCGCCGTAGGGCGACTCGATGACATTGCCCGGGAGATCGTGCACGACCGCAACCTCGTTGAGCGAAGCGTTGCGCGAAAAATCGTAGCCAAACGATACCCAGCGCTCGAGGCGCGGCGGACGCAGCACAAAGCCGTAGTTGGCGCGCGTGGCGTCGCGGTAGGGCGTCCAGACATCGGGCGGCACCTGCTGGCGGAAATCGGAATACGCGCGGAAGCCCGTGCCGAGCGGCTGCGCTGGCGTGATCGGCGTGGCGGCTAGGATCGGGACGAAGGCCGCGAAATCGGAATTGCGCACGCGGTCGTAGCGCACGCCGACATTGGCCACGAAATGATTGCGGAAGAACGTGCTCGAGGTGCTCGCCGCGAGCGAGCCGCGCTGGAGGTGATTGGCCGAGGGCGCGGTGCCGACGCCGCCGACGGGATTCTCGTACGAGGTCACTTGGAACGCCTCACCGCTGGGCGTGGTGAAATTCATCGTACCCATGAGATCGCCGTAGGCATCGGCGCTCGGGATGCCGTAGGCACCGGGGTCGCTGGTGCTGCCGAGCACCGGCAGGTAGAACCGCATGTTGAACGCGCGCTCCGCGTGCAGCGGATTATCGCGCGCCGCGGCGGAGAGGAAGCTCGGCTTGCCAATGACGAGGTTGCGCAACTGCGCGAGCGTGTACGCCGCCGAGTCGTCGTAGCTCACGAAGAACCCAAGCCGGTGCCGGCCGAGGTGGCGCGTCCAACCCTCGTTGCGCGAGAAATCCTGCTCGTGCGTGAGGACGGCGCGATACTGCGAGAGGAAATTATCCGACCACTGCCCCTGCCCCGCTTGGTTGTTCGACTCGATGAACGCACGACCGTACTGCGGGTTGGGCGTCGCGCCATCCGGCAGGTAGCGGTTGATGTCGACGAGCACATCGTACGCGTTGTTGGCGAAAAGCTGCGCGGTCTGGTTGCGGTAGAACTCGTAGGAGTAGCCGAGCTCAAGAAACGTCGCGCGCGCGAGCCGTTGCTCGAGGGTCGCGGTGATATTGCGGGTGCGGCGGAAATTGTAGCGGGAGAAACCCGCGACGTTGGTCTCCCACGGCAGGCCGGGATCGAGCAGCGTCCGCGTCATGCCCGCGGTGCCCGCGCCGTCGCCGACATTCACGACGACCGAATTGCGCATGTCCTGGATGCTGGTGAAATTCGGCACCGAGTTCTGCGGCCAGATGAAGAGCGCCGTCTTGGCGTTGAAGGCATAGGCCCGCGTGGTGCCGTCGCCGATCGGATAGTTGGGCGCGGCCGGCCGGCCGGCCGCCGCGGCGGTGGCGGCGCGATTCTCGTAGACGAGCGGATTTCCCGCACGCTGCCGCTCCATGAAGTTAAGGTAGCCGACATCGCGCGCCATCACGGTGGAGGGCCGGCCGTCGCGCCGATCGATGTACTCGCCCTCGACGCGCAACGTCGTGCCTTTGAAAGGTTGGATCGTGGTCGTGAGGAAGGCGCGCTTGCTGTCGTCGAAGCCGGGCTGGATGAAATACTCCTTCTTCTCGCGGAGGAAGATCGCGCGAAACGCCATCTTCTGCGGCGCGATCACCTGGCTGAAATCGAGCACCGCGCGCTCGGAGCCGTAGC
>JAZKEV010000437.1:0-964 GCA_040386765.1 Verrucomicrobiota bacterium | reverse complement strand
GCTATCGGTGCGGAATTGGGTCTTCTGCCGGTTGCGCGAGAGATTGGCCCGCGCCGTCGTGCTCTCCGAGGTGCCGGCCGCACCGCCGAGGCCGAACTGCACGGCATTGGCGCCGCTCACGAGCGCGAACCGCTCGATGTTGTACGCGTCGGCGTCGATCGAGGTGCGGAAATAATTACGCGTCTTGTCGATGTTGCCGAGGCCGCGCGAATTGCCGGAATCGTCCGCGATATTGCGCGAGCCGGGGCGCGAATCGCCGCTGCCGTTGACGTTGTCGTAATACGTCTGGGTCGTCGCGGAAAAGAGATACGCTTCATCGGTGGTGAGCGCGCCGATATCGTCGAGAAACTCTTTCGTGAAAACCTGCACCTGCCCCGCGACGTCGGCGAGATCGATGCGGCCGCGGCCACCCTGCAGCACGGCATTGGACTTGTATCCGTTCTCGCTCTCCGCGCCGACGGAGAAGGGCGAGAGCACGATAGGGTCGTCTTTGCGCCCCGGAGTGGCCGGATCGGAAGCAGCGGTGGAGGTGCCGGGAACGGACGAGGCAGGAGCGCCCAGCCCGCTCGAGGCGGGTGTGGAGGTCGGGCTAGTCTCGGCCGCGAACGCATCGGGCACGACACCGCAGGCCAGCGCACAGCAAGCTTTCAACCACGGAAGCGAAATCCGTCGTTTCATAGGAAGGGAATGTGAGGTACCTAACGGGGTAGAACGCCGCGAGGAGCCGCGACGTCTGTTGCCGAGATTTTCCCGCGCGCGCCGTATGTCGAACACTTATGCGGCCGCAGGCCGTCACAAATCAGCGGCACAATTGAATAGTCATTCACGACGATGGCTCAGTCGCGAAGCGCGCGAAGAACATGCGCGTCGCGATGCGTGCGCTCGTAAGTCACGATCCGCCTACTCCGAATTCCGAGTTCGTAGTTCCGCCTTCAGGCGGAAGGTTTCGGATTCCGCCTGAAGG
>JAZKEV010000436.1:7040-7308 GCA_040386765.1 Verrucomicrobiota bacterium | reverse complement strand
CGGTCGAGGTCTCGGACGCGCCGGCCGTGCCGGTTGCCGCCAGCGGCGAGGCCGCCTTCAGCAGCACGACTTACGGCGCGCAGCTGCCGCCGTGGTCGGCAGCCCATCCGCACACCAACCTCTACGGCCCCAAGGCGCCGACGAAGACGATCACCGCGACGGTGACCGGCAACGTGCGCGTCACCGAGGTCGGCACCGACTACGACACCCATCACATCGTGCTCGACTTCGGCAGCACGCCGCTGCCCGTCCTCGAGGGGCAGTCGAG
>JAZKEV010000436.1:0-7030 GCA_040386765.1 Verrucomicrobiota bacterium | reverse complement strand
ATGCCCAGGGGCGGGCCCACCACCCGCGTCAGTACTCGATCGCCAGCCCGCGCAACGGCGAGCGACCCGGCTACAACAACGTGTCGCTGACGATCAAGCGGGTGCTTGAAGACCACCAGGGCAACGCCGTTCGCGGCGTCGCCAGCAATTACCTGTGCGATCTGTCGGTCGGCGACAAGGTCGAGGTGATCGGCCCTTTCGGCGCGACCTTCCTCATGCCGAACCACCCGAAGAGCCACATCGTGATGATCTGCACCGGCACCGGCAGCGCACCGATGCGGGCGATGACCGAATGGCGCCGCCGCCTGCGCGCCAGCGGCAAGTTCGAAGGCGGCAAGCTGATGCTGTTCTTCGGCGCCCGCACCCAGCAAGAGCTGCCCTACTTCGGGCCGCTGCAGAGCTTGCCCAAGGACTTCATCGACATCAACTTCGCGTTCAGCCGCACACCGGGCCAACCCAAGAAGTACGTGCAGGACGCGATGCGGGAGCGCGCAGCCGACGTGGCGAAGCTGCTGGCCGACGCCAACAGCTACTTCTACGTCTGCGGCTTGAAGAGCATGGAAGAAGGCGTGGTGCTGGCGCTGCACGACATCGCCGTGCAGGCCGGCCTCGACTGGGACCGCATCGGCGCTGCGCTCAAGCGCGACGGCCGACTGCACCTGGAGACGTACTGACTGCGAGGCTGCGGGCCCGCGTTGACTCAGCCACTGCACGCGGATCCGTTTCAAAGGCTGGAGCCGAGCCTGATCCAAGAGAAGACAGCGCAGGCCCGGCGCAAAGCAAAACGCCGACCTTAGGGGCCGGCGTCGGGTGCTTCAGCAGCACCTGCTTGTTCGTGATCTTGGTTGCGAGGGCAGGATTTGAACCTGCGACCTTTGGGTTATGAGCCCAACGAGCTACCAGACTGCTCCACCTCGCGACTGAGTCCGAGATTATGCCACAGGGCGTTGCGCCGGCCTCATCAAAGCCCTGCGGCAGTGAGTGTCTGGAGGAAGCGCGCACCGTCCTGATAGCCGATGACGCGCGAGCCTGCCACCTCGGTCCCGCGTGGGCCGAAGAAGATGGTCCCGGGTGGTCCGAAGAGCTGGAAGCGCTTGAGCAGTTCGCGGTCCTGCGCGTTGTTGGCCGTGACGTCGGCCTTGAGCAGCAGCGCCTTCGACAGCCGTTCGCGCACCGCAGCTTCGGTGTATGTGTAGCGCTCCATCTCCTTGCACGAGACGCACCAGTCGGCATAGAAATCGAGCATCACCGGCCGTCCGGCCGACTGCAGGGCGGCGTCGAGTTCGGCCACGCTGCGCACGGGCTGGAAGCGCAAGCCCTCGACCGCTGCGCCGGCGCTGTCGCCGCCGCGGACCAGATGCGCCAGCGGTTGCAGGGGGTCGGAGGCGCCGGACGCCGCACCGACCCACTCGAACAGGCCCAGCACGACCAGCGCGGTGGCGACGGCGTGGCGCGGGCCGAACCCGGCCGGTGCCGGCACGGCGGGGCGTGAACCCGAGCCACGCATCACGACGACGGCGGCGAACACCGCGAGCGCACCCCAGAGCACGAGCCCCAGTGCCGCCGTGGTCGAGGTCACATCGCGGCGCGCCAGCACCGCGCGCAGCTTGTCCAGCGCGCGCTCGACACGCTTCTGCGCCGCATCCTCCGAGAGCCCGAGCTCGCGTCCAATCTCCGCAAAGGATTGCCGGTCAAAATACCGCGCGAGCACCGCCTCGCGGTCGCGGTCGGGCAGCTCCGTGAGCGCCGCGTCCAACACGGGTTGCAAGCGGCTCCAGTCCGCGTCGCCTTCATTTTCGGTCTGTTGCATGAGGGAGGCCTCCTGTTCGCGGAGCTTGCGCCGTTGTTCGCTGCGGATTGCGTCCACCGCCGCAAAGCGCGTGGCCGTGCAAAGCCAGCCCAGCAGCGCCGGATGCCGGGTGAGGGCGGAGGCTTTCCGCGCCAGCGTCACAAACACCTCCTGCGCCACATCGGCCGCGCGATGCGCATCACCGCCCACCTGCCGCAGCGCGCTCGCATACACGAAGTCGAGCCGCCGCCGCACCAGCTCCGCAAACGCCGCCTCGTCGGACGAGTCCGCAAAAGCCCGAAGCAACTGTGAGTCGGTGAGAGGCATGACCGATCCTAACCGGCACCGACTCTAGAACCCGACAGGGATTTTGCCGCAAAATAAAGGTGGGCGGGTTTTAACCCGCCCTCTCGCATGCTCAATTCACGCCGAAGCTACGCCACGCCTTATCATCGTGGCTTCGTGGGCGTGAACCTGTCCCGCTTCTTCCGAAGCGGGCTACAGCAGACCCGTAGCCCGGCTCGGAAGAGCCGGGACGGTCGCGCGGACCGCTTTCACGCCGCGATCTTCAGCGCCACGATCTTCCCCTCATCCATCGCGACATAGTAGCGCAGCTCGATCGGGCTCCCGCCGAAGTTGCCCGAGACCATCCCCGTGAGCACGGGCTCGCCATCCCACGAGCCCAGGTCCGTGACCTCGAAGTGTGGCGCGTACTTTCGCGTCACCTCGTCGAACCACGCCCGGATTGCCGCCGTGCCCACGTGCGTATGCCCTTCGTCGCGCACGACGGCCTCGTCCGCAAAACAGGCCAGAAACGCGTCGCCATCGTGCGCATTCTGCGCCGCCACCATCGCCGCCAGGAGAGAAGGAAGTGTCAGAGTCATGCGTACATTCTAGCATAGGCTACTGACAACCCTATGTCACGAGAGGTGGCCAGAACGGCCGACTCAGCTTACAGCTCCAGGCCGTATCGCAGCTCGCCGCTCGCCAGCCTGACCAAAATAGCCACGCTCCCTCGCAATGTTCGCGCGTTTCCTCCGTCTCCTCGCGCTTGTGGCGGTTATCGGCCCCATGTTCTCCCTGGCGCTGGCCGCTGCCGCACCGGCAGCCCAACCCGGCCTCACCTTCCACGCCGCGCCCAAGCCGCTCGCGAAGAACGCCGTGGTCGAGGACTGGCCACACTTCCTCGGGCCGCACCACAATGCCACCACGCGCGAGTCGCCGCTGCTCGACCGCTGGCCGGAGAGCGGTCCGCCCGTCGTGTGGGAGCTCGCCACGGGCGAGGGTTACGGCTGCCCCGCGCTGGCGGCGGGGAAGCTGGTTTATTTTCACCGCGTCGAGGGCAAGGAGACCATCGATTGCCTCGAGCCTGAGACCGGCCGCCGGCTGTGGCGCTTCGACTATCCCGTCGAGTATCAGGACCGTTACGGCTTCAGTCCCGGTCCGCGCTCCAGCGCCGTGATCGATGGCGACCGCGTCTACACCACCGGCGTGACCGCCCACCTGCACTGCCTCGACCTCGCCACCGGCAAACTGCTCTGGAAGCGCGACCTCGCGGCGGAGTTTCAGATCCCGCAATACTTTTTCGGCTACGGCCCCACGCCCTTCGTCTGGAAAGACCGACTGATTATCAACGTGGGCGGCAAGGCCGAGGAGGAGGGCAAGCGCGGTACCTGCGTCGCCGCGCTCGACAAGCTCACCGGCAAAACGCTCTGGCAGGCCGTCGATACGTGGGGCGCCGACTACGCTTCCCCCGTCGTCGCCCGGCTGCGCGGCCGCGATGTCGCGCTGGTATACGCCGGCGGCGAGAGCCGGCCCAGCTCGGGCGGCCTGCTCGCCCTCGATGCGGAAACCGGCGCCGTGCTCGAGCGTTTTCCGTGGCGCGCCCGCATGTACGAGACGGCCGTCGCCGCCACTCCGCTTGCGATCGACGACCATCGCGTGCTCCTCTCCGAATCCTACGAGAAAGGCTCCGCGCTCCTCGACTTCGACGAAGCATTGAAGGCCAAGCCGGCCTGGGTGCAGCGCGCTTTCGGCCTCCACTGGATGATGCCGCTGCTCATCGACGGCCACCTCTACGGCTTCGCGGGCCGCAACCCGCCCGACACCGAGTTCAAGTGCCTCGACCTCGCAACCGGCCGCGTGGTCTGGACCGACGACACCCGTTTCGAACAGGAAGGCCGCGTCCAGAGCTTCTTCCGCGCCTCGCTGCTGCGCGCCGGCGAGCGCACCTTCTGCCTCGGCGAAGACGGCCTCTTCGGAGAATTCGAGCTCACACCCAAAGGCGTTACCATCCGTCAGCGCGCCCGCCTCTTCAGCGCCCAATCCGCCTGGACGCTCCCCGCGCTTCACCACGGCCTGCTCTATGTGATGCAGAACACCGGTGATGCTTCGGCCAAGAAAACCCGCCGGATGTTCTGCTACGATTTGCGGGGGCAGTAGGCCCCTTCCGGCCGTCCCTACTCCGTCACCGCCACCATCGCCTTGATCACGCCCGTCTCCGGCTTCAGCCACGTCGGAAACTCGCCGATCATCGCCTCGAAGCTCGTGCGGTGCGTGATCCAGGGCCGCGTGTCGATCGTGCCGTCTTCGATCAGGCGGACGATCCGCGCGAAGTCCCGCGAGAGCGCGTTACGCGAAGCCATGATCGTCACCTCGCGCCGGTGCATGATCGGCGCGTGCGGAAACGACAGCTCCTGCTGCGTGATGCCGACGTAGACCAACCGCCCGCCAAACGTGCAATACTCCAGCGCCGCGCTCATCGACTTGTTGCTGCCCGTCGCATCGATCACGACATCGGCCATCTGGCCGTTCGTGATGGCCACAAGCGCCTTCGCCTCCGAGCCATCGCCGCGCGCCACGATCGTGTGGGCGATGCCCATCTTCTCGCGACAAAAGGCCAGCCGCGCCTCGCTGATATCGACCACGATGCAGGTCGCGCCCGCCACCTTCACAAACTCGATCGCCGAGAGCCCGATCGGCCCCGCGCCGATCACGAGCACGTGCTCGCCCGCCTTCACGCCCGCGCGATCCACCGCGTGGCAGCCGATCGCCAGCGTCTCGACTAGCGCAAGCTGCTCGTAGCTCAGCACGCGCGAGACGTGCAGCTTCCGCGCGGGCAGGAGCATCCGCTCGCACATGCCGCCGTCGCACATCACGCCGAGCGTCTTGTGGTGCTCGCAGCAATTCGTAAGGCCGCGCCGGCACGAGTAGCATTTCTGGCAATTGATATACGGTTCAACCGAGCAGCGGTCGCCCGGCTGCACATTCGTCACGCCCGCGCCCACCGCGAGCACCTCGACGCCCAGCTCGTGCCCCGGAATCCGCGGATACGAGTAGAAGGGCATCTTGCCCAGAAACCCGCCGTAGTCCGTACCACAAATTCCGATACGGTGAATCCGCACCAGCGCCTCGCCGGCGGCCGGTGCCGCCGGCTCCTCGATTTCGAGCCGGCGAAACGATTGAGGTTTTTCGAGCTGAATGGCTTTCATGAGTAAATAAGTCAGTCGGTAGCTAAGAGCCTAGACCGCAAGAGCCGGAGAGCCGTTTTGAGCCGTCTGTATTAGTCCGGAGCTCTTAGCTCTCAGCTCCAGACTCTCAGCTCTTCGCTGGCCTGCTCAGTTATTCTCCGGCAACCCCTCCTTGTGCCCGAGGTTCTTCACCGGGGCGAAGATCGCCTGCACTTCGGCGAGCAACTCCAAGTCGATCGGTTCGGCCGCCCACTTGGCCCAGTTCCGGATATTGTTCGGATTCGCGCTGCCCGAAACCGTCGTCGCGATGTCGGGATTCGCGATGGAGAATTGCACTGCGAGTTTCGCGATATCCACGCCCTTGCTCGCGCAATGCGCCGCGGCTTTCCGCGCCGCCGCCTTCACGTCTTCCGGCTCTTTGAGCCAGGCGGGCAGCGGTGCATTGGTGAGCAACCGTGCGCTGAAGGGGCCCGCGTTCATCGCGCCGACACCCCTGGCCTTGAGGTACGGCACGATCTCGTCGGCAAAGCGCGTATTTTGCAGCGTGTATTGATTATAGCTCAACACGCAGTCGAGCGGGGTCTGCTCGAGCACGTACCGGAAGATCTTCATCGGGTAGCCGCTGATGCCGATGTAGCGCACCTTGCCCGCCTGCTGGATCTTGCGCAGCGCGGGGATCGTCTCGTCGACGATCTGCTGCATGGGCACAAATTCGATGTCGTGGCAGAGCACGATGTCGAGGTGGTCGGTGCCGAGCCGGTGAAGCGAGACATCGACGCTCTCCGCCACGCGCTTCGCGGAAAAATCGAAGTGCGGCAGATCGTAGCGCCCGAGCTTCGTGCAGAGCGTGTAGCTCTCGCGCGGCACGCCGCGCAGCGCGATCCCGAGCAGCACCTCGCTCATGCCTCGCCCGTAGAAGGGCGAGGTATCGATGAAGTTCAGCCCGCACTCCAGCGCCACCTTCACGCTGCCGAGCGCCTCATCGAGCGTCACGCTGCGGAACTCCGCGCCGAGCGAGCTGGCGCCGAAGCTGAGAATGGGAAGTTGCAGGTCGGTCTGGCCGAGCCGTCGGGTTTGCATGGGGAAAATCAGTTCATGTCATTGCGCGACGCGCCGCAGCGAAGCAATCCCGCGGGAGCGCTCCGCTGCGCGGCACCACCGCTCACGTGCGGCAGCCCATCGTGAGCAGCACATTGGCCCACAGCGCCTGGTCCGCCGTCTGGATCGTGAGCACATGGTCCGCGCTCTCGACGTGCTTGTAGAAATCCCACTTCAGGATCGGCTCCAGCTTCAGCAGCGAGCCCGCTTCCGCGAGGGTCTTCCGGTACTCGTCCCACACCGGCGGTTCGCCATGCTGCGCATACGGGTCGTCCGGTGGGATGCCCATAGTGTTTACGTGATCGACCGGCACCGCGCTCAGGAGCGCGCGCAAGACCTGCGTGACGGTCACCACACCCGGCGCGAGATTGAGCGAGATCACCTCCGCGTTGGGCCCGCGCTTCGTCGACGCCGGATAATTTCCGTCGGCGATGAGGATCTTCGAGTGGTGCCCGGCCCGCGCGAGCACGCGCAGGATTTCCGGATGAGTCAGCGAGGTCTTGAGCATGCGCGTGGAGGCGGGGTCGTTCAGTTCCTGGTGTGTTCGCGAAAGGCCGCGATCGTCTGCCGTGCAGCGGCCGCAGCATCGGGCAGCGGAAAAATCTCGGCCGACAGGAAGCCCTTGTAGCCGATCTCGCGCAGCGCCGCGACGATGGGCGCGATCCGCGTCTGG
>JAZKEV010000435.1:1040-3128 GCA_040386765.1 Verrucomicrobiota bacterium | reverse complement strand
TTCGCCGCAGCAGTCAGCGTCGGCGCCATCGCGTCGCCGAGATCGATGTAGCTGAGCAGGCTCTCCGAGGAGGAGCCGCGATTGATCGTGATCGCCACGTATCGCCCGTCCTCCGTCACGCCGCCGCGCACGAACCACTTCGGCTCCGCTGCAACTTCGTGGATCATCCGGTCCTCGCTCTGCGGCGTGCCCAGCTTGTGGTAATACATCCGCTGCTTCTCCAGCTTGCCAAAGGTCTTGCCCGTGCCCGCATCGACCTCGGGCGTGGGATAGCGCGAGTAGAAGAAGCCCTTGCCATCCTTCGTCCACGAGAGGCCGGAGAATTTCACCCACTTCACCACATCGTCGCTGTCCTTGCCCGTATCCACATTACGGACACGAAACTCGTTCCAGTCCGATCCCGCCGCCGCCGTGCCGTAGGCCAGCAGCTTGCCGTCGCGCGAAGGCCGCACCGTCGTCAGCGCCACCGTGCCATCGCTCGCCAGGGTATTCGGATCGAGCAACACCCGCGGCTCCGCCCTCGCACTCTCCTTCACGAAGAGCACCGCCTGATTCTGCAGGCCACTGTTTTTCGTGAAGAAATAGCGTCCACCCTCCTTCATCGGCACGCTCGATCGCGCATAGTTCCAGATCGTGGTCAGCCGTGCGCGGAAGGCCTCGCGCTGCGGCAGTGTCTTGAGAAACCCAAACGTCAGCTCGTTCTCCGCCTCGACCCACGTCTTGGTCTGCGGCGAGTCGAGATCCTCCAGCCAGCGATAGGGATCGGCGACTTTCGTGCCGTGATAGGTATCGACGTGGTCGCCGCGCGGGGCGGAAGGATATTTCATCGGAGAGGTCTGGGCTGCCGCCAGGCCGGCGAGGGACAGGAAAACGGGCACGAGCTTTCTCATGGGGGCGACGCTGCCCGCTTATGACGCGTTGGCAAGAGCCCGCGCGCCCTGCCCCCGCGCTGCAAAGTTCTTTATTTCCCGGCCATCCTGCCTTTCGTTGCCTTCATTATGCCCCGCTTCCTGCTCGCCCTCGTCGCCCTCGCGCTCGCGCCCTTTGCCCTGGCCGCTCCCGAAAAGTGGACCGCCACGATCGATAAATTCACGACGGCGGACAAAACGAATCCCCCGCCGCGCGATGCCGTGGTCTTCGTGGGCAGCTCGTCCATCGTAAAGTGGACCTCGCTCGAAAAGGACTTTCCGAATTACAAGGTCATCAACCGCGGCTTCGGCGGCTCCGAGCTCGGCGACAGCGTCTTCTACGCCGATCGCATCGTCATCCCCTACGCTCCGAAGACGGTGGTCGTCTACGCCGGCGACAACGACCTGAACGCCGGCAAGACCCCGGAAAAGGTCTTCGCCGATTTCAAGGCCCTCGTCGCCAAGATCCACGCCGCCCTCCCCAAGACCCGCATCGTCTACATCGCCGTGAAGCCCAGCCCCTCGCGCTGGAAGATCAAGGACAAGGGCGAGCAGACCAACGCCCTCATCGCCGCCGAGTGCGCCAAGGACCAGCGCCTCCGTTTCGTCGATATCTGGAAGCCCATGCTCAACGAAAAAGGCGAACCCCGCCCCGAGCTCTTCGTGAAGGACATGCTCCACATGAATCCTGCGGGCTACGAGGTCTGGACGCCCTACGTCACCGCGGCACTCAAGTAAGCAAGCCGCATCGCAGCCGCCCTTCCTTCGACATCGGCCCGCAGCCGGCCGCTTCTATCCGTGCAGCCCACCGCGTGAGCGGCGGGATCGAATACCTGCAGCGCTCCATCTCGCAGCGCTCCGCTTGTCGCAGCCCTTACACCCGCCCGTCACGCCCCGCGCGCTCCGGCATTGCTCGTTCTCTTTTCGTGTCTTTCGTGTGTTTCGTGGTTCCTCTCTCCGAAACGCCCATCCAACGCCTAGCCCGTCAGATCGAGTTCATCGCCGAGTGCGATAAGCTGAAGGAAATCTTCCGGCAGACGCTCAACACCCAGAGCCGCCGCGCCGAAAACGACGCCGAGCACTCCTGGCATCTCTGCCTCTGCGTGATCGTCCTCGCCGAGCACGCGAATGTCGGCGGCCAGCTCAACGTCCTCCACGTCCTGAAAATGCTCATCGTCCA
>JAZKEV010000435.1:0-1030 GCA_040386765.1 Verrucomicrobiota bacterium | reverse complement strand
CGCGGAGCATTCCTGGCATTTGTGTCATTGCGTGATCGTCCTCGCCGAGCACGCCAACGCGCCCCAGCTCGACGTCCTGCGCGTGCTGAAAATGCTCATCGTCCACGATCTCGTGGAGATCGATGCCGGCGACACCTTCGCCTACGACGTCGCCGCGATGGTCAATCAGCACGAGCGCGAAGCGGTCGCCGCCGACCGCATCTTCGGCCTATTGCCCGAGGATCAGGCTCGGGAATTTCGCGCGCTGTGGGATGAGTTCGAAGCGAAAGAAACACCCGAGTCCAAGTTCGCCACCGCCGTCGATCGCTTCCAGCCGATGCTCCTCAACTGCCGCGCCCAAGGTGCCGGTTGGGCGAAACATGGCGTCACCCACGACCGCGTGGTCGCCCGCAACCGCCACGTCGGCGAAGGCAGCGCCAGCCTCTGGACCTACGCCGAAAAGATGATCCAGGAGATGGTCGACGCCGGCCACCTGCCGCGGGGGACGTAGCGTAGCGCGGAGCTTCGGCTCCGCACTACGAAATGCGGCTACACCTTTGCTCAAAGCGCTGTAGCCCTCCGATAGCTCGTAGCCCCGTAGCCCGCCGCGTAGGCGGCGGGACGGAGCACCCTATCCGCCCCAATCTCTGTCCACTTTCCACAGGAGCAAACAGACATGGCAGGAAGCCACACTCCACCTGCCGCCGAACCTGGGTTATGGACCCGCCTCCACCACCCTTCGGCCAACTGCAATCAGCCAGCCGGCTGCGACTCAATCACCCCAATCACACCCCGCACGGGAACGTCCACCCCTCGCGGAAGTCGGTGACGTAGACATGCGCATCGCATGTCCGCGCGATGCACCTCCGTCTCCTAGCTCCTCTCCTCGCCGCCAGCGTCGGCAGCACTCTCCTCGCCGCCGATCCCGCCGCCTCCGCCAAGGGCCGCGATGCCGGCGCCCTCTACGGCGAATTCTGCGCCAATTGCCACGGCGCCAAACTCGAAGGAGGGAAAGGCGGCAATCTTCTCGGCAAGCCATGGAAGCACGGCG
>JAZKEV010000434.1:0-7936 GCA_040386765.1 Verrucomicrobiota bacterium | reverse complement strand
TCAGCAGCAGCATGCGCGTCGACTCCGCGCCGTACTCCTGCAAGCCGACCGTGCGCACGATCGTCGGGACGTTCGGCGCGCGTGCGCCCTCCATCCCGCGTGCGCCTGAGCCCGCGAACAACGGATCGTTTACCAGCGCCGTCAATTCCGCGACCGCGCGTTCCTTTGTCACGCCCGGCTTCAGGCGGCCCAGCAGGAAGAGAAACGCGTCCCTGCCGGTGTCGCCGGGCCAGCGATTGGACAGAAAGACGTCCGCTTCCGGCAGCGCGCCGTTCCGGATCGCCGGCCTGAAGGTGAAATCCGGCGGCAGCACGCCGACGACGGTGCGGGGGACGCCGTCGATGGTGAGGACCTGGCCCACGATCGCCGGATCGGCATTGAGTGACGTGCGCCACAGCCGATCGCTGACGATCGCGCTGCGATCGTCGTCTGGCGCCCCGGCGCCGGTGAAGAACGCGCGACCGCGCGCGGGATTGACGCCCAGCGTGGCGAAGAAATTTGGACTCACGTCGAGCGCGTTCAGCTGCCGCGGCTCGCCGCGTCCAGTCAGATGCGCGTTGAGCGAGGAGTAGGCCGCGAGATCGTCGAGCGCGTTGACGCGTGAGCGCAGCGCCTCGTGCGAGACGGGCGACCAGGTCGCGAACGTCCTGGGACCCGTCTCGGTCTGCTGCGCGGACGAAACGATGACGAGGCGGTCGGCATCGGGATACGGCAGCGGACGCCAGAGCACGCCGTAGGTGACGGAGAAAATCGCGGTGTTGAGGCCAATGCCGAGCGCGAGTATTGCGATGGCGGTCGCCGCGAAGCCTGGATTGCGGCGCAACTGTCGGAACGCATAACGAATGTCCTGCGCGGACTGCTCCAACCAGGCCCAGCGGCGCTCGTCGCGACATTGCTCCTGAACCTGCGCGACCCCGCCAAACTCCCGCTGCGCGGCGTAACGCGCTTCGTCGGGAGCGAGGCCGTCGGCGATGTTTTCCTGGGTCCGGCGGTCGAGATGTTGCCGCATCTCCTCGGCCATCTCGGCGTCGAGGTGGCGGCGACGGAAGAGACCGGCGAGACGGGAACAAAGTTGGCGGAGTGAATCCATGAGGGTGGAGGTCGCGCGGCAATGGCGCGGTTACGCTTTCTGCATGACCTCGGCGATGATCGCGGAAAGCTGGTCCCAGCTCTGCTGTTCGGCTTCGAGCTGCTTCCGGCCGGCCTTGGTGAGCGAATAATACTTCGCCTGACGGTTGTTGTCCGTCTGGGCCCAAGTGGCCTTGATCCACCCCTTGGTTTCCATGCGGTAGAGGGACGGGTAAACCGAACCTTCCCCCAGCTTGAGGGTGTTCTTGGAGAGCTGGCTCAAACGGTCGACGATGCCCCAGCCGTGCATTTCACCGCGTGCGAGGACGCGCAGGATCAGCATGTCGAGGGTGCCTTGGAGAAGATTGATTTTAGTCACAGGTTCGCTTCCTTCGACATGCGAGGGAAGCCACCTCCCTTCGCATGTCAAGGGGAAGCCATGGCAGGCATCCGCTCATTGAAGGCGTCTTCAATCTCGGTAAGAACGACCCGCCGAAAAAGCGGCGTGGGGAAGGTAAACACGTCAGCCTGAGGTTGTGACTATTGACAAATGACCGGTGTCGGTCGGGAAGCGTGAGCTAGTATGCACGGCGATTTCGGCTGCTCCCTGTGGCCCATAGTTTTGGCTCGTACGGGTTGAGGGCCTGTTGCCCCAACCACCCCTTCATAGGGTCGAGAGAAGCAAGCCGATCGCGAGGACGCTCGAGAGACCTAAAAAGTACCTGGTCCAAAGACGTGTCGGACGAGGGGCAAAACACAAAATCGCTCCCGCCAGCAAGCACGCAAGGTAGGGGATTAACGTCATCAACCAAACTGCGGAGAATGCCCAAGCGCTCTCTTTGCCCGGCGCAGTGAAAAGAAAACGAGCAACGACAACGGCGTAAAAGAGGAAGAAGGGGCTTAGCGCACCTAGCAGGACGACGATGCGCGGTCGTAGCTTCGGGGTTCGGATGTAAAGAAAGCAGAGCGAAAGCGGAAGGCCGACTTCGAAGGCGGCAGCTAAGATGGTCAGGTATTTATCGGAAATCACAGATGAAGTTCGTTTCCTCCGAACGTTGTGTGTGTCACCTGACGTGTTCCGGCTGTTCCAGGGAATGGTCGGTCTCCGCGGAGGCTTGAAGCCCTCTGCAACCCATCTGAAGGATTGAGGGGTTCAGATCTTGATTCTTGCCAGGGAGGCGTGAAGTCGAGGCGCTTTGTAAGAGTCAGCCTGACGTGTTTGACCTGCCCGAAAGCTTGGTCCGCAAACGATCCGCGGCCTTTGCCGTTTCCTTTCGATCATATGCGAGTTCGGCACGGTCTTTCCACTCCAACCATTTCAAATCCGACTCGTCGCCAAACTGGCCAAAATAGGCGAACATCGGGGACGTTGGCGCTGGCGCCTACTTGTTGGGCTTTTTCTTGGTCTTTAGTAACCGGTAACTTCCCGCGCGACGACGTAGTCACCGTCGGTGAATACAAAGCCGCCGAGATAGAACCCATGAGAGCGATAAGAAACCACTTCACGCCTACCGGTCTCGGCGGAGAAACGAATCACCTGAATGGAGCCCACGAATCTTGGGTGAATGTTTACGGTTGCCGCAGTGGCGATATACTGTTCATCCGAAATTCTCGCCAGACTCTGAAGTGAACTGAAGCGCTGCCCCGACTGCACCGTGGCCGGGAAGCTCACGGCACGTGCGCCGGGAAAATCGGGCGCGTCTAGTTGGTCGCGACTGAGCTTGTCCGAACCGGAGATGAAGGTGACGGTGATCTTAGCGTCGGTGGAGCTTTTGTGCTCATACCCACGGGTGGAATCCAAGTGGGCCGCTGGTCGCGGCGGCTGGACTGTCGGCGGTGAAGACTGGCAGCCGCTCAAAGCTACGCAGAGAAGGAGGGTGAGGAACGCACGCATGTTGAAATAGACCAACTTTGTTGGCGCGGCCGGCGAGGTTCAACCTCAACGGCAGGGTGCTCGAGCCCGTGGATTCTTCGCTGCGTTCAGAATGACAGGCGCTTTTGACGGACCTTGCGAGGGGGACGGAGATTCCAGGGCGGGCGGGGATGCGAAATCTCGCGCGAGTGTGGCGCGCCTTGGTACCCAAGCGCTGCCCGAGGCTATCGAATTTTGCCCCGTTGGGGCAACGCGCGTAACGCCCTACCTTGCGAAAATTTTTCTGGAATGGAGGGAATGGACGGAATGGACGGGTTTACTGGGTGGGGCGGATGTGGGATACTGGGGAATTATGTTTACCGAGCGAAACGTGCGGACGGATGCGAGGCTGGAGCGGTTGGAGGCGGGGCAGAAGAAGCGGGTGCTGGTGTAGATCGAGGAAGAGAACCGGAGGTATGTGAAGGTGACGGGGCTTGTGCGGAGCGAGTTTGGGGTGAGCGTGGGGAAGAGCGCCGCGGGGTGCCAGGCGGGGGGATCCTCCTCTATTTCCGGGATTATCCGGGGTTGGGTGGGATCAGCCGGGGTGCGCTTCGCCAAGGCTATGGCGACGTTCAGACGGAGGGAAGGAACGGAGGAAGGGACCACGAAGAACACGAAAGTCGGAAAATCAGAAAAAAGGGGGCGTGGGTGGTGGGTGGGCGGGCGGACGAAGCGCCAGCGAGTTGGCGGCCGACGTGGCGGGCGGGCTCAGGAGAAGGACGCCGAAGCCTCCTCTATTTCCGGGGTATTTTGGGGTTGGGTGTGATCGGGACGGAAGTTTTTAACCGCTCATCTTCGCTCATTTTCGGAGGTGACTGGGCGAGGCGAGGGGTTGCGGGCTTCGCCTCATCGGCGAAGCGCGGGTGCTGGAGTTGGATGCGGCGGGGGGGCAGCCGGGGGAACGGGAACGGCCGGTGGCGGCAAAATTCTCCAGATGGTTTTTACAGGAGGCAAACCGAGGACGAACCGAGGGAAGGCAGGGTGGGGCTGGCGGACGAAGTGAGGGCGAGTTGGTGGACTACTTGGCGGGTGGGGGCCCTGATCCCGCCCCTCACGGGGCGGGATAAGTTAGGGTTGGGTCGGATTGGGTCGGGAAAGAAAGCAGAAGGGGTTCAGAAGCGGTAAGGTGAAGCATGGGGCGGGGAGGGATGCTTGCTCTGCGAGAGAGGGTCCTGATCCCGCCGCTCACGAGGCGGGCCACATTCGGAGGGTGGGAGTACGAGCAAGAGTACGATGCCCGAGCACGAGTTTGGCGGGGAATGGGGGCGGGTACGTGATCGTGACTCATGCTCTTACTCTTGCTCGGAGATTGGTTGGCGGGCGGGGGTCCTGATCCCGCCCCTCACGGGGCGGGCTACGGTCGAGCCGGTGAGGTGGTGCGGGGTGAGCGCCGGGTTCTCCTCTATTTCCGGGATATTTTGGGGTTGGGTGGTGTTCGGGCGAGGCGAGGGCGAGTTATCCGGCGGTCGGGGAGTGGCTTCTATATAGTAGGGAGAGCGGGGAGGGAGTTGCTCTTTGACAAGGTGCGGCGCGAACGGCCGGGGTGGGCCGCCCGGCCCTACCTATATACAGCAAAGCGCCGGAGAGCTTTCGCTCCCCGGCGCTTTGTTTGCAGTTCTTTCACCCAGACAGGGTAGTCAGGTTAGGGCTGCGTGCCGATCCAGTTTTCGGCAGTCTGAGTAGTGTCACCGCGAGGCTTGCCCGGAGGGCGGCTTCGACACGAGCATGGAGGCTGGACTACGACGCTTCGCGTACGCGCGCCCCGCGGTGACAAAGTTTGTTCGTTAGTTTACGGGAGAGGTTTTGCCGGTGGCATCCCAGGTAACGCGGCCGCCGAACGTGGAGAACGACATGCCGTTGATTTTGCTGCCTTCGAGGCCCACGGCGCTGGCCGGGACTTCGAGCTTCACCCACTGGCCGCCGGCGGGGAGGTCGCCCGCGCGGTAGCGGCTGGCGGTGCCGAGGTTGCCGTAGCCGATCTTGTCGGCGCCCCAGAACGCGCGGTGTTCCCACGTGCCATCGTTCCAGGAGAGCATGATCTGCTCGGGCATGTTCGCGGGATCGAGATGGACCCAGACAAACATCGTGTCGCCAGCGGAGATCTCGAGGGGGACGAGCGCGTACTGGAAGGCGTGCTCGTGGAGGCCGGCGGCGATCTTGGACTGGTGGGCGAGGCCGCCGAGCTTGGCGGTCGGGGAGCTGACCCAGGACCAGGGCTCGCTGCCGGTGGCCTGCGCGCCGAGGGGGAGGAGGTCGTCGACCCAGTTCACGAGGGCGGCATTGGCGCGGAAGGAGCCGGTCGCATAGGCGCGGCGGCCGTCCGGCCAGGTGATCTCGGCATCAACCCACTGGTCGCCGCTGTTCTTGGGCGAGATGGTGTAGGTGGAGCCGAAGTCGGGCTGCTGGTCGCGGGCTTCCCAGAGGATGCGGGCGCCGGTGAGGTCGAGACCGTTGGCGTTGAGCGACAGCGTGACGGGCACACCGACAGCGGCGACACCCGAGGGGGCGGTAATCGTCGCGGCGGAGGTGGGCTTCCACGCGGTGTTCTTCGCATTGGTCTGGGTCGCGAGGGCGACGACGGCCATGAGGCCGCGGGCCTGATTCACGACGACGAACTCGGTGGTGACATTCCACGTGTCGGCCCAGCGATCGTAGAAGGGATAGGTGGCGCCGCCGGTGTTATCGGAGGGGAAGCTGAGCTTCGAGAGCTCGTTACCCGAGGCGCTGTAGTGCCAGAGCATATCGTAGGAGGCCTGGACGTTGCCCTGCGGAATGCCGTTCATGGGCAGGCCGCGGGTGTCGGTGTTGGCCCACTGGTGGACGATCTCGCGCTGGCGCTTGACGCCGATGCCGGTGAGGTAGGGAACGTTCACGGGATTGGCGCCGCCTTCGTAGTTCATGTTACCGACGAGGGCGTTGGTGTATTCAGTCTTCGGATTCAGCTGGAACGCGACGGCGGCATCGGCGGCCTGGTCGAGGGAGAAGAACCAGCCGGCGCCCATGACGTGCTTGGTGGCCTCGGGGAACGAGTTGGCGTAGGCGGACTGGTTGGACCACTTCACGGCGTCATCGCCGGCGGCCTTGATCTGCTCCTCGCACTTGGCGAGGTAACCGGCGTCGAGCTTGCTGGCATCGATGCGGCCTGAGCGGGCGGCGAAAGCGTAGCTGCGGATGGCGTTGCCATAGGACTCGCACATGCGCCACCAGCCCCAGCGGAACGTGGACGGATCGGAGGGGTTCGGGAACCACTCCTTCAGCGCGCGGTGATACTGGTCGTCGCCGGTGGCGAGGAAGAGCTCGGCCGCGGCCCAGGCGATTTCGTCGTCGTGGAGGAAGTTGTGACCGTAGTGGGTGAGCTTCTGGTAGGAACCGTCCTTGCCGTACTTGGCGACGGCGTTCGCGAGGAACGTCCAGCCCTTCTGCGCCTTCGCGAGGTAGTCGGCGGCGGCGGCGGGATAGGCGGCCTTGAACATCGGGGAGGAACCGAGCTGGGCGAGGACGGCCGTAGCGGCGGCGGAGCCGGCGGTGTTCTTGGGCCAGACAACCTGCGTGTCACCCTTGTCGGGCGAGACGTCGCTCTCGTAGGAGCGGTTCTTCGGATAGACCAGGAAGTAGAAACCGCCGTCGGCATCCTGCATCTTGGAGATGTAGTCGGCCTCGTGCTTGGCTTCCTGCATGAGATCGCTGATGCCGTCGCCGCTCTCGGGCAGGCCGAGATTGTCGAGGTTCTTGGCGCCCGCGATATTCTCGGCGGTGAACATGAGCAAGTGGGCGAGGGGAGCGCTGTTGGTCATATACTTCGAGTAGTCGCCGGCGTCGTGATGGCCGAGGGAGACGTCGATCTTGCCCTTGTTGACGAAGGGGTAGAGGAGCGAAGCCTCGTCGACGATGCGGGGAGCGGTGTGGCGGGGCTCGTCCTTCGCATCGCCATTGCGCGAGGCGATGGTGGTGTACGTGAAGGAGTAGGCCGACTGCGGCGAAGGAATCTCGGCCTGCGAGGTGTGGCAGGTCTCGTGCGTGTGACGGGTGAACGGCATCTTGCAATCGGCGCCGCAGCGCTGGTGATACAGGCCCTGCGCGTAGGTGCGGGTGAAGTTCATCGCGATGCCTTCGTTGATGAGGAAGGGCAGCGAGGCGCCGTAGCCGGGGATGACGATCTGGTACTCACCGGGCGTGGTAAAGGACGTGAAGTCGGCCTCGAGGACCTTCTGGTAGGGTAGCGGCGAATACACGTAGCCGGTCTCCTTGCGGGAGGCCAAGCCACCGGAGTGGACGACCGAACCCGTGCGGGCATCGATGAGGAAGAAGCCGGCGCCGGCATTGACCTCGAGCTCGCCCTTGCTGCCGAGGTAGTAGCCGATCATGGCCTTCTTGGCGAAGCCGGGGACGTAGCCTTCCTGGTTAATGTGGATGGCGGGGGTGAAGCGCGTGGCGGTGGCGGCGCTCTTGAACGAGAACGTCGTGGGCCAGTGGGCGGTGGAGGGATTCTTCACTTCGACGGTGGCGCCGGCCGGGATGGAGCTCGAGAGCTCGAGGACGAGGCTGTTGTCGATGCGGAGGTCGCGCTGATTGAGCTGGGCGTAACCCACGCGGCGGCGGAAGCCGATGGAGGCGACGGAGACGGTGTTGCCGTTGACCGTGACGACGAACTCGGAAGTGGCGGGCAGGTTGAGGTTGCCGTTGCTCACGAAGTTCCAAGAGGTGGGCTGCGCGGGATCGGGCTCCTTGGTGGTGATGCGATTCAGCTCGAGCACCGTGGGGGAGAGGATGCGGAGGCTGTGGTCGCCGACCTGGGGGAGACGCGCGATGGCGTTCTCAGCGGAGGCCTCAACCGGGACCGACGTCGGGGGAGGTGTCGTCGGGGGCGTGACCGGCGTGGTGGGGGGCGTCGTCGGCTCGGTCGGGGGGGTGGTCGGGGTGGTCGGGGGCGGGGTGGTGCCGCCGCCGTTGCTCGTG
>JAZKEV010000433.1:0-11416 GCA_040386765.1 Verrucomicrobiota bacterium | reverse complement strand
GGGAGCACGAGCCGTGGTCGTTTTATCTGATGGAGCAGGGGCGGGGCGACGATCCGCCGGCCTGGCTGGAGCGGTGGAAAGGCGACGGGATCATCGCGCGCATCGAGACACCGCGGATCGCGGCGGCGGTGGTGCGCGCGGCGCTGCCGACGGTGGACTTGAGCGCGGGACGGCTCGTGCCGGAGCTGCCGTGGGTGGAGACCGACGACGAGCAGATCGCGCGGCTGGCGGCGGAGCATCTGCTGGAGCGCGGGTTCAAGCACTTCGCGTTTTGCGGTGACGAACGGTTCAAGTGGTCGGAGTGGCGGGAGCAACACTTCGCGGCGCGAGTGAAAGCGGCGGGCTACGACGTGCAGCGTTTCACCGCCGGTGCCAACGGTGCAAATGGGGGCGATGTGGAGGCGCACGCGCGGAGCTTGCGCGAGTGGGTCGAGTCGCTGCCAAAGCCGGTCGGCATCATGGCTGCATACGATATCCGCGGCCAGCAGGTGCTCGATGCGTGCCGCAGCGCGGGCGTGGCCGTGCCGGCGGATGTGGCGGTGATCGGCGTCGATAACGATGCGTTGTTGTGCGACCTCGCCTCGCCTCCGCTGTCGAGCGTGATCCCCAATGCCCACCGCACTGGCTACGAGGCTGCGGCGCTGCTCGAGCGGCTCATGGCAGGGAAACGCGTGCCGACGACCGCGCACCTGATCGCGCCGCTCGGCGTGGCCGCACGGCAATCGACTGACGTACTCGCGGTGGACGACCGTGACGTGGCGCGCGCGGTGCAGTTTATCCGCGAGCACGCCTGCGAGGGCATCAACGTGAGTGACGTGCTGCGGACGGTGCCGCTCTCACGGCGAGTGCTGGAACAACGTTTCCAGAAACTCCTCGGGCGGACGCCGCGCGAGGAGATTTTGCAGGTGAGGCTGGCGCGCGTGAAGCAACTGCTCGGGGAGACGGATCTGCCGCTCTACCTGATCGCGGAGCGCACGGGCTTCGAGCACGTCGAGTATCTCAGTGTGGTTTTCAAGCGGGAGACGCGGCAGACGCCGAGCCAGTATCGGGGCGAAGCGCAGGGGTACGGCCAATGCTATTTGCCACCCCTGTTTGTGACACGGGATAGGGAAAATACGGGTACCGCGCAGACGGCGATACGCGGCTTTACCTGCGGGGAGGAGAGTGTATTGTGAAGGCCATCATGAAGCAGACACACGGTGCCAGAGTGCTGTTGTTGCTCGCGGTGGCGGCGGTCAGTGGTGGCTGCGCCTCGTCGCAGATGAATCGAATCGATCGCAACCGGGATATTTACGAACAGTGGCCGCTCGAAACGCGGCAAGCCGTGCTCGATGGTAAAGTAGAGGCCGGCATGACGCCCGACATGGTGCGTGTGGCTTGGGGCGAGCCGAGTGAGGTCGTCACGCAGTCGAAGACCGGTGACGAGATCTGGGTCTTCAAGCGTGGCGGCAACGACGGCAGTGTGTATTACCCTGGCGGTGGCATGGGCAGTAATACCGGTGGAGTTTACAGTGGCGGTCCGGGCATCGGTATCTCGACGAGCAATCGCGGCGGCACCGCGATCGGCGCCACGGGTGGCATCGGCATCGGTGGTGGCACCATGGGAGGAATAGGCGGTGGCGGCATGGGTACGCCGATCGTCACGCCTCCGACGCCACCGGAAGTGCGCGAGGTGGTTTTCCGGGGTGGTGTGGTGGCGAAGGCGGACAGGCCTTTTAACGAGAAGTAATTGGAGAGCGCGCAATCGGAGACGCGGACGGGCGGAGGGGGAAAGAAAGACGGAGGAGTGGAACGCTAATCTGCGCTAATTTTTCGGAGACAAAGTGACGCGGAGGAACGTGTGCGGGCTGCGCCTGATCGGCGCAGAGCGTGGGTGAAAAGGCAGGGCCGGACGTTTGTCGCGGCTCTGCCGAGCCAGGCTACGAAGAGTGTGCGGCGTCTGGAGTAGTAGGAGAACCGCGGGAATGTGCCGCACGACGGCTCGGCGGGGACGCCTCGCCCTACCTCGATCAGGTGCCCAGTTTCTTGTAATCTAAGACTGTGTGGCTGATGTGGCCGTCGGCCAGGGCCATGCGGTCCGTGAGGAGGTCGGGGGGCGAGAGGTCGTCGCCGTAGCGGAAGACGAGGCGATGGGTGCCATCGTCGGCCGCGGGACTGAAGAGGCCGGGGACGATCACGCGCGCGGGCACGGCGCGGCGGACTTCCGCGGTGGGCGTGCACGGCAGCGGGAAGTTGATGTTGTGGACGATGAAGGTGCGCGGGAGCGTGGCGGCGATCAGTTCCGGGGCGAGGCGCGCGGCGTGTTGCGCCGAGATTTTGAGCGTGGCGAGGAGTTCGGCGTCGGGGATATCGTCGGAGGCCTTGAGGTTATCGTAGATCTCGCGGCTGAGATCCTGCGAAAACGCCACGGCGGGAAACCCATGCAGCGCGCCCTCCCACGCGGCGCCGATAGTGCCGCTGGCGATGATGAAGCCGAGCGAGGCGTTGAAACCCACGTTGATGCCGCTGAGCACGCCGTCGAGCTGGGTGCCCTGCGGGAGTAAATGCGAGACGGCGATATTAACGGCGTCGCTGGGCGTGCCGTCGACGATCCACGTCGGGCAGCCGAGGCCGCAGTCGGCGCAGGTGGCATGGACGGGGCGGCCGCGGGATTTGGCGGCGCCGATCCAGCTTTGCTCGGACTTGGGGGCCACGACGTAGAGCTGGTGGCCGGCTTCACGCAGCGCGTGCACGAGCTCGTGCAGGAACACGCTGTTAATGCCGTCGTCGTTGGTGACCAGAAATTGCATGAATGTGACAAATTGGTGACGGAGAGAGTGAGGCGTAAGCTTAAAGTGGAAGCGTTGGGCCGAAAGGCGAACGGAGGGCGAGTTGGAGCTTTCGATTTGAATCGGTTTTGGAACAGGAAGATCGAGAAGAGCGGGAAGGCAGGAATTCATCCGCGGTATCGGTTGTTATCCGCGGTTAGAAAAAGTCGGTCGTTTTGGACCGCGGATTATGCGGATGGCGCGGATGAACCGTAGATCGTTTCTTGCCGACCTTCCCGTTCTTCCGGTGCAATAAAAAACCCTGCGCGGGTCGGCGCAGGGTTGAGGAGGAATGGACTGGGCCAGGCTTTACTTCAGCGCCGCCGCGATGCGCGTGAGCGCGGTCTCGACGTTTTCACGCGAGTTGAAGGCGCTGATGCGCACGTGGCCTTCACCGCACTTGCCGAAGCCGGCGCCGGGGGTGCAGACGACCTGCGCGTTGTTGAGCAGGAGGTCGAAGAATTCCCACGAGTCGCGGCCGGTGTTCACCCAGATGTACGGGGCGTTGTCGCCACCGATGCACTTGAAGCCGAGCTTCGTCATCGCCTCGCGGATGAGCTTGGCGTTGGCGAGGTAGAAGTTGATGAGGTCGCTCGTCTGCTTCTTGCCGGCGTCGGTGTAGATGGCGGCGGCGGCCTTCTGGATCGGATAGGAAACGCCGTTGAACTTGGTGGAGTGGCGGCGATTCCAGAGCGCGTGAATCGGATGCGCGTTGCCGGCAGCGTCGTAGGCGACGACGGACTTCGGCACGACGAGGTAGGCGCAGCGGGTGCCGGTGAAGCCGGCGGTCTTGGAGAAGCTGCGGAACTCCAGCGCGACATCGCGGGCGCCCTCGATCTCGTAGATCGAGTGGGGGATCTGCGGATCGCGGATGTAGGCCTCGTAGGCGCTGTCGAAGAGGATGATCGCCTTGTTCTGCTTCGCGTAAGCGACCCAAGCCTCGAGCTGCGCGCGGGTGGCGACGGCACCGGTCGGGTTATTGGGGAAGCAGAGATAAATCAGGTCGGTGGCAACCGAGGGGACGGAGGGCACGTAGCTGTTGGCGGGCGTGCTCTCGAGGTACGTGATGCCTTGGTAGCGGCCATCGACATTGGCACCGGTGCGGCCGGCCATGACGTTGGTATCGACGTAGACCGGGTAAACGGGATCGGGGATGGCGAGCTTGATGTCGCTGCCGAAGATTTCCTGGATGTTGCCGCAGTCGCACTTGGAGCCGTCGGAGATGAAGATCTCGTCGGCCTCGATCTTGCAGCCCCGGGCGGCGTAGTCGTGCTGGGCGACAGCGTCGCGGAGGAAGGCGTAGCCCTGCTCGGGGCCGTAGCCCTTGAAGGTGGCGCGCTTGCTCATCTCGTCGGTCGCGGCGTGGAGCGCCTCGATGCACACCGGCGGGAGCGGCTCGGTGACATCGCCGATGCCGAGCCGGATAACCGGCTTGGTGGGATTGGCGGCGACATAGGCGCTCACGCGCTTGGCGATATCGCTGAAGAGGTAGGATGCCTTGAGCTTGGTGTAGTTTTCGTTGATGCGAATCATGGCAGGGACGTGGAAAAGGGTTGGGCCCTCGACGGGCGAAAAACTTGAACAAACGGGTGGCGTGCGGTTTGTTCAAGCCCGACGTTGCGAGAACCCCACCCACTGCCCGCATGCAAAAAATAGAATCTGTGTCCGAGATGCGGTCTGTCGCCGCCGAGATGAAGCGCAACGGCCGGACGATCGCCCTCGTGATCACGAGCGGGGCGCTGCACGCGGGGCACGCCGCCCTGATTGCGGAGGCCAAGACGCGCGCACAGGTGCTGGTGGTGGCGCTGTTTGCAAATCCGCTGGCTTTTGGGCCGAGCGAGAACTTTGCGCGCTATCCGCGGAGTCCCGAAGAGGATGTGAAGCGCTGTGAGGACTTGGGGGTGGATGTGGCCTTCGCCCCGCCGGTGGAGGAGCTATTTCCGCAAAAGCACTCCACGTATGTCACGGAAGAGGCGGTGAGCCGGCCGCTCTGCGGAGTGTCGCGACCCTCGCACTTCCGCGGGGTGACGACCGGGACGGCCAAGCTGCTCAACATCGTGCACCCCGAGATTCTCGTGATGGGCCAGCGCGACGCGCAGCAGGTGGCCGTGGTGCGAAAGATGATCGCGGATATGTGCTTCGGGGTCGAGGTGCTGGTAGTTCCGACGGTGCGGGAGGCGGATGGTCTGGCCATCGCGGTGAAGAACAAGGATCTCTCATCCGGCCAGCGGCAGGAAGCGCTGGCCATCCACGCCGCGCTCAAGCGCTCACAGGAAATGGCGGCACAAGGTGTGCGAAGCACGGATCGGATCATCGCGGAAGTCACGCACCTCCTTGGCGAGCGGAGGCGGGTGCGGGTTATCTACGTCTCAATCGTCGATCCCGCGACGATGGAGCCTCTGCGTGAAGTGGTGCCGGGCCGGAGCTTGCTGGCGATCGCGGTCTGGATCGATGAAGTGCGGCTGATTGACAACGCGGTGTTGTAAGCGGGCGAAACGAAAGCGGGAGGCGAAGCGATTTCGCGCGATGTGAGCTGAGGGTATCGTCGGGAGATTCGCACGCGGCACGCGAAACGCGTTTGCCGCCATGCGGGTGCGCCGTTAGCCGGTTGGAGTGATGAATACTCCGCTGCGTGGCGTCTTCGTGCTCGTGCTTTGGCTTGGTGCGCTTCTGAGCGCAGAGGCTGCAGGAGCCATCCCGGCCTTTCCCGGTGCCGAGGGCGGCGGGGCGCAATCCGTCGGCGGGCGTGGCGGGCGCGTGATCGAGGTCACTACGCTCGAGGATAGCGGCCCCGGCAGCCTGCGCGCGGCGTGCGAAGCGGAGGGACCGCGGACGGTGGTATTTCGGACCGGCGGCATCATCACGGTAACTCGACCGCTCGCGATCACGAAGCCCTTCATCACCATCGCGGGCCAGACGGCGCCGGGCGGCGGAATCCTCATCCGCACCGCGACCGCGAAGCACGACGCGATCGATGTGCGCACGCACGACGTGATCCTCCGCTTCCTCCGCATCCGCGATGCGCACGACTGCATCGATGTGATCGACGCCTCGGCCAACGTCATGATCGACCATTGTTCGGTGAGCTGGGGCCGCGATGAAAACATGTATATCGGCCAGCCGAGCCGCAACGTCACCTGCTCCTGGGTGCTGAACTCCGAGTGTCTCACGCCGCACAGCTGCGGCATCCTCATTCACGGCTCGGGTTGGAATCCGGAGCTCTCGCCGCAGATGCACAACGTGGACGTCCACCACAATCTTTTCATGCACAACATGAATCGGAACCCGAAGATCAAGGCGATGAACAGCCAGTCGATCAACAACATCGCCTACGACTGGAGCTGGTGGGGCGCGGCGTACGCCGGCGGCGTGGAGATCGATCTCATCGGGAATCTGTTCAAGCGCGGCCCGAGCTTCCTCGGCGTCGATATCGAGAAGTGCTGCGGGTTCTTCGTTTCGCCCGCCGAGATTCTCTGGCGCTCCGACTACACGACCGGTCCGCCGGACCGCGATCCCTCCGTCTACATCCGCGGGAATGCCGGTCCCTCCAATCCCGATCCCAAGACTGACAACTGGTCGATGATGGAGGAGGTCAATCCCGGCTGGACGCGGCTGAATCGCGAGCCGGCGCGGAAATTCGAGCGTAACGCGCCGCAGCACCGCGCGTATCCGATCACGATCCACACCGTTGCCGAACTCGAGGCCGTGTTGCTCGCCGATGTCGGCGCGAGCCGGCGGCTCGATGAAAACGGCCGCTGGGTGCCCGCCCGCGACAGTGTCGACGAGCGCCTCGTGCGCGAGTATCGCGCGGGCGGCGGAAAATTGATCGGCAGCATCGACGAAGTCGGCGGCATGCCCGCGATTGCCGCCGGCACACCCTATGCCGACACCGACCACGACGGCATGCCCGATGCCTGGGAAAAAGCGCGCGGCCTGAATCCAAACAACGCCGCCGATGGCGCCGCCGACCGCGACGGCGATGGCTACACCAACCTCGAGGAGTTCTTGAATGCGCCGCTTGCGGGTTTTGAAAAGGCGGCGGGAAAGAAGTAGAGCATCACGCAGACGTAGCTCCTGAGGTCCCGCCGCTGACGCGGCGAACTACAGTTGATGCATCGGCCCATCGCTTCCGGTTCGGGCCGACTTACTTCTGCTTCACCGCCAACTCCAGAATCCGCCCCGGTAGCTGATACGGCATCGCGCTGGTGGTCGCGCGGGTGAATTCGCAGATGTAGATTTTGCCGCAGCCGGCGAGATGCACATCGATCGGGCGGCCGAGGGGCGCGAGAAGTGTATGGACGTGCGATTGATAGCGGCCGGCGGCATCGCGCGAGAGCGTGACGCGCAGCACGTCGTATCCACTGTCACGATACTCGCGGAGCAGGTTGCCGAACCGGGCGAGGACGAACGTGCCGCGGTAGCCCTCGGGGAAATCGTCGCCGAGGAAGACCATGCCGGCGGGGCTCGAGTGCGGGTCGAACGAGTAGAGCGGCTTGCCTTCGAAGCCGCCATCGGGGCCGAGGTTCGGGATCGGCAGGGTGAAGGTCGCATCCGGCGGTGCATCGGGCGTATCGGGATACGCCTTCTTCCCGCCCCAGTCTCCGTAGGTGTAGGGGAAGCCGTAGTGCCTGCCCTGCTCGATATAGTTGAGCTCTTCGGGAGCGTGGGCGTTGGGGCCGTTTTCCGTGGCGAACATCTCTCCGCGGTCGTTCCAGCAGAAACCGTAGGTATTGCGCAGGCCGTGGGCGAAGACTTCGAGGGTCGGTTTTTCCGCCTTGGGGTCGACGCGCCAGATGGCCGCGGTCACCGGCACCTCGCCACCGTCGTACCAGCGCGGCCCCTTGCTCGGCTGGCCGCCGTCGGTGCGCGCGCCGCTGTTGATGTAGAGCATGCCATCCGGGCCGAAGGCGATGTGCTCGAGGCCGTGGACAAACGCCGAGTTGCCCGGGTAGCTCGTCTGAAACCACATCTTCGGCTCCGCGGGCGTACCGTCGACGAGGGTCGAGGTGCGGTAGACCGTGACGATATTTTGCACGGGAAGGGTGGCGTCGTTCTGCTGGTTGGAACCGATATAGAGGCGGCCCTCCTTGTCGCGCGCGAGGGCGAGCACGAAGAGTGGCGCGCCGACATCGCCTTTGCGGCGCTCGAGATAACGGCTCGCCCAGAGGATCTGGCGGAGATTGCCGCCAGCGATATCGAGCTCCCACACGTCGCCATTTTCGGTGAGGAGGTAGAGCGTCTTGCCCGCACCATCGCTCGCGATCCGCACGCAGCGCTGGGGGAGTTGCACGACCTCGCGGAGTGTGAACCCGTCCGGCGGCTTCGGCAGCGGCGGATAGACGCTCTGCGCTTTCAGCCGCTCAAACGTCTTGATCGAGGAGCGGCTGCGCACCCGCTTCACCGTCTCGCTCGTGATCTCGCCGCCGGGGTTGCCCCAGCTGTTCAAGATGTAGGTAAAGACATCCGCGACCGCTTCGTCGTCGATAATTACGGCGGGCATCACGCCGGCGTAGGTCGTGCCATTGACCACGATTTCGCCCGAGAGCCCTTCGCAGACGGCGCGGATGCCACGTTCGATGTCCGCGAGGAGGAAGTCGGACTTCGCCAGAGGCGGAAACAGCCCCGCGACGCCCTCGCCGTTGAGTTGATGGCAGCTGAAGCAATTCTTGGCGTAGAGCTCCTGGCCGCGCTGCAGGCGTGCAGGCTCCACGGCGGCCGCGGCGAAAACCTGCGTCGCCACCAGCAAGCACAGGCTAAGTAGAATCGGCCACGATGGAGACGGACGACACGAAGGGTGCGCGCTGGTTACTGCGTTGCCTGCACTGCCGTGGGTGCTGCGATGGCTGGTGTTCATAGCGTGAGCGAGGGGAACATCTAAAGGGGTCACCAGAAGGACCCGCGAATCACGCGAATGGACGCGAATAATTCTGTATGGCATTCGAGTTCATTCGCGTGATTCGCGGGCGGAGGTTTGGGGCTTTATTTCAGGGCTCGCCGCAGGAAGCGCAGAAAATTTCCGTGCATGATGCCGTCGATATCCGCCGCCGTGTACCCGCGGGCGCGGAGCAGATCCGGGAGGCGCTGCAGGTCGGCGATCGATTGTACATCGAGCGGCGTCTGCTCGGTGCCGAAGGCGCCGTCGAGATCGCTGCCGAGGCCGACGTGGCGGGCGTTGCCCACGAGCTGGCAGTAGTGGTCGATGTGGTCGATGAGTTGCTCCAGCTTGAGGTTCGTCGATTGCGGGGTGGTTTTGCCGCGCTCCCAGCCGGGCACGATCATCCACGCATCGAGTGCCACGCCAACGACGGCGTCGCGGGCCACGAGGGCGCGGAATTGCTCGTCGGCGAGCTGGCGCTGGTGCGGCACGAGCGCGCGGGCGTTGTGATGGCTCGCCCACAAGGGGCCTCGATAGAGTTCGAGGGCTTGCACGAAACACGCGTCGCTCAGGTGCGTGACATCGAGGATCATCCCGAGCTGGTCCGCCGCGCGCAACAGTTCCAAACCTTGCACGGGAAAGGGGCCCTCGGTGCTCGTGCCCTGCGCATATACACCCGGCCCATAGTGCGCCGGGCCGATGGCCCGCAGCCCATCGGCGAAGGCGCGCTCGAGGTGGCCCACCGTGATCAAGGAGTCAGCGCCCTCGAGGCTGCGTAGATAGCCGATGGGTAACTTCGCGGCGGCCTCATCGCTCGTCACCGCGCTCCAGCGCGCCAGATGCGATTCGAGCCCGGTGGCATCGCGGATCGAGATCATCTCGCCTGCTTCCTCCATGGCGCGGTACCACGCGAGCTGCGCCTGGGTCATCGCCCACGCCTGCGCGGGCGAGCGCCAGCCAAAGACGGGGCTGTAGGCATCGTGCTCGATGCGGGCGAGTTGAGTGGCCACGCAGAGCCCGATCCGCGCGCGCCGCATCTCAGGCAGGCAAACCGTGCCGCGACCGCGGTCCGGCTTGTCGCGCAGGTGGGCCTCGCGCTGCCGCAGGTCGGCGAGGGGGCGCGTGAGGTCGCGGTTCCACTCGATGGCGTTGAGCGCGAGATCGAGGTGGGCGTCGAAGATCAGCGGTGGCACGTTGGACATTAGAGGAAGAGATCGAGCAAAAGGGTTATGCCGAGACCGCCGATTCCGACGATTGTCTCCACGACGGTCCAGGTGCGCAGCGTTTGCCCCACGGTCATGCCGAGGCAGTCCTTTACGATCCAGAACCCGCCATCATTGAGGTGGGAGAGGACGATCGAGCCAAAACCCAGCGAGAGCACGAGCAACTCGCGATTGATCTCGGGGTGAGTGACCAGCATCGGCGCGAGTAGGCCCGCGGCGGTGGTGATCGCCACCGTGGCCGAGCCGGTCGCCACGCGGATAAAGGCCGCCACGAGCCAGCCATACACCAGCGGCGGCAGGTGGAGATTGCCGGCGAGTTGACCGAGTGCGCCCGCCACGCCCGCCTCGCGCAGCACGCGCGCGAAGCCCCCGCCGGCTCCGACTACGAGCAGCGTCATGCCGATGCCGGCGATGCTTTGCTCGGTAAACGTGAGCAACTGCGACCGCGTGAAACCGCATGAGCGGCTGAAAATCCCCAATGCTGCAAACACCCCCAGCGTCAGCGCCGTCACCGGATGGCCGACAAACGCCAGCCCCGTCCGGACCGCATGCCCGACGGGAAACAACAGCTCGCCCAGCGTGGCGAGCAGCATGAGCGCGATGGGCAGGCCGATCACAAACGCCGTGGCCGTCATGCCCGGCCTCGGCACGGCCGGGGCCGTGGTTGCCTCGCGCAACGCAGGCGTGGCGACCGGCACGCGTTTCACCACCCAACGCGCAAAGAGCGGTCCCGCCAGCACGCCGACCGGGATGCCCACGAGCAGCGCAAGCGCGAGGGTGAGGCCATTGCGCGCACCGAGGGCCTCGATCGCAACCACCGGCCCCGGATGCGGCGGGGTGAGCGCGTGCATCACCGAGAGAAAGGCGACGAGTGGCAGCGCGAGCAGGAGAAATGGCCGCTTCGTCTGGTGCGTCAGAGAGATCACCACGGGTGCGAGCAGCAGGGCCGCCACCGAGAACCAGGTCACGAGCCCGACCACGATCGCGATCGCTGCGACGCACCAGCCGGCGCGCCCCGGGCCGAAGAAGGCGCTGAAGCGCTCCGCCAGCACCTGCGCGCCGCCTGACTCCGCGAGGAGTTTTCCGATCATCGAGCCGAGCGCGATCACCGCCGCGATGCCGCCAAGCGTGGCGCCCACGCCGTCTTGAAAGGCCTTGAGCACCGCGAGCGGCGCCATCCCCGCGCCGAAACCGACCAGCAGCGCCGCAAGGAAGAGCGCGAGAAAAGCATTCAGCTTTCGCCACGTGACGAGCGCGACCAGCAGCCCGATGGCCGCCAGCGCGAGCAGCAGGAGCAGGAAGGGCGAGGCGGCCATGGCCCATTTCCCACCCGCGCGGGCGGGAAGGCAAATTTAGACACTCAAACTCCGCGCGCGCGCGACGACCGGCCACGCGTCGACCGCCCGGCCCTCGCGCACGACGCGCACGCGGTCATGCAGCGCCACCGTCGGGCAGATGTGCCAGGGCACACCGTAGAAAGCGGTGCCCACGGGAAATTGCGCCGCGCGCGG
>JAZKEV010000432.1:0-3927 GCA_040386765.1 Verrucomicrobiota bacterium | reverse complement strand
CTGGTGCGGGGGCGGTTGCTGTGGCTGCTCACGCGGCTGGCGCCGGTGCACGATGCCGCCGGTGGCATCACGAGGCTGGTCGGGCGCTCGCTCGATATCACGGAGCGCAAGACGATCGAGCTTCGCTTCCAATCGCTGACCGAGCGTCTGCAACTCGCCACCGAAGCCGCTCAAGTGGGCATCTGGGATTACGACCTCACCCAGGACCACGTGGTCTGGGACAAACGGATGCTCGTGATTTACGGACTCGACGGCAGCAAGTTCGACGGCACGTGGCGCACCTGGCGTGAAGCGATCCTGCCTGACGATGTCGACCGGGTAGAGCGGGAGCAGCGCCAGGCGCTGGAGGGCGGCAAGGCCTTCGATACCTCGTTCCGGATTCGCTGGCCGGGCGGCGAGGTGCGCGAAATTCGTGCGTGCGCGCACGTGCAGATCAATGCCTCGGGTCGCGCGGTCCGCATGGTGGGAGTGAATTGGGATGTGACCGCGGAGCACCGCAGCCAAGCGGAGATCATGCGGGCGCGCGACGAGGCGGAAAGCCTCAACCGCCAGCTGGGCCAGGCGCTCGATCGCGCCAATCAACTCGCGTGCGATGCCGCGGCGGCGACGGTGGCAAAGTCGGAATTTCTCGCGAACATGAGCCACGAGATCCGCACGCCGATGAATGCGGTCATCGGCATGACGGGGCTGTTGCTCGGCACCGAGTTGAGTTTGCAGCAGCGCGAGCTGGCCGAGACGATCCGCTCCAGCGGCGACACGCTCCTCGGGTTGATCAACGACATCCTGGACTACTCGAAGATCGAGTCGGGCAGGCTCGAGTTGGAGAACCGCACCTTTGCGCTGCACGAGTGCGTCGAATCGACGCTCGACGTGCTGGCGAGCCGCGCCGGGGAAAAGAAGATCGACCTGATGTGCAGCATCGAGCCGGACGTGCCGGACCGCGTGACGGGCGACGATACGCGGCTGCGGCAGGTGGTGATGAATCTGTTGAGCAATGCGGTAAAATTTACCTCAAAAGGCGAGGTGCTGCTCACGCTTGCCGTGGTTGGCACGACGGAGGCGGGCGTGTGCCTGCGCTTTGCCGTGCACGACTCCGGCTGCGGCATTCCGGCCGACCGGATGGATCGCTTGTTCAAGATCTTCAGCCAGGTGGATGCCTCGACGACGCGCCAGTATGGCGGGACCGGGCTTGGACTCGCGATCTGCAAACGCATCGTCGAATTGATGAACGGGCGGATCTGGGTGGAGAGCGACGTGGGGAAGGGGAGCGTGTTCTATTTCGAGATCGAATTGCGTCGGGCTCCGGCGTTGCCGAAGAAGGATGGCGGCAGCGGGACGGCGCCTATCGCGGGACGGCGCATCTTGATCGTGGACGATAATGCGACGTCATGTCGCGTGCTCTGCCGTCAGTTCGTGACGTGGGGCCTCGTCCCGCGAGCCGTGTCATCGTGCGCCGAAGCGCTCGCGGTGCTGGCCAGGGAGGAGGTCTTCGACCTGATGCTCATCGACGTGGAGATGCCGGGCATGGGCGGGATCAGCCTCGCGAAAGAAGTGCGGAGCCTGCACACGGCGGCGCAGCTGCCGATAGCCCTGCTCGCCGCACCGGGCCAGCCACGCACCACCGAAGGACTCGAGCTGGCGGGCTGCGTGAGCAAGCCGATCAAGACGGGGGTGCTCCTCGAACTCTGTCTCGATCTCCTGCAAAAACGACCGGCAGCGCGCCAGGTTGCGAGCGTGGCCGACGCCCCGCTTGCGGAGGATCATCCCCTCTCGATCCTTCTCGTGGAGGACAATCTCGTGAACCAGCGGGTGGCCACGCTCATGCTGCAGCGGCTTGGCTACCGCATCGACGTCGCGGGTAATGGTCGCCTGGCGGTCGAAGCCGTCGCTCGCACCCACTACGACCTCGTGCTGATGGATGTGCAGATGCCGGAGATGGACGGCCTGCAGGCGACACAGGAAATCTGCGCGCGGGCCGGCACCAGCGGGCGGCCGAGAATCGTGGCGATGACGGCCAATGCCTCGACCTCGGATCGCGAGCAGTGCCTGCGCGCCGGGATGGACGATTTTCTGGCGAAGCCGGTACGGGCTGCCGATCTGCGGAAAGCGCTGGCCGTCACCCAGCGGCGCGCGCGGGTGGAAGCGGCGTAGCCTTCTCCACAAAAGCGACGTATTGGGATTTCGGTTACGACTCTGCGAGCTACCCGAGACGAAGCTCCGGCGGGTAGTCCGGAATGGCCTCGGCTTGGGAAACGACCCAGCTGCCGAGCCGGTTGGCCCGATCGAGCACCTCCGGCAGCGGCTGGCTGCGCAGCCAGCCGGCCAGAAAAGCCGCGGCAAAGGCATCGCCGGCCCCCACGGCACTGACGACTTCTGTTGCCACGGGAGGCGCCGAGATCGTGCCGGACGCGGTGGTGACGGACGCGCCATCCGCGCCGCGGGTGAGCACGAGCGCCTGCAGGCCGAACTGGCCGGCGAGGTTGGAGAAAAACGTTTCAGGCGAGAACGGCGCATCCCACCACGCCCGCGAGATTTGCTCGGCCTCGACGTCGTTGACCTTCAGCAGCGTGACGCCCCGCAGGGTGCTGCGCACAATATCCAACGGTGTGTAGGGAGGCCGGAGATTGACATCGTAGAGCACGACCGCGCCGGGCATCGATTCGCGCAAACGCCGGAGCGCGGCGCGGGAGGTGGGCGAGCGTTGCGCGAGTGTGCCGCAGATCAAGCCCGCGTAGTCAGTGGTGACGATCGCCTCGGCCGCCGCAGGCGACGGCGCCTCGATCCAGTCCCACGCGGCGTCGGCACCGATACTATAGGACGGCTGACCGCTACGCAGCGTGACATCCACCCAGCCGGTGCGATGTACCGGATCGATCTGCAGCCAGCGTTCGCCGACGCCGAGCCGGGCGAGTTGTGCGCGAGCGAGAGAGCCGCGCGCATCCGTGCCGATGCGGCTGTAGAAATCGACCTCCAGGCCGCAACGCACCGCATGCGCCGCGCAGTTGAAAGGCGCACCGCCGATGAATTCGCGCCCTTCGCCGTAGACGTCCCACAGCACTTCGCCGAAAGCGAGGACGCGAGGAGAAGCAGCAGGGGTGGTTGGCATGATGGAGGCGGGAGATTCGGGTGCTGGCCAAAGCACGCGCAGCACGCGCGGTTAGCGAAGCTCGCAATCCGACACCGGCCCGAGGCGCTAGGCCAGCACGTCTTTCACGACTTTGCCGAAAACATCGGTGAGCCGATAATCGCGGCCCGCGTGACGATAGGTGAGCTTCGTGTGGTCGAAGCGGATCAGGTGCAGGATCGTCGCGTGGAAATCGTGCACATGGCGGGAGGCGCGACCGAAACGGGGCATGGAGAGGCGGCGCGGCAGGTTAGGCGGGCAGCGGTTTGCCCTTCGTCTCGGGAGCGAACCAGATCAGCACGAGGCCCACGAGATAGATGAGGGTGATGATAGCGCCCGCCTTCGGATAGCTGCCGAAGGTCTGCATCAGCGCGCCCATCTGCACCGCGCCGATGGCGGCCAGGATGCGGCCGAGGTTGAAGGCGATGCCCTGGCCTGTCGCGCGGATGCGGGTGGGGAAGAGCTCGGGCAGGTAGAGCGGCAGCCAGCCGTAGAAGGAGGCCGTGATTGCGCCGGAGATGAAACTCGCGGTGAGAAACATCGTGCCGTAGGAATCGATCCCGCGGAACATCCATTGGCACACGAGGAACGAGCCGGCGCAGAGAGTGAAGTAGGCGGCCCGCCGGCCGAGGCGCTGGCCCAGCCACGCTCCGAGCAGGCAGCCCACGCAGGAGCCGATGCCATTGAGGATTTGGGTGACGGCCTTGGCATCGTGATTGGTGCCGGCGACCATCTTGTCCGCCCAGAGCGGCAGCCATTGCACAGAGCCCCACGAGCCGACGAGTGCCACGCCACCAAGGCCG
>JAZKEV010000431.1:0-4095 GCA_040386765.1 Verrucomicrobiota bacterium | reverse complement strand
CCTCCCGTCATCAGACCCGTGGCATCCGTCTGGTAATGCAGGGCGGAGAAGCTGACCTTACCGTCCCACAGCCGAAGCCGGATGCCGTATTCGGTCGTCTCGCCTTGAGCGGCGCCGCGAACCGCGCCGGTGATGTCGGAGAGGCCGGCCGTGGGATTGAAATTCGTCGCATGGTTGGCGGTGAGCGACAGCCAGGAGAGCGCCTTGATGACGATGCCCTCGTTGCGAGCCACCCCGGTGTCCACTGAACGTGGGTCGGGAGGCATGCTGGCATCGAAGATATTGGCGCGCGTTTCTCCGGTCACGGGATGGCGCCATACAAATTCCTGGGTCGCGTTATCGCGAACAATATAGCCCTGCTGGTTGGAATTATAGTTCTTCTGCCTTAGGCCCCGGTAGCCCCAGGTCAGGACCAGGCGGTTGTTGAACCAGGAGCCCTGCCAGACGCCGAGATGGGTGGTGGTGTCGGTCAGGTTCGCGCGCAGGGCACTGTTGCTGCGGAGCCAGCTGGCGGTGTAACCCGCGCCGAGGTTCACCGCGTCCTGATAATACCAAGAGGTGACGTCCCGCATGAAGGAGTCGCCGGCCGCGAAGTTGTAGTATTCGCGCACCCAGACATTGTTCGCCGCATTGGTTCGGTTGGCGTTGGGCAGGACGCCGGTGGGTGTGCCGGTGATCGTGAGGTGCCGGCGATCCCAGAGTTCGCGGAATTTATAGTTCTCCCACATGGTCGAGAAACGGTGATTGCCGAGCCACCGGCTCCGTTGGGTGAGATCGAGGGAGTAAGAAAGCGTGGCGCGATAAGTCTTCACGTTCTCGTGCCGCTCCTGCAGCCATGGCTGCATCTCGGAGTAATATTTGCCGAAGTTGGGGTTCACTACGGTCGGGGATCCGGGCGTGAAGCCATTGGGATCGATCTGAAGGTTGTGGACGTTCGAAAGCGTACCGTTGCCCTGGAGGCGCTCCATCGACCAGTCGGCAAAGCCCAGTTCGAGGAAGAGGTTCTTCGCCAGCTCCTGCTCCACGGTGACCTCCATCATCTTGTCCTGGGAGTCGGAGATGCCGTTGCGCCCCTCGATGACAGTGGCTTCGGGATAAATGCCGCGACCCACTTGGACGTCGCTTTCGGCGCCTACGCTCAACGAGTTGGTCGTACCGGTATTCAGCGTGTTGACGACAGAGCCGTCCTCCAGAGCGGTGATGCGCGTCGCGGTGTTTCGGCTGACTCCGATCGAGGCGACGGGCACCGTCGTGGAAAGTCCCGCGATGCTCGCGTTGTTACTCGTCAGCGGCGCAATGATCCGCGCCGAGCCGGCGTTCACGTAGGGCGTGAAGGAATCGCGGGGGTAGACCCGGCGGCCCAGGGCGCGATTGGCGTTACGATACTCGTAGTTGCCGCGGATCGTGGTTTTTTGAAAGGGGCGGAATGTCGCCGCGAAGTAGGCGCCGTCGGTGTCCGAATAGGCGGGTTTCCAGACGAAGTCGGTCCGTTCGGCGAGCAACACGGCGCGGATGCCCAGTTTGTTTTTGATCAGGGCCTGGTCGACGTCCAGCTGGCCCCGGATCGAGCCCTCGCTGTCCGTGCGCAGCGAGACCTCGGTGTGGTCTCGCGCGAGGGAAGCGCGCTTGGTGTTGTAGTTGATGGCGCCGCCCGGCTCGCCGACGCCGAAGAGCACCGCGTTGGGACCTTTTGAGAGGTCGATGCGGTCACTGCTGAAGGCATTAAAGGACATGAGCGTGAACATGAAGTTACGCGTGCCTCGGTAGGTGCGAAAGCCCCGGAAGTAGGTGGTGTTCTGGTCCCACAACGCCGTGAGTGCACCGTCGGCATTGTCGTTTTGGGAGATATAGCCGGAGTCGATGTTGTTTCCGTAGGCGGCTATATCCTGGAGATCGAGGGCCCCCATGTCCTCGATCAGTTCGGCCGTGATGACATCGATGGAGTTCGCTATATCATCCAGCGAAGTGCGCGTGCGGCCGCCCGCCAACGTTTCGCGAGCCTGGTAACCAATATCGCCCGAGGCCGTGACTTCGAAGGGAGAAAGAACGACAGCCGATTGCTCGGGTTCTTTGGCGGCGACGCCCGGTACGACGGTCTGGCCGCTGGCGGTTCCGACGATGATGGCGAGGGTCAGGGTGCTGAGGAAGAGGACGTTTTTCATACAGGGGTTGGGGTGACGGCGAGCGGGTGTTGGTTGAGAAGAGTTGAGAAGGTGCGGGACTCACGTGGCATTCGGCCGGGTGATGGGCGCTGACTCTCTATAAGAGGTATAGAACGGAGCCGCATCTCCGCGCACCCAGGTGTTTAATCGCCAATTCAGTTAAGTGGCTTGCCCGGAAACGGCTCTTTCCCATGCGCGGTTCGCGGGGGCGCTGCAGGGACTTTATAATGCAGGCGCAAGCGCTCCAATTCGGCGCGCAGGTCCCGCACCAGTTGGGCCGAGGTGGAGTCCGCGATAAAGTTGTGCATCTCCTGCGGGTCGCGCTCCCGGTCGTAGAGCTCCCAGTCGTCGACGTCGCCGTAGTAATGGACGAGTTTGTGCCGCTGCGTCACGACCGCCTCGTGCGGCCGGACACGATTGGGAGTGGGGAACTCGTAGAAATGATAATAGAAGCTCGTGCGCCAGCCGGAGGGGCGCTGGCCGCGGAGGATGGGAACGAGGCTGCGGCCTTGCATGTCGTCCGGAAGCGGCAGGCCGGCGGCTTCGAGCAGCGTCTGCGCGTAATCCAACACGGATACGATGTCGCCATTGGTGCTCCCGGGCCGGATGACGCCAGGCCAGCGCACCAGCAGCGGCGTGCGCAAGGACTCCTCGAGCACCCAGCGTTTGTCGTACCAACCGTGTTCGCCGAGGAAGAAGCCTTGGTCGCTGGAGTAAACGACGAGAGTATTTTCCGCGAGGCCCTCTTCTTCCAGAGCGGCGAGCAGCTTGCCGACGCTCTCGTCGACCCCTTTGACGGTGGCGAGATAGTCGTGCATGTAGCGCTGATACCACCAGCGCACCAACTCGCGGCCAGAGGGCGCCGCTTTCCGGAAAGCCGCATTGCGCGGGCCGTAGTAGGCATCCCAGGCGATGCGTTGGTCCTCATCCAGATAACCCGGCGTGGAGAGTTTGGCGAGACGGTCGCTGAAGGATTTCGCGAGGTTCATATCCTGATCGCGCCACGCGAGACCGCGACCGTTGTCGTAGGGGTCGAACAGCGTTTCCGGTTCCGGATACTGGCGGTCCTTGTCCCAGCCGAGGTGGCGGAGGGCGGGCGCCCATTCGCCATGCGGAGCCTTGTGCTGCGCCATGATGAGAAACGGCTTCGTCTTATCCCGACCTTTCAGCCACGCGATGGTTTGCTCGGTGATGAGATCGGTCACGTAGCCATGGTGGGTAATTTTCTCGCCGTTACGGATCATGGGCGGGTTGTAGTACTGCCCCTGGCCCGGCAGAATGTGCCAGTGGTCGAAACCGGTGGGATCTGAACCGAGGTGCCACTTGCCGAAAAGCGCCGTCTGGTAACCGGCGGCGCGGAGCAGCTTGGGGAAGGTTTGCTGCGCGCCGTCGAACACGCTGTTGGTGTTATTGTAGAATCCGTTCAGATGGCTGTGCTTGCCCGTCAGCACCGTGGCGCGGCTGGGACCGCAGATGGAATTTGGCACCAGACAGCGGTCGAACCTCATGCCTTCCCGCGCGAGCCGGTCGATATTAGGCGTCTCGAGTAGCCGACGCTTTTCCCCGTAGGCGCTGATCGCCTGGGTCGCGTGATCGTCCGAAAAGATGAAGAGAATGTTGGGTCGCGTGGTGGCTGACGACGCGATGGCGGCGAGCGGCAGAACGCTGGTGAGGAGAACGGCTCGGAGGAGAAAGTTCATGACGGGCGACTATCGATTCGGGGAGCCGTCGAGGGCTGCGATCAGCGACCCGAGCGACATCGAGATATAAAATTCGAGGTAGGATTTTTGCGCGCGCGCTTGGGCCGCAGCCAAACGCGAGCGGAGCTGAGGGAGCAGCGACCGGGTCGGCTCACCGGCGAGCTCCAACGTCCGCGCGGCATGGAGGGCGGCGTTGAGATCGTCGCCGAGGATCGCTCGCAGCAGGATTGGCG